>DASVES010000426.1:0-3738 GCA_036380435.1 Pyrinomonadaceae bacterium | reverse complement strand
GTCCGCCCGAGCCGGTCGAGAGCCTGTTCGCTTACGCGCGTCTGCGACGAATGGCCGAGGCCGTTGGGGTCGTCTCCATCGACCGGACGCCGACGGGGCTGGCCCTGAAGCTAAGGGAGAACGCGCGCGTCTCGCCCGAGCGGCTGCTCGCACTCGTGGGCGGCGCAACGGGCGCCAGCTTCTCGCCAAGCGGCGTGTTGCGGTTGGAGGCAATTGAAGGGGAGGGCGGCTCGCTCATCGAGGTCGCGCACCGCACGTTGCTGGAGTTGCGCGCGGCGGATTAGAATGCCCGTTCCGTTCGCGACCGGAAGGCTTGCCGTCTGATAGCGCCACCCGGCTTGTAAAATCATCAATCCCGGCACACGAAATAAAACTGTGAGGAGTTTAAAAGCTGTGAAATTTAACTTACTGGCGCGCGCCGTCTTCGCCGCGTTGCTTCTGGTGTTCGTCGCCGCCCCCGTCGCGCGCGCGCAGGAGGAGGAGGGCACCGCCATCGTCCTCGACGAGCCGGTCGTGCAGGTCAACAACGACGTGGTCATGCTCTCGCAGCTCAGACGCGAGATGAAGTCGTTCAAGGAGGCGCTCAAGGCGCGCGGCATGGGCGAGCCGGAGGCCGAGGCCGAACTCGCCAAGCGCCAGCCCGAGATCATCTTCAGCCTCATCACCGAGGCGCTCCTGATCCAGAAGGGCAAAGACATCGGTGGCTTAAGCGACCGCATCGAGGCCGAGGTCAATCGCGAGATGCTGCGCGTGTGCAAGGGACAGAACCTCCCGACGCTGGAGCGTTGCGAGGAGGCGATGAGGGGCGAGGGCATCACGCCCGAGGAGATTCGCCAGACGCTGCGCGCGCAGTTCACCAAGCAGGCCGTCTTCCAGCAGGAGGTGGACGCGAAGATTTACTACGGCTTCACGGACGCCGAGTTGCAGAAGTATCACGCCGAGCACCGCGACAAGTTTCAGAGCGTGACGCTCTCGGAGATTTTCCTGAGCACGGCCGGGCGCAAGCCCGAGGAGGTGGGCGCCAAGGCCGCGCAGCTCGTCGCGCAGGCGCGCGCCGGCGGCGACTTCGGCGCGTTGGCCGAGGCCAACTCCGAGCGCGAGGTGAACGGTGAGCGCGTGTCGAAGAAGACCAAAGGCCGCATCGAAGACAATGGTAAGCCGCGCTGGTTCCTCGTCTCCGACCTGGCGTCCGTCAGCCAGAAGATCGCCGACGCCATCAAGCCGCTCAAGGCCAACCAGATCACCGACGCCGTCCAGACCGACGAGGGCTTCGTCATCTACAAAGTTCACGAGCGCGACGACGTCTACAACGAGAATCAGGTGCGTAACGAGATGCTGCGCGACGGCGGTCGCCTCGACAAAGAGCGCGTCGCCTACATCGCCAGCCTCCGCAAGGAGGCCTACATCAAGCCCGCGGATAATTACAAGGAAGTCCTCCAGCCGTTCCTCGACAAGGATCAGCCGGCCACGGTGAGCAAGGACTCCGGCGACAAAAATTCCAAGGATAAGAAACCTCAAAAACAGTGATAGGTGATGAGTGATAAGTGATAAGAAAGAGAAGAAGACGACACTATTCTTTCTTATCACTCATCACTTATCACTTATCACTCATCACTTATCACCATCCTTATGCGTCTTGATCTCTTCCTTCGGGCGAGCCGGCTCGTGGTGCGGCGCACGCTGGCGCAGGAGTTGTGCGAGGCCGGGGTGGTGCTGGTGAACGGCGTGGCGGCGCGTTCTTCGCGCGAGGTGCGCGCCGGCGATGAAATCACTTTGAAGCGTGTGCGAAGCATTCTGACCGTCCGGGTCACAGAAATTCCCACCGGCAAGCAGGTCTCCAAATCCAGCGCCGCCTCACTCTACGAAATCGTCAGTTCTCAAAACCTGGAATCAGACGACCCATTCGCCGTTTGAATATCTACTCACGAGCAAATCGCAAGTGATTGCCGTCGCCCATTCGTATGGGCAGTATTTGCCGTAGTAGGCCGCAATTAACGGCGTCCGTCTTCCGCCCACGACAGGCGGCGGAATGTGCGAGTGGTTGTCTCGAATCGAAACGCGCCCCCCACCTCACTGCCTTAAATCCCGCGGCCGGACACACCTGCGCCAAATGGTACGCGGTTTGCCACCTGTTCGTTGAATCCTGTGTGCGATAACTCCTCGCATCGGTTTTTCGGTCACCGGAGAGCTTTATGAACATTCTGGGAAACTTCTTTACGGACGATCTGGCCATCGACCTCGGCACGGTCAATACGCTCATCTACGCGCCCGAGCGCGGCGTCGTCCTCAACGAGCCGTCGGCGGTGGCCATCCACAAGTACACGGGCGAGGTGCTCGAAGTCGGCGCCGAGGCTTACAAGATGCTCGGCCGCGAGCCGAAGGACGTGGAGGTCTTCCGCCCCATCCGCGGCGGCACCATCAACAACTTCGAGGCGGCCGAGAAGATGCTCACGCAGTTCATCCGCCGCGTGCTCGGCAGCAACCATCGACGCAGCCACATGGTAGTGGGCGTGCCCGGCTCCTCCACTCCCATCGAGCAGCGTTCGGTGCGCGACGCCGCCCGCGACGCCAAGGCCACGCGGGTCGATCTGGTTGACGAGGGACTGGCCGCCGCCCTCGGCGCGGGTCTCACCTTCGAGGACGAGCGCGCGCACCTCGTCGTGGACATCGGCGGCGGCACCACCAACATCGCCATCGTCGCCTCGGGCGCCGTCGTCGCCTCGCACAGCCTGAGCGTCGCCGGCAACGCGATGGACGAGGCCATCCGCGACTACGTGCGCTCGAAGTACGAGATGCAATTAGGCGAGCGCGCCGCCGAAGGTCTGAAGAAGGAACTCGGCGCGGCCGAAGCTGTCGAAGACGAGTCCAAGCAGAAGAAGATGGAAGTTGTCGGCAAGCAGTTGACCGACGGGCTGGCGAAGGTGGTCGAAGTCTCCGCGGCGGAGATACGCGAGGCGCTGGAGCCGGTGATCTCGGAAATCATCGCTGGTGCGCGCAAGGCCATCGAGGAGTCGAAGCCCGATGTGACGGCCGACATCTACGAGACGGGAGCGATCCTGACGGGCGGCGGGGCGCTTTTGCGCGGGATGGCGGAACGCTTGCAGAAGGAGCTGCGCCTGCATGTGGCCGTGGCGGAAGACCCGCTGGCGGCGGTCGCCGTCGGCGCCGGGCGTCTGCTCGCCGCGCCCGAGCGGCTGCACCGCGCGGCCATCCGCGACGACGTGCCCGTCTGGGAGGCTCAGGAGGAATTGGTCGTCAACTGGTAGGACTTGTAACTCGACGCGCTCGGCCAGCGACACTGGCGACCGCACGATACGACAGGGGAGGGCTTCGGCCCTCCCTTTTCTGTTGCGCCTCATACTTAACACTCAAAGCGCGTGGCAAAACTGTAGGGGCAGGGCAAGTCCGCGGCCCGTGCCTACAGAAGAATTAACATGGATGGGCAGGATGGGTAGGATAAAGAAAGCGCTGATTTCAGATTTGAGATTTCAAATTTCAAATCTCTTATCCTGATTATCCTGTCCATCCATGTTAATTGCTTCCGTTGGTAACGGGCCGCGGACAAGCCCTGCCCCTACAGTTATCACCCGCGTTGAGGTTTGGAAACAGACTCTTAATGTCAGAGGTCGCGCACGTAGTCTTCGAGGTCGGTGCGCTTGATGCGCCAGCCGCGGCCGATGATCTGCGCCCTCAGTTGCCCGGCGCGAATGGCCTCGCGCAGACGCCTCTGCGAAAGTC
>DASVES010000425.1:0-7517 GCA_036380435.1 Pyrinomonadaceae bacterium | reverse complement strand
AGGAGCGAAGTGCGCAGGTGGCGGTAAGCCTCGGCGACGGGCGAGCTCACGTCCGTGGTGAGCGCCAGCGCCGTAACCTCGCCCTCGGCCGGCGCGGGGCCGCCGCTCTTGAGACGCGAGCGGCTCTCGCCGCGGGTGGCCGGGATGAGCGCGAGCGACGGCAGGTGCAGGTAGCGGTCAACGTCATCGACGCTCTTGAGCGTGTCGTCGAGGTAGTCGAGCAGGAAGGCGAGGCCGACGCCGGCGCCGAGAGAGAGCAGGAGCGCGAGCATGATGTTCCGCACGCGCGGCGGCCCGACGGGGTTGCCGCGCCGGCTGTAGGTCGTCACGCTCACGTTGTTGATGCGGTCAACGTTCACGTTCTCGATCTCGCGCAGGCGCTGGCGCAGCACGTTCAAGTCCTGTTTGTTCGTCTCCAGGTCCTGAAGGATCGTGCCGTACTGGATCATCGCCAGACTCTGCGTGGTGGTCGTGCCCTTTTGCCGGAAGTAGTCGGTCTTGAGCTTCGACACTTTCTCCTGAGCGGCGCGGTAGCGTTTCTCCAGCGAGCTGACGATGTCGGTGGGCGCCTTCTTCATCGACGCGCTGAGCGCGGTGATCTTCTTATCGAGCTTCTTCACCTGCGGGTGCTCTTCCGTGTAGACCTCCATCAGCTCGGCCTTCTGCTGCTCCAACTCGTCGAGCTGGTTGCGTAGCTTCTGGACGCGTTGGTTGTCCTGCACCTGCGGGATCGTCTGCGGGTCGCCCTTCTTGGCCTCGTTCCACTGCGTCTCGGCCTCCTTCAGTAAGTTCTCGGCCTCAAGCACCTGGCGGCTCAGGATGGCGAGGCGCTCGGCCTCCAGATCGGAGCCCTGCTTGGTGTCGAAGGGCAGATTGTTCGCCTTGGCGTAGTTGTACTTCCGCTCCTCGAGTTGCGTGATCTTCAGTTGCAGCTCGGCGATCTTCTCGGCCAGGACACGGGTGTTGCGGTCGGAGCCGGACGTCTCGCGGTCGAAGTTGTTGTAGGCGAAAATGTTGGCCAGCGTGTTGACGATCTTCTGCGCCATCTCGGGGTCGGTGTGGCGGTAGCGCAGCTTGACGAGGTTGGTGCCCGTCTCTGGCTCGACCTTGAGGTTGGCGGCCAGCGTGTCCTCATAAGGCTCGAAGCGGCGCAGCTCCTCGGCCGTCAGCTTCTCGTCGCGCGAGTTCTCCCACGTCACCTCGGGGATGGTGCCCATGCTCTGGTCTTCGGCCGTCGAGCGCGTGCCCTTCTTCTCACGCAGGAAGATGCGGCGCAGCGACGAGACGAAGCTCGCCTGCGCCTGGTCGCCGAGGAAGGCGGGGTTGTTCTGGAGGTCGAGCGTGCGGATGACCTGGCGGGCGAGCGCGCGGTTTTCCAGCAGACGGAGCTGCGTCTGGGCGTAGACGGCGTCGCCGCCGCCGCGGCCCGTGTTGATGACGATCTGGTCCTTGCGGGCGAGGATGCTCTCGCGCTTGGGGTCGATCTGGAGCGTCGTCTCCGCTTCAAAGACAGTCGGCATGCGGTACATCTGGATGGTGACGAGCGTCGTGACGACGAGCACGAGGCTGAGGATGAGCCACTTGCGCTTGAGGACGACATTGAGATAGTCGCGCAGGTGCGTCGGGTCGTTCGACGAGGCGCCGTAGCCCCCCTTGGCGCTCGCCGCCAGATCGCTCAAGGGGCGGTCGAGGGCGCGATCTATCGTGGTGACAGGGAGCAGCCGGTTGTCTTCGGACATCATAATGCTTAAAACCTCTTCAGAATAGGAACAGAATCTCGGGCCGTCGGGTCAGCGCCCGAAATCATACCAAACGCGGGCGACGCGGCAAAACCGAGAGCTGTGGAAAACTAACGCCGGCCCGCGTTTTTACACGCGCCCGCCCGGCCCGCCGAGTGACCTAAAAGCCTGCGACGCGCCCCCCGGAGCGGGCGCCCGCCACTCACTCCCGAGCGCCGACGGCCACGAAGCGCGCCAGCGCCTCGCGCCAGTCGGGGAGCGGCGGCAGCCCCACAGCCTCGGAGAGCAGGCAGCGCAGGCGCGAGTTGCGTGGCCGGGGCGCGGGCCGCGAGAGTGAGTCTACGCTCACTCCCTCGATCAGCGACACGTCGCCCCCGGCCGCCCCGAGCGCGGCGCGCGTGAACTCGTAGTAGCTCGTGCCGTCGCCGGCGTTGGCCACGTGGTAGACGCCGGGCAGGTCGAGTTCGGCGAGCCGGCGCAGGCGCGCGGCGAGGTCGTCCGCGTAGGTCGGCGTTCCCCATGCGTCCTGGATGGCCTTGAGACGCTCGCCGCGCCGCCCCGTTTCGACGACGCGGCTCAGAAAACTTTTTCCGCCCTCGCCGAAAATCCAGCCCGTCCGCACCACGATGGAGCGCGCGCACGCCGACTGCGCGCGGCGCTCGCCTTCGAGCTTGGCCCGGCCGTAGACGCTCTGCGGGTTCGGTTCGTCGCGCTGCGTGTAGAAGCCACTTTTGCGGCCGTCGAAGACGTAGTCGGTCGAGATGGTGACGAGCACGGCGCCGGCGCGGCGGCAGGCGGCGGCCAGATGCTCGGGGCCGAGCGCGTTGGCGGCGTGGGCGCGCGCGGGGTCGTCTTCGCAGCCGTCCACGTCAGTCCACGCCGCGCAGTTGACGACCGCCTCGGGCCGCTCGCGCCCGATTGTCTCGGAGACGGCCCGCTCGTCGGCGATGTCCAGAGCGGCGCGGTCGAAGGGCCGCACCTCGTCGCCGCGGCCCTCGCAGTGTTTGACCAGAGCGCGGCCGACCATCCCGCCTGCGCCCGTCACAAGAATTTTCATAAGCATTAAGAGAAGAGGTCAGAGGTCAGAGGTTAGAGGTCAGTAAAAACCAATCCGCCTTTCACTAACCTCTGACCTCTGACCTCTGACCTCTAAATTTTCCCGTACTGCTGCTCGTAGTACTCGCGGTAGGCGCCGCTGCGCGCGCGCTCGACCCACTCGCCGTTTTCGGCGTACCAGCGCACAGTCTTCTCCAGGCCCGTCTCCCAGGTCTCGCGCGGTCGCCAGCCCAACTCGGTCTCGACCCTGGAAGGGTCAATCGCATAGCGGCGGTCGTGGCCGGGGCGGTCTTTGACGTGGCGGATGAGCGAGAGCGGCTTGCCGAGTTTACGGAGCACCGACTCGGCGACTTCGAGGTTGCGCCGCTCGTTACGCGCGCCGATGTTGTAGGCCGCGCCCGAGCGACCCTTTTGCATCACCATGAGGATGGCGCGGCAGTGGTCTTCGACGTAAATCCAGTCGCGCGTGTAGCGCCCGTCGCCGTAGAGCGGGAGCGGTTCGTCGCGCATCGCGTTCGAGATGATGAGCGGCAGGAATTTCTCGGGGAACTGGCGCGGCCCGTAGTTGTTGCCGCAGCGCGTGACGACTGTGTCGAGGCCGTGCGTGTGCTGCGCCGCGCGGACGAAGTGCTCGGCCGCGGCCTTCGAGGCCGAGTAGGGGCTGTTCGGCTCAAACGGCGACGCCTCGGTAAAGAAGGCCGTGTCGTCGTCGGGCAGGCTCCCCATCACCTCGTCGGTCGAGACCTGCACGAATTTTTTGACGCCGCGCTCACGCGCCGCGTCGAGGAGAACCTGCGTGCCCAGGACGTTGGTGCGAATGAACTCGTCGGCCGAGGCGATGCTCCTATCGACGTGCGACTCGGCGGCGAAGTTGACTATCGCCTCCGTGCCCTCTTCGAGCGCGGAGAGGACGCCGGCGCGGTCGCCGATGTCGCCGCGGACGAAGCGGTGGCGCGAGTCGCCGTCGAGGCCCGAGAGGTTGTCGAGATTGCCGGCGTAGGTGAGCGCGTCGAAGTTGGTGACGAGGCAGTCCGGCGACTCGTCGAGCAATAATCTGATGAAGGCCGAGCCGATGAAGCCGGCCCCGCCGGTAACGAACAATTTACGCATACTTGATTTCGATCCTGGCCCGAAAATGTCGGAGGCTAAGTACAACTTGCCGGGCTATGAAATCCTTAGTCTATCGGATGAGATAATTAGCATGTGCGGATGACTGGAGCTACCGGCTGTCTGAAGTTTTTGAGTATAAGGAGGCATTTCTCAGAGTGTCAAGAAAAGCCGTCCAGCATACTGCCGACACGATTCCGCGAGAGTTATGAATTATTTCCTTGACGCCGGGACGACGTTTGGCATACGATGCGTCCCCTGTCAGGGTTTGAATCTGCTAGACGTGCCCCCGGATTTACTTCGCCTCCGGTGTTTCCACGCCAAGCCTGTTACCTGGTTAGCAAGCAACTAACAGTCACTCGAAAAGTACCACTCCTTTCATGACGCCTCAGAAGCTCTTGCCCATCTCATGCCTTCAGCTCCCGACCGACAGACGGACATCACGCCCGGCGAAGTACTGAAGTTTAAAGCGCGGTGGAAGAGAGCGGCACAACTTAAGTAAAAATCAAAAAGTGGAGAGACGGAATATGGAACGCCGAGTTACCCCCCTGCCCCGCCACCGCAAAATATCAGCCATCCTTCAAAAAACGACGCCGAGCGCGAAAAGTAAGAAACGCGCTAACGTCGCCGGCCTCCGTACCGTGGCTTTCGCGGTGCTGGTCGGGCTGCTGGCACTGGCCCTCTACCCACATCAAGGCTCTGCCACCTTCCGCCGCGCGGCTTCAACCGCCGCGGAAGCTGGCTCCGACTCCACTTCTTCTCCGGCTTCCGTCTCCACGAGCGCCCCCGGCGCCGGACTGAACGGAGCCGCCGGGCACAGCTCCGATAGTCCTTTCTCCACGGCCGCGGCCGCGCCTCCCGCGGCGTTGTTCATGCAGGCTGGTCCGGAAGACGTCGAATCCTTTGCAGCCGACTGCGTGACGCCGAAGACGAGCTTCGCTGCCGGCGAGACGGCCTGCGCGAAGGCCACGAACCTGTCGGGGGTGCTGGGCTTTGAGCGCGTCGTCTACTGGATCAGCCCCGAGGGAACCATCCTCCAGACTGACAGCGTGAGCACGGCTTCGCCGACGGCCACGCGCGTCGTCGGCGCGCGCGGCGGGTGGAAGCTCTACCTCTCCACGGCGAGCGACGGCTCGCTGCGCAAGGCGTCCTTCTTCTCGGTGAGCGACGCCGCGAACAAGGCGGTAGACCTCTCCGTCTACGACGCCATTGACCGGCGCATTTCGAGCTACGCCGCCGGCCACAGCATCACCTACCTCGTGGTCGTCACCAACACCGGCCCCGACGCCGCCACCGACGTTGTCCTGACCGAGACGCCGGCCAACAACGCGACCTTCGACACCGTCCCGCCGGTCCAGCAGTCCGGCCCCGCCTTCACCTGCACCCGGCCGAGCGGCTCGACGTGCACGCTCGCGAGCATGGCCGCCGGCGAGACCGCCGAGTTCGCCTTCGTCTACACGGTGGACACCGGCACGGCGGCCGGCACCGAGGTCAACCACAGCGTCACCGTCACGAACGACCTCGAGGAGGAGGAGGAGTTGCACGAGGGCGACAACGAATCGACCGCCACCACGAACATCACCGGCGAAGTGACGGCCGCGACGTGCGCGCTGAACTGCCCGGACGACATCACCGTCGTGGCGAACGCCACGCAGGGCGGGAACCCGGGCGCCTTCGTGACCTTCTCCAGCGCGGAGGGCTTGGGCGACTGCGGTGAGATTAGCAGCAACACGCCGTCCGGCTCCTTCTTCCCCCTCGGCACGACGAACGTCAGCGTCTCATCGACCGAGGGCGCCGGCGCTTGCACCTTCGACGTCACGGTCGTCACGGCAGGCGCTCCGACCGTCACCTGCCCCGGCGATGTGGTCGTGGCGGCCCCGGCCGGCGAGTCCGAGGCGACCGTCAATCCGGGGACGCCGTCAACCAGCCCTTCGTCGGGCGTGTCCGTGTCGGGTCAGAGGAGTGACAACGAACTCCTGAACGCGCCCTACCCCATCGGGACGACGCACATCACTTGGACGGCTACGGATACCAGCAACGGCCTCAGCTCGACCTGCACCCAGAAGATCATCGTGACCTCGGATACCTGCGCGGACGATGAGACGGATCCCGCCATCAACGCGCCGCCCGACGTGCTTTTGGATACGCAGGCCGAGCAGACCGGGGTGTGCGGCCTGATCGTCCCCGAGAGCCAACTGGGGACTCCCGACGTGAGTGATAACTGCGTCGTAAATGTCGCGCGCACGGGCGTGCCGGCAGGCAACTTCTTCCCCATCGGGGCCACGACCGTCACCTACACGGCGACCGACGCCGCCGGCAACACGGCCACTGACACGCAGATCATCACCATCAGAGACAAGACGCCGCCGGTGATCTACGCCCCCGCGAACGCCACTTATGTCTGCCCGAGCGAGGTGCCCGCGGCCAGTGCGTCTCAGGCTGGCGGGCCCCTGCTTGACAACACCGGCCAGCTCGTGCGCGACGCCAGCGGCGATCTCGTGCCCGGCGGCCAGCCTTACGACAGCTGCGGCGCGCCGACAGTCGGGGTGACGCAGACCGACAACGGCGGCGCCGGCTCGGTCGCCAACCCGCTCGTCATCACGCGCACCTACACGGCCACCGACTCGCACGGCAACACGGCGAGCGCCTCGCAGACCATCACGGTCGCCGACGGCGCGGCGCCGACCATCGCGCTCGACGGGGCCAACCCGCAGGTCGTGGAATGCCACACGTCCTACACCGAACTCGGGGCGACCGCCTCGGACAACTGCTCGGCCAACTTCGCGGCCACGCCTTCGGGAACCGTTAACGTGAACGTTCCGGGCACCTACACGATCACTTACAACGCCACCGACGCGGCCGGCAATGCGGCCACGCCGGTCACGCGCACGGTGAACGTGGTCGATACGACGGCGCCGGTGATGAGTTGCCCGGCCGACATCGTCGTCTACCTCCCGCTGAACTCCACGGCCGTCTCGATGCCGGTGAGTTTCGCGCCGACGGCGACGGATTCCTGCGACGCCAGCGTCCCCGTGACGACGACCATCGCCTCCGGCTCGATCTTCAACGTCGGCACGACCAACGTGACGGCGTCGGCGACCGACGACGCGGGCAATACCTCGTCGTGCAGCTTCAACGTCACGGTGCTTTACAACTTCACCGGCTTCTTCTCGCCGGTGGACACCGTACCTACCCTGAACGTGGTGAAGGCGGGCAGCGCCATCCCGGTCAAGTTCAGTCTGAGCGGGAACAAGGGGCTGGGGATCTTCGCCGTAGGCTCCCCTGCGTCGGGGACCATCCCGTGCGACGCCCAGGCGCCGCTGGATCCCGTCGAGGAGACGGTGACGGCGGGCGGGAGCAGCCTGAACTACGACGCCGCCAGCGACCGCTACAGCTATATCTGGAAGTCGGAGAAGGAATGGGCGAACACCTGTCGTCAGCTCGTCATCACGCTGAACGACGGCAGCGTCCACATCGCCAACTTCAAGTTCACCAAGTGAGGCGGAAGGCCGTCGCAGGCGGGGCCGCGGCCCCGCCCGCGACGGCCCAAGCCTTCTACCTTGAGGAAATGATCCGACAGATAAGGTGTTCAGTTCACGCGAAACCAGCCCGGGC
>DASVES010000424.1:0-2202 GCA_036380435.1 Pyrinomonadaceae bacterium | reverse complement strand
TACTTCGGCGGGATGGAGGCGGTCATCTGGGTCGAGGTCGTGCAGCTCGGAATTTATCTCACGGGCGCGCTCGCCGCCGCGCTCGTCCTCGCCTCGGCCATCGGCGGCGGCTTTGGCGGGGCGTGGGCGCTCGGCGAGGCCGCCGGCAAGTTCGACGTTATCGACATGGGATTGCGCCAGACGAACTACTCGTTCGGCCTGCCGCTCACGGGGCGGAGCCTGAGCTTCAGCTTGCCGTTCGATTTGACGAAGACCTACACGCTCTGGGCCGGACTCATCGGCGGCTGCTTCCTGACGATGAGCACGCACGGCACCGACCAGTATCTCGTGCAGCGTTACCTGTGTACCGACCGGCCCCGCCGCGCGGCCGCCGCGTTGCTGTCGAGCGGCGCGGTCGTCTTCGCGCAGTTCATCGGCTTCCTCATCATCGGCGTGTTGCTCTACGCCTTCTACCAGCCCTACAACGACCCGCTCTACACGAACTACGCCGAGTCTTGCGCGCGCCTGCTGCCCGACGCGGCCGCGAAGTGTCTCGCCGACCCGGCCTTCGCGCAGTCCGCGACCGCGTCGTTCCCGTTCACGGGGGGCGACCGCGTCTTCCCCGACTTCATCACGCGACATTTGCCGTCGGGCCTTTCGGGTCTCGTCGTCGCGGCCATCTTCGCGGCGGCGCTCTCGTCGTCTCTGAACGCCATCGCCGCGACGGCCGTCAACGACCTCTACCGCCCGTTCCGCCCGCGCCGCGACGACCGGCATTACCTGCGTGTCTCGCACTGGCTGACGCTGCTGTGGGGCGTCGCGCAAATCCTCATCGCGCTCCTCTTCATGCAGACCACGCGCTCGGCGCTCGATCAGGCGCTCTCGGTCGCCTCGCTCTTCAACGGCCCCGTGCTCGGCGTCTTCCTCGTCGGCGCCTTCCTGCGGCGCGTGGGCGAGCCGCCCGCGCTCGTCGGGATGATTACGAGCATGACCGTGATGCTCTACATACGCTTCTGGACGCCGATTGCGTGGACGTGGTACGTGCTCATCGGCAGCGCCATCACCTTCTTCGTGGCGTGGGCGGCGAGCTACGCCTTCGCGCCCGCCCCGCTGGACAAGCAGGACGAGCTTGCCCCGGATGCGGCCGACTAAATTTGCATTTGTAGGGGCAGGGCTTGTTCCTGCCCGTCTTTGGGGAAGAATAATTAACATGGATGGACAGGATGGGTAGGATGAAGAAAGCGCTGATTTGAGATTTCAGATTTGAGATTTCAGATTTCAAATCTTCTCATCCTAACTATCCTGCCCATCCATGTTAATTGCTTCGCAGCACGGGCAGTGGACTTGTCCCTGCCCCTACAGACACAAGGTCAGATGATTCGAGCTTTCTAACATGAAGATCAGGCATATCAGTACTGGAAACCTACGGCGGAAAACTCTGACGCCGCTCTTACTGGCGGCTTCTCTGCTCACGCCTTCAGGCATGCTGAGCGTGACAGGGGCGACGAGTGCTGAGTCAGCATCCGTAGTCGCATACGCAACATCTACCAACAATCCCTACCCGCGCAGCCCGTCGAAGGACGCGCTCAAGTGGGCCGACGCGGAGCTGAAGGCGATGACGCTCGACGAGAAAATCGGGCAACTTATCTCCGTCGGCATCAACGCCCGCTTCCTCAATCAAGAGAGCGACGAGTTCCGCGCACTGCTCCGGCAAATCGAGCAGAACCACGTCGGCGGCATCATCCTCTTTCGCGGCCCCGTCTACGAGTCCGTCCACCTCGTCAACCGGATGCAGGCGCGCGCCCGCCGCCCCCTGCTCATCTCGGCCGACCTCGAAGCCGGCGCCGGGATGCGTTTTGAAGACACCATCAACTTCCCCTGGAACATGGCCGTCGGCGCGACGGGCGACCCCACTTTCGCGCGCCGGCAGGGCGAGGTGACGGCGCGCGAGGCCCGCGCCCTCGGCGTGCAGCAAGTCTTCGCGCCCGTGGCCGACGTGAACAACAACGCCGCCAACCCCGTCATCAACGTGCGCTCCTACGGCGAAGACCCGGCGGAGGTGTCGCGCTACGTCGCCGCCTTTGTCGAGGGGCTGCAAAACGGCGGAGTCATCGCCACCGCCAAACATTTCCCCGGCCACGGCGACACGAGTGTTGATTCGCACCGCGGGCTGCCGGAGATAAGCGTTGACCGCGCGCGTCTCGACGCCGTCGAGCTGGTCCC
>DASVES010000423.1:0-2950 GCA_036380435.1 Pyrinomonadaceae bacterium | reverse complement strand
CCAGATTTTCGGCGGGTCGAGAATCCAGCGAAGCGTCCAGGCCGGTTTGAGTCGCTGCGCGGCGTCGAGGAAGTTCGGCGCGTAGGCCGTCTGGTCGTGCGTGGGGTCGCCCGTCAGGTGACACGACAGACACGGCTGCGTACCCGACGAGAAGAAGGCCCGCGCGACGCTCGTCTCTTCAGGCGTCAGCGGCTCGATGCGCTCCTTGATGTACGGCTCCTGTTGAGAGGCGTAGGCCATGAAGAAGCGCACGAGGATGCGTAGCTCGTTGGGCGAGAAGTTGAAGGTGGGCATGCGGGGCGCGAGGTTGCGGCGCAGACCGTTGATGTTCTCGCCCGGCTGTGGCGGCAAGCCCAGCGCGGAGCCTCCCGCGGCCGGTTGTGACGCCTGACCGCTGGCCGGCGCGGCGGGTTGGAGTTGTGCGGTGGAGGCGGTCGCAGCGGCGCCGGCGGGTCGTGCGGTCGTCGCTCCGCTTGCGCCGCCCGCGCTCGCGCGCCCGCCGGCTCGCGTGGCGCCCGCGCCCGCGCTGTGGGCGGTCAGTTCTTCTTCCGAAAGCCCGCTGAGCGAGGGGTCGCGCAGGAACCGCAGGAGCCAGTTCGGATCGACGCGCGCGCCCTCCGTGAGTAGTCCGGGCGGCCACTGGCGCTTGCCCAGCTCGCCGGCCTCCTCGTACCACGGCAGACGCGTGAGAGCGGGCCTCTCCTGCCCGACCTGAATCTGGTGGCAGCCCATACAGTTGTACTTCTTGACGACCCACCACCCGTCCTGAATATCTTTCTGAAGACTGTTCGGGGTGTAATAGAACGACTTCGGCACATTGCTGCCCTCGTCGCCCTTGCTGCCGAGCAGGAACGTCGTCAACGCGGCGCGCCAGTCGTCCTTCATGAAAGGCTCGGGCATCCGCAAGTGATCTTGCGGCTCCTTCTCCTTGCCACGGTCGTAGATGGACGGGTCTTCGATCTTGCGCTCGAAAAATCCCTTGTGGTTGTACCACCGCTCATTCTTCTTTTCGGGGTAGAGGTTGAGCGGGTCGTGACCGTCTTCGGCCTCATGCGTCATCAGCGCGAAGTCGAGGCGTTCGAGCGGGGTCGCGCCCTCGGTCGTCAACTCCTTGCCGATTCTCTGCTCCTCCTCGAAGCCGCGTATCTCGTGGCAGCCGGCGCAGCCGTAAGTCTTAATCAACTCGCCACCCTTCGCCTTCAGGGCGGGGTCGTCCATGTAGGACGCGTCCGGGTAGGTGGCCGGCGGAGAGAGTGACTTGAGATATGTGGCGATGTCGCGCGAGTCCTGATCCGAGAGACGGAAGTTGGGCATCACCGTCATGTTCTGGATTTGGAGTTCGGCGCCGTCGTTCGGACACTTCGAGTGGTTGGCGTCGAAGACGTAGGGCAGGTTCTTCGCCGCGTAGTCGGCCGGCGTCAAATCCTTGCGCTCCTTCGGGCAGTAGGGCGAGGTGCGCTCTCGCGGGTTGTGTACCCAGCGGACGAGATATTCGTAGTTGGCCTTCTGTCCGACCTTCTGGAGATTGGCGGCGAACTCCGCGCCGATGACCGACTCGCCATCGCCGATGGAGTGGCAGGCGAGACAGCCGCGCGTCTCGAAGAGTTGTTTGCCGGTGGCGGCGTTGCCCGTCGGCTGCTGCGGCAGACGCCCGTCGAAGGCCGACTGCCAGAGGTAGGCCGAGATGGCCTTGCGCTCCTCCTCCTGCCGCGCCGGGGGCACGCTGATGCCCTCCTTGCCCGACAGATACCAGAAGGTCGGCATCTTCGTGCCGGGCCGGAACGACTGCGGGTCTTTAAGCCACTCGGGTATCCATTCCTTGACCAGTTTGATGCGAACGTCCTTCAGGTTCGGCCCGACCTTTTTCTGATCCTGCATCAAGTAGCGCGACTGGATGTTCAACTGATCGACGCGCGACTCGATCTGGCTGCTCGTCACCGTCAGCGACTCGATCTGCGCGAGCAGCCGCTGGTTCTCCTCGTCGCTGATGCCTGACTCGTCGCGTTTGGCCTGCGCGGAGAGAGCTTCGCGCCGGTTGGCGGCGACCTGTTCTTCGAGCTGCTTGATCTCCTGCCGGGCGACGGCGAGCGAATCAGTCTCGCGGTCGAAGCCTTCGTAGCGGTGGCAGCCGACGCAGCCGCGCTCGGTGAAGAGGTCTTTGCCCTTGTTGAGAATGGGCGAGCCGACAAGGACGCGATCCTGCATGTGGCACTGCTGGCAGCCGGCCTCCATGTTGTCGCGCTCGTACATCGGGTGGAGCCAGAAGCGGTGGCGGCCGTGGCCCTTCTCGATGCTCGTGGTGGCGCGGCCGTTGCCGCCGTGGCAGCTCGCGCAGCCGAACTTCTCGGGGTCGTGAATCTGGAGCAGTTCCTTGCTCGGGTGGCTGACGAACGCTTTCGCCATCTGGTCGGGCCGGTTGCGCCGCCCGGCGGACATCATGTCGCCGGCGTCGATCTCAAGCGGCTCGCGCGTGCCGAGGTGACAGGTCTCGCAGCGGTCAACAACCTGATCGCCCTGAATGTTGATCTGCCGCATCTTGACCTCGAAGTTCTCGTTCTTGGCCAGCAGCTTTTTGACCTGATCCTCGGTGACGCCCGCGACGTTGTTCTTCAAATACTCGTCGCGCTGACGGCGCAAATCCGAGACCGGCTTCAACTTCTCACCGCGCTCGGTCAGGAGCGCCGCCTTCTCCCGCTTGAGGTCGTTGTAGAGACCTTCGAGCTGCGCGTAGTCGAACTCCTTCTGCTCATTGCGGCCCGACTCCGAAGGCATCTCGAAGCGCGCCTTCTGCGCCTTCATCTGTTGAAGTTCCTGACGCATCTCCGCTTTGTCGCCCGCGTCGGCCGACTCGATTTGATAGTTCTTGACGGTGATGCGCCCGCGCCTGTCCTGAAACTCGTCGGAGATGACCGTCAGTTGGTCGTCGATGAGCGCAACCTTGCGGTCGATG
>DASVES010000422.1:0-4344 GCA_036380435.1 Pyrinomonadaceae bacterium | reverse complement strand
CATCAGCAATTGGATGTCGCGGAAGACGGCGCGACGGCGCTCGGTGTCGCGCTCGCGCGCGAGTTGGGCGACGAGCGCGTCGAGCCGGGTCTCCCAGTCGGTCGTGGGCTTTGTCTGCGCCGGGTGCCACTGGTGATCGGGGCTGCCCGAGGCGAGCAATCCCGAGGCCGAGGAGGGGTCGAAGTCGGTGATCCCGAGACCGAAGAGCGCGGCCTCGTAGTCGTAGCTCTGAAGCGTGCGCCGCCGCAGTTCGCCCGTTTCGATGGGCGCGACGTTAACGAGTATGCCGACCTTCGCGAGGTCTTCCTGAACGGCCGCCGCCGTGCTCACGCGCGGGCCGCTCTCCTGCGGCACGATGAGCGTGAACTCGACGCGGCGGCCCCCGGCATCGAAAAGCTCCGGCGCTTCCGCCGTCCCGCGCACCGAGAAGCCGGCCTCGGCGAGGAGCGCGCGGGAGCGCTCGACGCTGAACTCGGTGCGGGGCACGTCGGCGGCCACCCATTCGCGGTTCGCCGGGGAGACGAAGTTGTAGAGCGGCGTGGCGAGGCCCTGAAGCGTGCCCGAGGCGACGGAGTCGCGGTCGATGGCGTGTGAGACGGCGCGGCGGAAGCGCGCGTCCTTGAACCACGCCTGCTTGTCGGCGACGGCGCGCGGCGGGCGAGCGCCCTCGTTGAGATTGAAAAAGATGTGGTCGGTCGAAAGCCCCGGCCCGAGATCGACGGCGCGCACGCCGCCCGTCTGCTGCTGGAGCGAGGCATAGTCTGACGGGCGGATGCGGTCTACCAGATCGAGACCGCCTTCGCGCAGACGCGTGAGCGCGGCGTTCTGGTCGCCGACGATTTCGATGGCGATGTTGTCGAGGTAGGGAAGCTGCGTCCCCGCCGAATCCTTTTTCCAGTAGTGCGGGTTGCGTTTGAGACGGACGCGCTCGCCGGGCGCGACCGACTCGAAGGCGAAGGCCCCGGAGGTGACAATCTGCTGCGGGTCGGAGGTGACGCCGTAAGCCTTGCCGAAGTTGCCCGCACGCAGTTCCTCTTCGAGTCGGTGGCGCGGCAGCACGGGAATGTTGACGAGGTAGGTTTCGGGCGCGGCGACCTGTTCGGGGAACACGAGCTGGAAGCGCCGCGCGTCGAGCACGCGCGTCTCGGCCGGACGTTCGCTGAAGAGCAGCGATTGGCGGATGATCGACGACGGCTCGGAGTAGATGGCGCGCATCGTGAACTCGACATCGGCGGTCGAAAGCGGTTGGCCGTCGGAGAACTTGAGACCGTCGCGCAATGTGAGTTCGACCGTGCGGCCGTCTTCCAGAAGACGCCAGCTCTCGGCGAGCGACGGCGCGTAGGAACGTTTGTCGTGATCGAACTCGATGAGGCGCCCGGCCGCGAGGAAGAAGGAGACGACGAAGTCGGCCTCGCGCGACGCCATGACGGGGTTGAAGCCGGTGGGCGGCTCGGTCAGGCGGTAGGTGAGCGAGCCGCCGCGCACACCGGCCGTGCGCTCGCCCGCCGTGGCCGTGTTCGTCGTGTTGGCCGGAGGAGCGGTTGCCTGCTGGCACGCGCCCATGGGCAGCAGGAGCAGGAGAGTGAGAATGAACGCGTTGCGTCGCGGGCGGCGGAACCTTGTCGTCATGCTTCCCTCGGGGCTTAGGGCAGGAGTCGAATAGCGTCTCGCGCCCGATTGATGCCGGTGAGGTTCGGGCGGATTGGAGCACGAATGTTCGCCGCGTGTCCAGAACTAAAAACTGCGCGTGATATATACTGCCGGGCGCGCGGGAGAACTTTTCAGCAGCGACTCATGCGAAGCGGCGTGCTCAAGTTGATCGTGTCGCGGGCGGCGCAGGGCCTCGTCGTCCTCGTCGTCGTCTCGGCGTTGACGTTTGCGCTGCTGGCGGCGGCCGGCGGCGATGCGCTCGACGCGATGTACAACGACCCGCACGTCTCCCTTGAGGTGATCGAGAGCCTGCGCGCCAGCTACGGCCTCGACCGGCCGCTCCCCGTGCGTTACGCGCGCTGGCTCACGGGCGCGCTCCGCGGCGACCTCGGCTTCTCCTTCTACTACCGCGCGCCCGTCGGCTCGCTCCTCCTGCCGCGCTTCCTGCACACGCTCGTCCTCGGCGCGCTCGCCCTGTCAATCGCTTGGGGACTCGCGCTCGCGCTGGGGGCGCTCTCGGCACGCGCGCCGCGCGGGTGGGCCGACCGCTCGGCGGGCGCGCTCATCCTGCTCGCTTCCTCGACGCCGCGCATCGTGCTCGCGCTCCTCGCCCTCGTCGTCGCCGCGCGCTGGGCGCTTTTCTCGACAGGCGACGGCGGCGGCGGCGGTGGAAAACCGATGCGGGCGCTGCTGGCGGCGCTCGTGCTCTCGGCGCCGCTCGTCGCGCTCTTTCTGGCGCAGACGCGCGAGGGGCTGCGCGAGGCTTTGGGCGAGGAGTTCGTGAGGGTGGCGCGCGCGAAGGGCTTGAGCGAGAGGCGTGTGGTCTTCGCTCATGCGATGCGCGCGGCGCTGAACCCGCTCGTCACCGTCTTCGGCTACTCGCTGGGCGGTGTGGTGAGCGGCTCCGTGATCGTCGAGACCATCCTGGGCTGGCCGGGGCTGGGGCAGTTGAGCGTCACGGCTGTCCGCAGTCGCGACGTGCCGTTGCTGATGGCCGTCGTCGTCGTGACCTCGACGGCCGTGCTTGTCGGGAATCTCATCGCGGACATCCTCCTGCGACTCAACGACCCGCGCATCGGCTGGGATGAGTCGGGCAAGGCGGCGGGCGCGTGAGGGCGAAACACAAAATCGCGACGGGCCGCGTGCGTCGCACGGGGAAGGCCGCGACGGGCGGCGCGATTGTCTGTGTCTTCTACCTCGTCGCCGTCTTCGCGGACTTCCTCGCGCCGAACGACTTCCGCGAGCAGTCGCGCCGCGAGCCTTCGTCGCCGCCGACCGTCCTCCACTTCCGCGACGAGCGTGGGGATTTTCACGCCCGCCCCTTCATCCACCCGCGACGTCTGACCGACCCGCTCCACAGGCTCTACTCCGAAGACACCTCGCGGCGCTACGCACTCACGCTCTTCGCACGCGGCTACAGGTACAAACTCTTCGGCCTCGTCGAGACGGACAGGCACCTCATCGGCCTGCGTCCTGAAGGCGACGCTGTGTCGGCGTCTGCCGGCGACGCGGGCGCGGCGTCCACGGACAACATCAAGTCTGCTGCCGCCGTCGCGTCTTCCTCCGACGCCGCCCCACGTCTCTACCTGCTCGGCACTGACGGCCTCGGGCGCGACCGCTTCGCGCGGCTGCTGCGCGCGTCGCGCTTCACGCTTCTGGTCGGCCCACTGGGGACGCTGCTCGCGAGCCTGCTCGGCGTCGCGCTCGGGTGCGCCGCCGGGTACGCGGGGCGCGCGGTCGATTCCGTCCTGATGCGTGTGGCCGACACGATGATGGCGCTGCCCACACTCGTCATCATCATCGCGGCGCGCGCCGCCTTTCCGCTGGAGCTGCCGCCGACGCGTGCGGCCGTGCTGCTCGTCGGTCTGTTCGTCCTGACGGGCTGGGCCGAGATGGCGCGGCTCGCGCGAGGGTTAATTCTCGCGTTGCGCCGCCGGGAGTTCGTGCTCGCCGCCGAGAGTCTGGGCCTCGGGCGAGGGCGCGTGCTCTTCCGGCACATCCTGCCCAACGCCGCCGGGCCGCTGCTCGTGCAGGCCACGCTGATGCTGCCCGCCTTCCTGCTGGCCGAGACGGCGCTGTCTTACCTCGGCGTCGGCGTGCAGGAGCCGGAGCCGAGCTGGGGCAACATGCTCACGGCGGCATCGGACATTTCGCTGCTCGGCGAGTCGCCGTTCGTCCTGCTTTCGCCCGCCCTCTGCATCTTCCTTTTCGTCCTCGGCGTGCGCCTCCTCGGCGATGGGCTGCGGGTGGGACAGGAAAAAACTTCGGCCTAAAATTTTTTCGGCGACCTCATCAACTTCGCTAAATGCCGTTGCTAAACGGATTGTCTTCTGTCGCGGGGACGGGGGGTGATTTTTTCCAGCTTGACTCAAGTTTTTCTCAAGTGAGGTTGGGTAACTTGTGCACGTCGGACGGTGATGGGGGTCGCTGCTTCCGACAGGCGAGAGGGGAATCTTTCTCGTGCTTGCCAGGCCCGGAAGCCGACGGCCGTCGGCAAGGGCTTTTGATTCCACCGGCGAGGAGCCATGTCGGGGTGGCAATTCGTCGGGTGGTCGCGGCTCCGGGGAGCGGCCCCTTTGGCAGAGAAGAGTCGCTCCCCGGAGTCGCACGCAAAGTTCGCAGGCTCGGATTCAGAATAGAAATTTTTCTTCAAGGGTTTTTGGTTGTGGGGGAAGGCGCGGGCCGGCCGACTTG
>DASVES010000421.1:0-11906 GCA_036380435.1 Pyrinomonadaceae bacterium | reverse complement strand
GAACCCGGCTCGTCGATCATGCCGGGCAAGGTCAACCCGACGCAGTCGGAGGCGTTGACGATGGTCGCCGTGCAGGTGTTGGGCAACGACGCCGCCATCGGGTTCGCCGGCTCGCAGGGCAACTTCGAGCTGAACGTCTTCAACCCCGTGATGATTCACAACCTGCTCCACTCCATCCGCCTCCTGCGCGACGCCTGCCGCAGCTTCGTCCACCACTGCGTCGAAGGCATCACGCTCAACCGCGAGCGCATCGAGGAGAACCTGCGCAACTCACTCATGCTCGTCACCGCGCTCAACCCCCACATCGGCTACGACAACGCCGCGAAGCTCGCCAAGAACGCCCACCGGCGCGGCATCTCCCTGCGCGAGTCGGCCGTCGAGCTGGGGCTTCTGACGGGCGAGCAGTTCGACGAGTACGTTAAGCCCGAGGAGATGACGCACCCGTGAAGGCCAAAGGGGCGCACGGTCTGCTGGCGGAAACAGCGTGGAGAAAACGCTTCAGGTGCTTAACCGGATGGAGGCCGAGGGCGTCGTCGGCCGCTACGCTATCGGCGGCGCGATTGCGGCCACGTTTTACGTCGAACCTGTCTCCACGTTCGACGTGGATGTCTTCTTCGCCGCCGAGGGGGCGTCCGACGCACTGCTCTCGCTCACGCCACTCTACGACTACCTCGCCGCCCTCGGGTACGAACCTGCCGGCGAGGCGGTCGAAATAGAAGGCTGGCCGGTGCAGTTTCTTCCGGTGTTCACCCCGCTGCTCGCGGAGGCCCTGACGCAGGCGGTCGAGATCAGGTTTAAGAAAACCCCGACCCGCGTCATGCGTGCGGAGCATCTGGTGGCGGTGATGTTGGAGACGGGGCGCGCGAAAGATTTGGCGCGCGTCATCCAGTTCCTCGAAGAGGGGGCCGTTGAGTTGTCCGCGCTCGAAGGTGTTCTGGCGAGGCACGGGCTGGCCGAAAGATGGCGCGAATTCAGGAACAGATTCGACGTATGAAAGACCCTATCGAAATGGCTGGGTTATTCGAGCAAAGGCAGACGCGCCGGCGGCGGCTGGCAAAGCTTTCATTTGAAGAAAAAATAGAGATCGTCGAGCGCCTCCGCGATTTGCGACTTAACCGCTCCTTTATGCGAACGAAGGAAACGGGCGAGCAATTCGACGAGTACGTCAGGCCGGAGGAGATGACGCGCCCCTAGCTGTGGGGCCGGGGACGGCCTTGCCGCCGCCGAAGCGGCCGCCGCGGTAAAGTAGAAGAAGCTCCGGGGCGGGATAACATACCCGCCCCGGAGCTTCTTCTTCGTTGGAGGTCATCGGCTCCGCTCGCTCTTAGTCTATTGTCGCGAAGCCGGGGTTGGGCGCGACCAACGCGCCGTTGTTGCCGATGTTCGAGGTGTTGAAGTAGGAGCCGACCTTGAAGAGCACCACGTTGGCTGTGAACCCGGTGGTGTTGTCAATCCCCGTCCCGGCGCTGTGCGAGATGGTCGTGTTTTCAATCAATGCCTTCGCGTTGTTCTCGACCAGAATGCCGGTGCCGGGAACAGGGACGCTGGAACCGATGCCGGTGCGATAGCCCGTCCCGTCAATCCGCGAGTTGCTGATGACGACGCGGGAGTTGGTGGTCACCTGGATGCCGTAGTTGAGGTTGTTCTCCAGCCGGCAGTTGTCGATGTGGACGCGCGAGTCGAGAAAGGTCTGGATGCCGTTGGCGAAGTTGCGGATGATGAGGTTGCGCAGTGTGACTACGCGACTGGCGTTCGTGTAGACGATCTGGATGCCCGTGCCCGCCGTGCGCGCAACGTTCCCGCCGGCGGGGTCGCCTTGCAGAATGGCGTCGATGTTGGCCTCGACGCCGGGCGCGGCCTCAATCGTCACGTTGCCCGGGATGGCGACGCCGGGGCCGCCTGCCCCTTGCAGGTTCTGCCCGATGTAGATCTGCTCGGCGAAGCGACCCGACTTGACGATGGTGATGCGCCCGTTGTGGTTGGCGCCCGTGCCGGCGGCGGCGCCCGTGCCGGGGCCGAGCGCGGCGTTGATGGTGCCGAAGATGCGGTCGGCGCCGTCGGTGTCCTCGGCCGTGCCGATGCGTCCGTCGCCGTCGAAGTCACCGCAGGTGCCCTTTTCGACGAGATTAGTGCCCGGTACGGGGCTGTCGCAGTTGCCCTCGACTAAGACGGGGTGGTTGGCCGAGGCCCCGGGCACGCCCCAGACTGCGGCGCCGGCGACGAGCGTGACGCCCAGCAGGGCGAACACTGCGAGGCGGGAGACGCGGGACAAGCGCGCGCGCTGATTGTTTTTCATTCTTCTTCTCCTTCGGTGGAATTGGTGCAAGAGACTCACTGCTGACAAGCCCCCTTCAGGCTCGTTGGGCATCTCGCCGGCGGCCGGCGCTCTGAACATTGACGTTGAGTTTGGCAGAAATTGTCTGGCCGGGTTATCGGTTTACTAACCAGAGAGCTTCCGTGTCATGGGTTGTTGACGCGGGGGCGGGGATGAATTTCTTTGGGACGCATACAGGTCGAGCCTTCATTCGCGAGCGACACTGTTCCGGCAGCAGCAAATTTTGCTTTGGCTACGCATTTATACCTTAACTTCTCCCTCAGGAGAACTCATTTTTTTATGTCCGCCCCGTCGTCCTTCCATCACCCGCTGAAGTGAGACGCGCTTGTGGCCCGGACACATCTAAAGCACCGGCCGGGGCATCTAAATCCATGAACGCGCATGACTGGCCGCTGCCGCACGCGTTCGCGGATTTTGCTCGCGCGGCGCTCCTTCGGATGGGCGCTTGCACGAGGTATCTTAAAGTTCTATATTTCGCGTTTCGCGCAGGCGCCGCTTGCGCCGTCTGTGCTGAGCGTGGCACGGCAAACAGGGAGGGCAGACGGATGACAGTTCTCACCGAGACCAGGCCCGAGGCCCCCGCGCTCGAAGACTACTTCGGGCTGTCGGACGCGGAGCTGCGCGAGCGCATCGAGACCGTCCGCCGACAGCTCGGCCGCCGCCTCGTCATCCTCGGCCATCACTACCAGCGCGACGACGTGATCCGCCACGCCGACTACACCGGCGACTCCTTCAAGCTCTCCCAGCTCACGTCGAAGCGCCCCGACGCGGAGTTCATCGTCTTCTGCGGCGTCCACTTCATGGCCGAGTCGGCCGACATCCTCAAGCCGGGCGACCAGAAAGTGATTCTGCCCGACCTCGGCGCCGGCTGTTCGATGGCCGACATGGCGACGGCCGAGCAAGTGGAGGACGCGTGGGATCAGCTCGAAGCGTTAGGGATCATCGGCGAGGGGTCGCGCGTCGTGCCCGTCACCTACATGAACTCGTCGGCGGCCATCAAGGCGTTCTGCGGCGAGCACGAGGGCGTGGTCTGCACCTCGTCGAACGCCGTGCCGCTGTTTGAGAAGTATTTGCAGGAGGCCGACAAGCTCTTCTTCTTCCCCGACCAGCACCTCGGGCGCAACACCGGCCACCGCTTCGGAATCCCCGCCGACGAGATGGTGCTCTGGGACCCGCATCAGGAGTTGGGCGGCAATACCGAGGAGCAGTTGCGCCGCGCGCGCATCATCCTCTGGAAGGGCCACTGCTCGGTGCACGGCCGCTTCCGCCCGTGGCACGTCGAGCAGGTGCGACGTGAGACGCCCGGCATCAAAGTGCTCGTCCACCCCGAATGCACCCGCGAGGTCGTCGAGATGAGCGACCTGAGCGGCTCGACCGAGTTCATTATCAAGACGATTCGCGAGGCCCCGGCCGGCTCGCGCTGGGCGGTCGGCACCGAGGTTAACCTCGTCAACCGGCTCGTCAAACAATTTCCCGACAAGGAAATCCGTCTGCTCGCGCCCGACCTCTGCATGTGCGCGACGATGTATCGCATCGCGCCACAGAACCTCGCGTGGGCGCTGGAGTCGCTCCTCGCGGGCCACGTCGTCAACCAAATCACCGTGCCCGAGGAGACAGCGGCTTGGGCGCGCGTCGCCCTCGACCGCATGCTTCAAATAAAGTGATAAGTGATAAGTGATGAGTGATAAGAAAAGACAGTCGCTTCTTATCTCTTTCTCATCACTTATCACTCATCACTTATCACTTTCTTATGGCTGACCCCAACGACCGCGTGCCGGAGAACGCTTCCGGCACTTTCTACGTGGATATGCAGTGCATCGACTGCGACGTGTGCCGAGACACGGCGCCCGACAATTTCACCCGCGCCGACAGCAACGGCTATTCCTTCGTCTACAAGCAGCCCACGAGCGCGGACGAGCGCGCGCTGTGCGAAGAGGCGCTTTTGGCCTGTCCCGTCGAGGCCATCGGCAGCGACGGCTGAGGGTCTTTGTGGGTAAAGGGTAAAGGGGAAGGGGTAAGGGAGAAGAAGTTGTCTTTCCCTTACCCCTTCCCCTTTACCCCTGACCCTCCTCGCTTACCCCTCCTCGTCAGACGCGTATCTTAATCCACCCGTCCTCGATGACGACTTCGTAAGCCTCAATCGACTCGCCCGGACGGTTGAGGCACGCGCCCGTAGTCACGTCGAAGCGCCAGCCGTGCCAGTCGCAGGTGACTGTCGGGCCGCACAGCGCGCCGTCGGCGAGCGGCGCTCCCTTGTGCGGGCAGAAGTTCTCGACGGCGTGGAAGCGGCCACACACGTTGTAGAGCGCAAGCTCCCGCCCGCCCTTGAGTTCGACGGTCGCGCCGCGCCCCTCGGGCACGTCCTCGACGCGTCCGACCGTGACGAGTTCGCCGGTGCGCGCGCTCCGTCGAGAGTTTGGAAATTTCGGGCCGAGTGTTTGCATCGCTCGCGAAATCGTAACAAACTGTCGGAAGACCCGGCAAACCAGGGCGACGCGACGGCCGCCGGCGCAAGGCGTGCGCGCCCCGCGCGTTCATTCGAGCGAGGACGCCTCCCCGACGTCTCAAATACTCTTTCCCCTTCGGGGCGTCCACGACGAAAAAAAGAAAGGGGTTTACGGCAATGTTGAAGAACAAATTTTTTACCGCGGCGGCGGCGCTCGCCATCTGCTGCGTGTTTGCGGCGCAGGCCGCGGCCGCGTCGAAAGAGATTACGGTGCGCGGCCAGCTGCGCCCGACCGTGGAGTCGGGCGGCTGGGTGATCGTCGCGGGCGAGCAGAAGTATCTGCTCATCAACGCCGACCGCTTCAAGGGTGAGAGCTGGTTTCGCAAGGACGCGGAGGTCGAAGCCGTCGGCGAGACGAAAAACGCCATCACGATTTACATGGAGGGCACGCCGTTCGAGGCGCGCACCCTGCGGCCTACGGGCAAGCGCGCGGAAGAGTCCGCCGCGGCGTCCGGCAACGGCGCGCTCACGGGCGGCGCTGCTGCCGCCGTCGCCGAGCTGACGCGCATTACCGTCTCGGGCGAGGCCACCGTGCAGGCGCAGCCCGACACGGCCATCGTCTCCATCGCCGTCGTCACGCAGAACGCGAGCGCGTCCGAGGCGCAAGCGGAGAACGCGAGCCGGACGGAGGCGACGGTGCGCGCCGTCAAGGCGGCGGCCGGCGCCGGCGCGGAGGTCAAGACGGGCGGCTACAGCCTCCAGCCGCAGTACAGCTACAAGCCCAACGAGTCGCCGCAGATCAACGGCTATCAGGTGCGTAACAGCGTGATCGTGACGATGTCGGATTTGACGAAGGTCGGCGCCGTCATCGACGCCGCCTCACGCGCCGGGGCCAACACGGTCGATTATCTTAACTTCACTCTGCGCCGCGACCGCCCCGCGCGCAGTCAGGCGCTCGCCGAGGCGACGCGCGACGCGCGGGCCAAGGCGCAGACTTTAGCCGAGGCGCTGGGCGGGCGCGTCGTCCGCATCGTCGAGGTGCAGGAGGGGCCGCTCTATCGCCCGCCCGTCCCTTTAGCACGCGGCACGGTCGGCCGCATGGCCGAGATGCAGGCGTCGGCCGACACGCCCGTCGAGGTCGGCTCGCTCGACATCCGCGCACAGGTGCAGCTCGTCGCGGAGGTCGAAATGCGACCGTGAAGAAGTGAGCAGTGAGCAGTGAGCAGTAAGCAGTAAAAACAATCGGAACGCGGCCGGTGTTCAGTCAACCCGGCCGCGTTTCTTTTCTACTGCTTACTGCTCACTGCTCACTGCTCACTGTCTTTTTACTGCTCGCTGCTCACTCTGGTATAATCGCCTCGCTAAAGTTCCCCTTGATGCTGAAACGATAGAGAATCCCGGCCACGGGTCGGTGTGTCTCGAAGACGCGCCGCCCCGGACGGGTCGGCCGCGGCTACTGCTTGTCTTCGGCCGCGGGGCCTCGGCTGCGGCAAATCATTCATGGGAGGACGAGATGTCAAGATATCGCGACGACAGGGACGACTACTACAACAGCGAACGCGGGCGCAGTGAGCGCCGGCGCGAGGAATTTTACGACGACGACCGGCAGGCGGCCCCGCCCACGCGCGGCGGCGGCTACGAGCGTGGCGGCGGCTCGGAAGACTACGGCGGCGGCGGTCGCGAGCGCGAACGCTACTACGAGCGCCCGCCTTCCGACTACGGCCGCGCCGACTATGAACCGCGTTACGGACGCGGCGACTACGATGAAGAGCGCACGGTGGTGCGCCGCACCGCTGGCAGCGGCGCCATCGCCCGCCGGCGCTACGAGGAAGACGACTCGGGCGAGTACGAGCGCGGTGGTGAGCGCGGCGGCGGCCGCTCCATCCTCGACGAGGGACGCGACTTTTTCCGACGCACTTTCGGCGGCCGTCCCGCGCGCCGTCCCGGCGGCCCCTCGCGCTCGCACGTCCGCTGCCGCGACATCATGACGCGCGACGTGACGGTGGCCACCCGCGAGACCACGCTCGAAGGCGTGGCCCGCATGATGCGCGACGAGGACACGGGCGTCATTCCCGTCATCGACCGCGCGGCCAACCTCACTGACCTTGCCGAGACCGACCGGCCCGACATCAACCGCGTCGAGGCGAACGTCGTGGGCAGCAGCGGCAAGCTCGTCGGCCTCATCACCGACCGCGACATCGTCGTGCGGGCGCTCGCCGAGGGCAAAGACCCGCGCACCGTGCGCGCCGAGGAGATCATGACGACCGACATCCACACGGCCCACCCGAACGACCGCGTCGTCGAGGCCGTGCGCAAGATGGGCGACAAGCAGGTGCGCCGCATCCCCATCCTCGACCGCGACGGGACGCTGCGCGGCATCATCTCGATGGCCGACGTGGCCCTCGAAACCGAGGACGACCACGAACTCGCCGAGGCCCTCGAAGAAATCTCCAGCGGCTCCACGTTCTGGAACCGCGTTTTCGGCTAAGAGCTGGTGATGAGTGATGAGTGATAAGTGATAAGAAAAGGCGGCCGCCTCTTATCTCTTTCTCATCACTCATCACTTATCACTCATCACTTATCAAATGGCTCGTTCAATCGAAGGCTACCTGCGAATGCTGCCGAAGGCGGACGGGATGCTGCCGGCGGGGCGGCTGTGGGCGCCGCCGGCCGACGTGTACCGGACGCGCGACGGGTGGATCGTCAAGCTGGAGCTGGCCGGCATCCGCGCCGACGAGTTGGAAGTGGAAATCAGCGGCGCTCAGCTCAGCGTCCGCGGCTGCCGGCGCGACACGGTCTGCACCGAGGGCATGGTCTGCCAGCAGATCGAAATCACCTACAGCCGCTTCGAGAAGACGATCCGCTTCCCCTGCCCCATCGAGGGCGCCGCCGTCGAGCGCGACTACCGCGACGGCCTGCTCATCCTCTACCTTAAAAGTTCCGAACACTGCGAAGAGTGAGGCCCGTAGCGCGCCGGACGGGGAGAGAATTTTTGATATGCCCGAAGACACATTCGACGACGTTGAGCGAGCCGTGGAGATGAGCGGCAAGTCTGCTGATACGCCGCCCCCGCCGAAGGTCGCGCGGGGTCGGGGCGCGCCCCCGTCGGCCGACGCGGAGCCGAAGCCGGAGCCGGAGCAGAGCGCCCCCGCGAAGGGGCAATCGAGCGGAGGCGAGCCGGGCGTCTTCGAGATTCCGGTGCTCCCCTTGCAGAACACGACGCTCTTCCCCGGCACCATCGTGCCGCTGGCCGCCGGAAGGCCCCGCTCGGTCTCGGCCGTCGAGGCGGCCCTCGCCACGGAGGAAAAGCTCGTCGTCTGCGTCACCGTGCGCGACGGCCGCGCGCTCGAAGCCGAAGCCGTCCCGCCCGACGATCTCTACACGGTGGGCACACTCGTCACCATCAAACGCATGATGCGCGCCGAGGAGGCCGTCCAGATCATCGTGCAGGGCGTTGACCGCGTGAAGGTGCTTCAGTGGTCGCAGACCGACCCGCACCTGCGCGCGCGCGTCCACGTCCTCCCTGTGCCGACCAAGCGCGACGACGAACACGTCGAGGCGCTCTTCCGCAACGTCCAGCAGCTCATCCAGCGGGCGCTCGCGCTCCTGCCCGAGATTCCGCCCGAGGTGCGCGCCGCCGTGATGAACACGAGCGACCCCGTGCAGATCGCCTACTTCCTCGGCTCGCTCCTCAACCTCGGCGTCGAGCAGGAGCAGCAGATGCTCGAAGCCGACACGGCCGACGAACTCCTCCAGATCGCCCACAGCCGCCTCGCGCGCGAGATCGAGATTCTGGAGCTGCGCTCGCGCATCTCCAACGAGGCGCAGGGCGAGATGCAGAAGGCGCAGCGCGACTACTTCCTGCGCCAGCAGATGAAAGCCATCCAGAAGGAGCTGGGCGAGGACGAGGGCGGCGAAGCGGCCGAGGCCGCGATGATGCGCGAGCGACTCGACCAAGCCGACCTCCCCGAAGACGTGCGTAAGGAGGCCGAGCGCGAGCTTCGCCGCATGGAGCGCCTGCCACAGGCCGCGCCCGACTACCACGTCATCCGCTCCTACCTCGAATACATCCTTGAGCTGCCGTGGAAAAAATCCTCGGAAGATAAACTCGACCTCAATGAAGCGCGCCGCATTCTCGACGAAGACCATTACGGTCTCGAAGACGTGAAGGAGCGCATCCTCGAATTCCTCGCCGTCGTCAAGCTCCGGCCCGACTCCAAGAGTCCCATCCTGTGCTTCGTCGGCCCGCCCGGCGTCGGCAAGACTTCTCTGGGGATGTCCATCGCCCGCGCGTTGGGCCGGCAGTTCGAGCGCCTCTCTCTGGGCGGCGTGCGCGACGAGGCGGAGCTGCGCGGCCACCGGCGCACCTACATCGGCGCCATGCCCGGCCGCATCATCCAATCTTTGCGCCGCGCCGCGGTCAATAACCCCTTGATGATGCTCGACGAGATCGACAAGCTCGGCGCGGACTTTCGCGGCGACCCGGCCTCGGCACTTCTGGAAATTCTCGACCCGCAGCAGAACCACACGTTCCGCGACCACTACATCGATTTGCCGTTCGACCTCTCGCGCGTCTTCTTCATCGCCACGGCCAACTCGCTCGGCCCCATCCCCATGCCCCTGCGCGACCGCATGGAGATCATCTACCTCGCCGGCTACAGCGATCAGGAGAAGCTCCACATCGCGCGCCGCTATCTCATCCCGCGACAGACAAAAGAGAACGGCCTCGCGCCCGAACAGATCGAGATCACGGACGACGCCGTCAACCTGATGGCCGCGCGCTACACGCGCGAGGCCGGGGTGCGGCAACTGGAGCGCACCGTCGGCTCGGTCGCGCGCAAGGTGGCCCTGAAGGTCGCGCAGGGCGACGCGGAGCGAGTCATCGTTGACGCCGCCGACCTCAAGGAGTTGCTTGGCCCGCCGCGCTTCTACCCCGAGGAGGCGCGCAAGGAGGTTCCCGTCGGCGTTGCGACGGGGATGGCCTGGACGGAGATGGGCGGACAGCTCCTCTTCATCGAGGCGACGCTGTTGCCCGGAAGCTCCGGCCTGACACTGACGGGTCAGCTCGGCGAGGTGATGCAGGAGTCGGCGCGCGCGGCGCGCTCTTACCTGTGGTCGCACGCCGCCGAGTTCGGCATCGACCCGCAGATGTTCAAGTCCTACGGCTTCCACCTGCACGTGCCCGCCGGGGCCATCCCGAAGGACGGCCCCTCGGCCGGCGTCGCCATCACGTCGGCCATGGCCTCGCTCACTACGGGTCGGCGTGTGCGCCCCGACACGGCGATGACCGGCGAGATCACACTCTCGGGTCTGGTCTTCCCCGTCGGCGGCATCAAGGAGAAAATCCTGGCCGCGCACCGCGCGGGGTTGCGGAGAGTCGTCATGCCCGAGCGCAACGAGGCCGACACCGAGGACATCCCTGAGGACGTGCGCAAGGAGCTGGAGCTGGTCTTCGTCAAGACGACGGCCGAGGCCGTGGAAGCGACGTTAGAGAAACTCGTCGCCACTCCGCCACCGCCGGCGGCGCCCGCGACCGATGAAGGCGACCGGGCCTCGAAGCAGCCCGCCCCCGAGGCCGTGCGTGTTCGCGAAAGATGAAGTGAACCGTGAATCGTAAATCGTGAATCGTAAATCGTAAATCGAGGTTGAGCATCGTTCAGCTTCCGGCGTTTATCTCAAGCGGCGGGAGCGTTAATCACGATTTACCATTTACCATTTACGGCTTTTGAAAGGTGCGGAAAATGGTGAGCAGGAAGACACAGAGCAAGGCGGGCATCGCCGAGGTGCGACGCGGGCAGCAGATGGGCGATGAGCGCAGCCAGCCGTCGAAGGTGGACGAGGCCAAGCGCGCAACGCCGGCCCTGCGCGGTCGCCGCAAGACCGAGAGCAAGTTCTACGCCGACGAGTCCTCGCAATCGGTCGGCAGCGACGGCGAGGCCCCGCGCGACAACAGCCCCTCCGTCCCGGCCGCCATCCCCACCGGCACCCGCCTTGGCGAGTCCGGCGGCGAGCGCGCCTTCAAGCAGAGACAATCCCGCGCGTCTAAAAAACGCCCCGGCTGAGCGTCAAGGCGAAAGTAAAAAGGCAAAAGGCAAAAGTGAAGAGGCGTGATGCCTTTCCACTTTTGCCTTTTGCCTTTTTACTTTCGCCTTATTCGACGACCCACATGTCGCCGCTGTTGATGAGCTTATTGAGACTGCCGCGGCCCTGCTTGGCGACGGCGGCCTCGATCTGACCGGCCATCAGCGATTCGTAGGACTCGCGCTGCACGTCGCGGAAGATGCCGACCGGCTGCGGGTAGTTGGGCTGCTCCATGCGCGCGAGCATGAAGGCGACCGAGGGGTCTTCGACGTGCGCGTCGTGGACGAGACAGTCGTCTTCGGTGAGTCCGGTCTCACTACCCAGTTGGATCACTTCCGGGAGCGTGCCCGACATGCGGATGCCCTTGTCTCGCGCCTTGCCGTAGACCAGCGGCTTGCCGTGCTCAAGATAGAGCACGTTCTCCGAGCGCACGTTGCTCGGGGCGAAGGAGTCGAACGCGCCGTCGTTGAAGATGTTGCAGTTCTGGAAGACCTCGACGAAGCTGACGCCCTTGTGGCGGGCCGCCTCCTGCACCATCGCGCCGAGGTGCTTCACGTCGATGTCGATGGCGCGGGCGACGAAGGTCGCTTCAGATGCGATGGCGAGCGACAGGGGGTTGACGGGGTAGTCGATGACGCCCATCGGGGTGGATTTCGTCTTCTTGCCGAACTCCGAGGTGGGCGAGTACTGGCCCTTGGTGAGTCCGTAGATGCGGTTGTTGAAGAGGATGATGTTGATATCGAGGTTGCGGCGGATGGCGTGCATGAAGTGGTTGCCGCCGATTGAGAGTCCGTCGCCGTCGCCGGTGATGACCCAGACGCTCAAGTCCGGGTTCGAGGCCTTGATGCCGGTGGCCACCGCCGGCGCGCGGCCGTGGATGGAGTGGAAGCCGTAGGTGTTCATGTAGTAGGGGAAGCGCGAGGAGCAGCCGATGCCGCTGACGAAGACGATCTTCTCGCGGGGGATGCCGAGTTCGGGCATCACCTTCTGGATGTTGTTGAGGATGGCGTAGTCGCCGCAGCCCGGACACCACCTGACCTCCTG
>DASVES010000420.1:0-7659 GCA_036380435.1 Pyrinomonadaceae bacterium | reverse complement strand
CAAGGCCATCAAGATTCACCCGCTCGTCTGCACGGCCTTCAACGCCGACTTCGACGGGGACCAGATGGCCGTCCACATCCCGCTCTCGCCCGAGGCGCAGATCGAGGCGGCCGTGCTCATGCTCGCCTCCAACAACATCCTCAGCCCGGCCAACGGCCAGCCCATCGCCGTGCCCTCGCAGGACATCGTCCTCGGCTGCTATTACCTAACAAAGGACAAGGCCGGCGCGAAGGGCGAGGGCCGCATCTTCAGCTCGACCGACGAGGTGCTGCTCGCCCTCGACGCGCACGAGGTGGAGACCCAGACGCCCATCAAGCTGCGCGTCCGCGGCGAACTCATCGACCTGACGCAGGAGCACGACACGCAGGACGTGATGCGCGCCGCCGTGCAGGAGAACGTCTCGCGCGTCATCACCACGACGGTGGGCCGCGTCATCTTCAACGACCAAATCCCGAAGGGTCTGGCCTACTTCAACGGCACCCTCAAGAAGAAGGGTCTCCAGTCGCTCGTCAACTTCTGCCACCTTCGCCTCGGCCACGAGACGACCGTCAAGATGCTCGACGACCTCAAGAGTCTCGGATTCCTCTACGCCACGAAGGCCGGTATCTCCATCGGCATCGACGACCTCGTCACGCCCGACGCCAAGAAAGAGTTGGTCTCGAAGGCCGACCGCGACGTGATCGAGGTCGAGAAGCAGTACCGCGACGGCGTCATCACCAACGGCGAGCGCTACAACAAGGTCATCGCCATCTGGTCGGAGGTGACCGACAAGGTCGCCAAGGAGATGTTCCTCGCGATGAGCGCGAAGGAGAAGGCGACGGGCGAGCAGAACCCGATCATGATCATGTCGGACTCCGGCGCGCGCGGCACCGCGCAGCAGATTCGGCAGCTCGCCGGCATGCGCGGCCTCATGGCCAAGCCCTCCGGCGAAATCATCGAGACGCCCATCCGCTCGAACTTCCGCGAGGGCTTGAACGTCCTCCAGTACTTCATCTCGACGCACGGCGCGCGCAAGGGCCTCGCCGACACGGCCTTGAAGACCGCCGACTCGGGCTATCTCACGCGCCGTCTGGTGGACGTGGCGCAGGACGTGATCATCTCGGAGCCTGACTGCGGCACGCTCAAAGGCATCACCACGACCGCCATCATCGAGGGCGGCGAGGAGATCGAGTCTTTGCGCGACCGCATCGTGGGCCGCACGGCGCTCGAAGACGTGGTTGACCCGGTCGAGGGCGCCGTCCTCGTCGAGGCCAACGACGAGATCAACGAAGACCTCTCCGTCGAGATTCAACGCTCCGGCGTCCAGCGCGTCCGCATCCGCTCGGTGCTGACGTGCGAGTCGCGCCGCGGCGTGTGCATCAAGTGCTACGGCCGCAACCTCGCCACGGGCAAGCCGGTGGACATCGGCGAGGCCGTCGGCGTCATCGCCGCGCAGAGTATCGGCGAGCCGGGCACGCAGCTCACGATGCGCACGTTCCACATCGGCGGCACGGCCCGCCTCGAAGAGTCCTCGAAGCACGAGGCTCGCATGGACGGCACGATCAAGTACGTCGAGCTGAACGTCGTCAAGAACCGCCGCGGCGAAATCATCGCGATGAACCGCAACGGCGCCCTGACCATCATCGACGAGCGCGGCCGCGAGGTGGCGCGCCACCAGATCGTCTACGGCGCGCACATTCACGCCGAGGACGGAGCGCGCGTCAAGGAAGATCAGGTGCTCGCCACATGGGACCCGTTCACCTTCGCCATCCTCACCGAGGTCGCCGGCCAGATCAAGTATCAGGACTTGAAGGAAGGCGTCACGGTTGACGAGGAAGTGGATGAGGTGACGGGACAGTCGCGCGTCGTCGTCAAGGACTCGCCCGACGAGAAGAAGCAGCCCCGCTTGGAAATTCGCAGCGCGTCGAACAAGGTTCTCAAGACCTACCAGATGCCGGTGCGCGCCAACCTCATGGTGCACGACGGCGATCAGGCCGAGCCGGGCGACGTGATCGCGAAGATTCCGCGCGAGACGACGAAGACCAAAGACATCACGGGCGGCCTGCCGCGCGTGGTCGAACTCTTCGAGGCGCGTCGGCCCCGCGAAACGGCCATCATGTCGGAGATCGAAGGCATGGTCTCGCTCGGCCCCATCGCGAAGGGCAAGCGCAAGATCATCGTCACGGGCGACGACGGCGAGCAGCGCGAGTACGACATCCCGCGCGGCACGCACATCAACGTGCAGGAGGGCGACCGCGTCCGCGCCGGCGAGGCGCTGATGGACGGCCCGCTCAACCCGCACGACATCCTGCGCGTGCTCGGCATGAACCGCCTTCAGGAGTACCTGACGAACGAAATCCAGGAGGTCTATCGTCTTCAGGGCGTCAACATCAACGACAAGCACATCGAGGTCATCGTCCGCCAGATGCTCCGCTGGGTGAAAATCTCCGACGTGGGCGACACGGACTTCCTCCTCGACGAGCAGGTTGACCGCTTCCGCTTCTCCGACGAGAACGCCCGCGTCACGGCCGACGGCAACGGCGAGCCGGCCAAGGCCGAGCCGCTCCTGCTGGGCATCACGAAGGCGTCGCTCTCGACGGACTCCTTCATCTCCGCGGCCTCCTTCCAGGAGACCACACGCGTGCTCACGGAGGCGGCCATCTCCGGCCGCATCGACTACCTGCGCGGCCTCAAGGAGAACGTCATCATGGGGCGGCTCATCCCGGCCGGCACCGGCATGGAGTACTACCGCAACGTCCGCGTTGACCGCGACCCGACCGTCGATCAGGCCCGCGAGGAGCCTTCCATCGACATCGCCGACCTCCTCCCCGCGCCGCCCGAAGTCCCCACGCCCACGACCGTCAAGGCCGTGGCCGCCGGCGACGGCGACGCAGAGGTGGAAACGGAAGCCGACGTGGACGACGAGTAAGCTTCGCCTTCAACTGTCCGAAGTAGAAAAGGGTCGGCGGGGGTTTAGAAACCCCCGCCGGCCCTTTAACTTTCCCGCCCAATACTTTCTCTGAAGATTCGTCAGGGTATTGAGTCAGGTTTTCTCTGCACACTCACAAATGTAAGACGACAGCATAACGCCCGAATTAGCCAGGCATCAGCGGCGCGCAGACGGGAGGCCGTGAGGCCACCCCCGATTCAGTAAGGTCCACATCACACGCCCCTCTCGCTCCGACGGAAGGGTGAAGTTCGGCGTGTGTCAGCGCGCGGCGGGAAGGGTTGATCTATCCGTCCACGTGGACGGATAGGGGCGGAGGCTTCGCCCCTATCTCATTTCAACAGACTAATTTCGTCGGCGTCGAGGATGGCGGCGTAGGCGCCGCAGCCGTAGGCCACGACTTTAATACGGGCGACCCGATGAAATGCCTTGCCCCGAAATGGCATAAACATTTAGAGAACAGTGGGCCGGCAACAGGGTGGACGCACATCGTCAACACAACGAAAAGGATTCTTTACTACAACTCCCAGACGGGCGCAGGCGCGGTTGGGGAGATTAACTGAGAGTCGTGATTTGAGTCTTCCGCGGCGGTGGCACATCTAGTGGACACCACCTCCCAACAACTCATTCAACCCGGTCATGAAATGCGAAAGGAGCAAACGCATGTCTATCTTCAACCAGCTTTTCCCCATCGCTTCAACACGCAAATTCTTCGTGCTGCTTACGCTTGCTCTATTGCTTGCCAATGCGTATGTCGTAACCGCACAAAACACCGCCAACGGTACGAACAGCAATACCGGTAACTCGAACATTAACGCTAATCTCAACAGTAACGCGAACGTGAATACAAATGCCAACGGCAACCAGAATGGCAACGCGAATGGCAATGTTAGCGGCAATACTAACCGGAGGGGGGGCGAACCGTCAGCGACTCCAGATCCAAAGACAGAGGAGATCAAAGTTTTGATAGCCAAAACTATCTGGTTTCCCCTCGCCGTCACCGCGATATTCGCCGCCGTGTTGATTCCATTCAGTATGGTCATCGTGCGAGCCATTAGATTCTCGCGCTCGACGTTTAATAGCCCGCTCGGGTTACCAGAGGGTTCCCTGAGAGCGATGCTCGCCTTCATGCTCGTTGCGTTGTTGGGCTTCTACGTTTATGCAAGCGTCCTGAGTTTCTCCGATTTCAAGCCACCGGAGTTCCTGATCGGTATCGTCGCAACCGTCATCGGCTTCTATTTCGGCTCGCGCACCAGCGAAGACAGAGGCGCCACAACTCCACGGACTGGCACCGTACAGGGGGATGTAACGGACAAGACTGGGACTTCAGCCGGAGGAGCGAATGTTGAGTTGTCCCAACCAGACGGCAAGAAACTTACGCAGAAAGCCGACGCCAAGGGCAAGTATAAATTCGATAACGTTCCGGCAGGCGATTACGATATTCAAGCTTCGTTACAAGGCCACGCGCCAAGTGACCCGACGAGGGTGAAGGTGACGGCGGGCGCGCCGCTGACCGTCGATCTGAAGTTGAAGTAACTCGCACTGTGTAAGGCTAAGCGAAGTGCCTCGCGCCGCGCGCGGCCTCGGCGTTAGTCCTCTGGCGCTCCAGCGCGAACCGCTGCTTGCTTCTGAGGGCGTCGCTCCCGATGCGCTCCGTCTTGGGCGCTGATGATGAAGAGTGGCGGAGCCTTAACCCCGCCCCTTCCGTATCTGGCGACGCGGCCGGATGGCAGAAGGGGGCGGGGCGAGAGCCTTGCCCCTTTATTATTGACACCCATCCAGAGTTGGAATATGTTGCCCGCGCTCAAGAAGGCTTCCCGCCGGCGAGAGCTACGCCGGCCTCACGTCAAAACTTAAAACGGAAGAAGGTCTACTTATGAGTAATCCTCCCGGCCCGCCCGTGCCCATGGAAGAAGGCGTGAACCAATGGCTCCGCGCCCACCTCGCCACCATCGAGCAGAGAATCAGGAAACAGGCTGAAACTCTCGCGAAGGCTGAGGGACGCGATGACATTGAACCTAAGGACATAGCGCAGGCGGCGCAACTGTACGCACCGGGCGAACTGTTCACAGCCCCGCCGAGAGAGAGACTTACCCTCAAAGAGAAGGTGTTGTCATCGATCTCAGGTATCACACTAATATCCGCGCTCTTGGCGATTGCTTTCGGCATCATCGGCTACGCCGCGGCGGCAAAGGGCAGTGAGATCACCTCCGGTGCCTGGGACATCGCCAAGATATTCGCGGGCGCGGTGGTCGGCTCTACCGGGGCAGCCGTATCTACTGCGGTCAAACGTGATTGATCCCGCCGCCAACCCGCCGTTTTGCGGCCTGAGCCTTTTCTTTGTCGCGCCGGTGGGGGCTTCGTTTTACTTGTGGGATGTTGTCACCAGAGGGAACAATCTAATTTAAATTATGCGTACTAATCGCCGTCATGGATTACGCCCATTTAGCCGCCTAATCTCCTGGGCCTGGCATGTTTGCTAAGAAATCTGTGTTGGTCTGGGGATTAGGCGGCCAATGCAGGGATTGGATTAGGTAGCCATCCACCTTTCCGCGACATGGCGCAGGTAAACCGCGTCATCTTTCATAGCTGTATGGCTTCGCGCAACACCTTCTCGCGAATGTCTTTGTTAAGCGCCTTCTCCGTAACGACTTCGACTCGCCGCCCCAGCAGTCTTTCCAAATCGAGGATCAGCCCCGCCGGAAACCATGAGCTTGTTTGTGAGGTCACGTCAACGAGCAAATCAACGTCACTCTCGGGTCTTGCCTCGCCGCGCGCGACGGAGCCGAACACGCGCACGTTCGACGCGCCGTGTCGTTCGGCGATGCGGCGGATTTCGCCGCGCTTCGCTTTAATGGCTTCCTCGATTTTCATAATCACACATGCTTCAGCAAGCTACCTTTGCGCCGCTTTCGTTTGTGCGCTCTGGGCCTTCTCGCGGAAGACTTGCAGTATCTCGCTCTTGTCGTGGTTGGTGAGGCTTTCGAGGCCGCCGGTGACCTCGAAGCGTTGGTTGACCCACTTGCGAACCTTGGCGGCGTCGTAGCCGAGGACGGCGGCGGCTTGAAGAATTTCGGCGTTGATGTCGGCGGGCGGCTCCTCCTCGGCCTTGGGCGCGGCGGCCCTCGTGGCCGCCTTGTCAGCGGAGGGTGAAGGCTTCTCGGCCGGCGCTCTTTCGACGGGCGCGCGTTCGGGGGGCTGCATGCGTGCGGTCTTGTCCATCTCCTCGCGGCTGGCGATGCCGCGGCGCACCTCGAAGCCGAGCAGGGCCAGCGCCCGGCCCACGGAACTCGTCTCCGCGTTCTCAATGTAAGAAGTTTTGTTCACGTAAGACTCCGAGCGCACCTCGAAGGCGTGCCCCGTCGCCGAGGGGCTGGCATCGTCCGTGGAGCGATAGATTTCGGCGCGCATGAGGATGAAGCCCGTCTCGGTGTCGTGTTGGATGATCTGTGTGTTGATGCGTCCCTGTGGGTAAGTCTGATAGAACGCGGCCACCCGCTCGGCCACGGTCACGTAGTTGTCCAAAACATTCTGTCTGCCCTGCTGCGCCATTTTTTCACCCCTTTTTTGCCCGCGCGGCGGCTTCGAAAAGAGGCCGCGCCGCATCAAAATCGCGTTCGCGGGTAAACTGTAGCAGAAACACGGGGCCGAGAAAACGGCCGCGCCGGCGTCTGTCGGCCGTGAGGCTACGGGGCGCGCTTGACAGGATGGGGCGTCGCCCGTATAGTCTCCCGTTTGGACTTGCAGTCCATTTCCCCATAGAGCAACGCTTAGAAGGTTTTGGCCGGTGTGGAGGCGTTGCCCGGTCGTGCCCGTGGGGGCTTACGGCCGTTTGACAAATATTGTGGCGTAAAGCCCCGCCGCCCCGCGCAATTCCTTACGGAGAACGCGGCCCGGCGACGGGGGCGCGAGAACCGAGCCTTACGGCTCGCCTCCAGCAATTTGCGACGCCACAGAAAAGTTTCGGCTTCGGGGGAGGCCAGCATCCACGCCCGTCCGTTAGGACGCAGCCAGAACGTCCCTCAAATTCAACATCAACCGCTTGCGAGGCCCGAAAGCCCGTCTTGCGCTGACTGCCGGAAATTTTCCGGTAAGAGGCAGGAACAGGCCGCCTTTACGCTTGCGGACAGGTCACCGGCTCCGAACGGAAGGAAGAGAAGACCAGTGCCGACCATCAACCAGCTCGTGCGTAAGGGCCGCAAAGCGGTGAAGTACAAGACTGCCAGCCCGGCGCTTCAGTCCAGCCCGCAGAAGCGCGGCGTCTGCACGCGCGTCTACACGCAGACGCCCAAGAAGCCGAACTCGGCGCTTCGCAAGGTGGCGCGCGTGCGCCTGACCAATAGCATCGAGGTGACGACCTACATCCCCGGCGTCGGCCACAACCTTCAGGAGCACTCCATCGTGCTCATCCGCGGCGGCCGCGTCAAAGACTTGCCCGGCGTGCGCTACCACGTCATCCGCGGCACGCTCGACTCGGTGGGCGTCGCCGACCGCAAGCAGGGGCGCTCCAAGTACGGCGCCAAGCGGCCGAAGGGCGGCGCCGCCGCACCGGCCGGCAAGGGCAAGAAGTAAGGGAGCCGTTAGCTATTAGCTATTAGCTATTAGCTTTGAATTCGTAACGGACGGCTTAAGGATTAAATGAGAGCGTTGGCGCTGTTAGTTTTTCGCTAACAGCTAACTGCTAAAAGCTGAGAGCTGATCATGCCTAGAAGAAGAGTTGCAGATCGTCGTGA
>DASVES010000419.1:0-4600 GCA_036380435.1 Pyrinomonadaceae bacterium | reverse complement strand
AGCGGTGAGCAGTCAGGACGCGCTACTGGCGTTGACTGCTCACTGCTTACTGCTCACTGCTCACTGCTCACTGCTTACTGCTTACTTGCCTTACTTGATGCCTTTGCGTGCGAGTTGGGCTTTGAGGGCGGTGGCGACGGCGGAGTCGAATCCGCCCTGGCCGCCGGTGCGCTTGCGGCGCTCGGTGGCGATGTGTTCGTCGCGCTGCTTGGAGAGGGCGACGATCTCGGCGCGCATTTTCTTGCGGTCGTCGAGGCGCTTCTGAATCTCCTTGCTCCGCTCGTCGGCTGACAGTTTTTTGAGGTCAGCCGGGAGGTCTTCGTCCTTGACGGAATCGAGCTTCAGGGTGCCGTTCTCGACATCTTGCAGAAGGTCGCCGACGTAGGCACGCGAGTTCAGAGCCTTGTTGATGGCGCGGTCGGCGGCGGCCGTCGGGGCGGCGCTCTCGGCGACCTTCGACTCAGTTGCGGCCTGCGCCGCAAAGGCGTCGTCACGGTGCTTCTCGCCTTTCTCGCCCCCGCCGCCGCCGTAGGCCGTGAAAGTCCTGCCGAGGCTGCTGCCGAGTTCGGAGAGACGCGAATCGTAGGGCGTGGAGACCACTTCGACGCCGCCGTCCTGCGCGATGGCGAAGTATTGACCCTCGCCGCCGCGCGCAATCTGTTGCCAGATGGGTGTGGTCTGGGGCATCTGTCCGCACTGGATGGTGTTGACGATCATGCCGCGACTGACGGCCTCGGAGACGGTCTTCTCGACGGCGGGTTCGTCCTGATAGTCGTCGTGCGGAGGGGCGTCGCCGACGAGGAAGAGGATTTGCGCGACGCGCCCGGAGGGGCGTGACCAGCCGGCCTTGTGCACGCCGTCGGAGAGCGCGCGGCGGACGTTCTCGGGGGTGTCGCCGCCGCCGTCGGCGTTGAAGTCCATGAGCGTGGTGTAGACGCGGTCGAGGTCGTCGGTGAGGGGGACGATTTGGGTGACGTAGGCGTCGCCGCGGTCGCGGTAAGCGACGAGGCCGATGCGGACGGAGGGGCGCGAGGAGGTTTGCATCACCTCGTTGACGATGCCCCAGATTCGCTGCTTGGCCCCTTCGAGCAGGCCGCCCATCGAGCCGGTGGTGTCGAGGACGAAGACCATCTCAAGCGACTGGCCGGACTGTTTTAATGTCTGCGGCGAATCGACCAACGGCGGCGCGGGCACGTCTTCGGGGCGGACGCGGTTGGTGGCGATGAAGGCGGCGCTGGCGGTAATTCCAAACAGGAAGGCCATGAGCGCGGCGGCGAGTCGGATGGAGAAGCGGTTCATCATAAGTTCCTTTCCTTCTGGTGGGCCGTGTCTGGCGGCCCGTTTCTTTCAATAGACACCCGTCAACGGAGAAAGTTCCGGGCGGCGGAAAACTCACGCGGCGGGCGGTAAAGATCGTTCGGAAGCGCGGCAGGGTTAGCCACTCGCTGTGTCCGTCGCGGCGTTTCCGAAGATTGAACGGCAGGGCGTGGCGGGGCTTGCACGAAAAAACTGAGGGGGTGCCTGGGCGCGACTCAGGCATGAACAGTACCGCGAGCGGTAGCGAGCGGGTGCGGCTGCGATAAAGGCCCGCCCCACGTAGGCCAGACCCGCTCGCTACTGCTCGCGGTACTGTCGGCATCGACAGTCTGGCTGATGCTCTATGCCCGCACGAGCGCGTTGCGGAAGGCGCGGGGCGAGAGGCCGGTGGCCTGTCGGAAGGCTTTGGAGAAGTGGCTGGAGCTACTGTAGCCGACGCGCTCGGCGACTTCGGTGACGGAGAGGTCGGTCTCGGCGAGGAGGGTCTGCGCGCGTGCGTTGCGGAGCGAGGCGAGGTAGGCGTGGGGCGCGGCGCCGGTGAGTTTTTTGAAGAGACGGGAGAAGTGGAACGGCGAGAGATACGCGGCCCCGGCGAGTTCTTCGAGCGGTAGGTCGCGGTCGAGATGCGCGTGCATCAACTCGACGGCGCGGCGGATGCGCCGGTCAACGAGGCCGGCGCGCGAAAGTTCCACGTCGGCCGAGCGCTGGATGTTCGCGTATCGACGCAGGACTTCGACGAGCGCCTGCTCGACGAGCGAGGCAAAGAGAAGGTCGCGGCCGGGCGCGTCGTCGCGCAGAAGCTCTTCGGCGATGTCGCGGGCGACGCGCGTCAGGCGCTCATCGCTGGAGACGGCGCGCTCGCGGAAAGTAATCAGGGCGTCGTCGCGCGTCATGCGGGCGCGCACGGCGCAGTCGAGGACGAAGGCCGGGGCGAGGAGGAGTGTGACGTGCTCGACGCGGCCGACGCCCGACGCGCGCAACGTATCGCCGGGGGCGAGGAACAGGAGCGTGTGCGCGGGCGCTTCACCCGGCGCGTTACGGCGGAGTTCGCCGTCGAGCACGAAGAGAAAACGGAAGTCCGCGGTCGCTTCGAGATCGACGCGGGCGTGGGCCGCGTTTGAGTAGCGGAGCGTGTACTGCGACGGCCGCACGAAAATCCTGTCTGTCTGGGGCGGAGTTCTTTTCATCAGGTGTGTGACAGCGTAGCCGGCCGTCAGTCTTCATCACGCAGCGCATCGACCGCCGCACGCATGAGCGCCGGGCGGTTGGTGATGACGGCGCACAGACCGAGCGCGCGGGCGCGCTCAGCCCAGGCGGGTGTGTCGGCCGTCCAGACGTGTGACTTCAAGCCCGCGCGCCGGGCGGCGTCGAGCAGCGCGGGCCGGACGAGCGAGCGGCCCAGCCCGAGTTCGCCGGCGCCGACTTCGACGGCCGTCGCGACGATGCGCCGCGCCGAAGGCATCAGTCGCCCCGTCGTCCGCTTGAAGAGCGCGGCCTTCCGCATCCCGGGGGCGATGCGCCCGACCTCTCTAACGGCTTCGAGCGTGAAGCTCTCAACGACGACACGATCCTCCATCCCGCGCGCGCGTATCGCCTCGACCACACGCGCGGCGAGCGGCGTGAAATCTTCGCCCCGCTCGAACTTCATCTCCAGATAGATGGCGCGCGCCCAATCGCGGAGTGCGTCGAGCGTGCTCTCAAGTGTCGGCACGCACTCATTCGCATACTCGGGTCGCGCCGCCGATGGGAATTTCAGGTTAAACCAGTCGCCGACTTCGCGCTCGTCCAGTTGCGCGGACGTGAGCGCGGAGACTAAGTCGTCGCGTCGCCCCGTCCGGCGCAGCGTCGCGTCGTGGATACAGACGGGGACGCCGTCGCGCGCGAGTCGCACGTCGAACTCCACGCCGTCGGCGCCTTCAAGGCGGGCGAGGTGGAAGGCGACCAGAGTGTTCTCGGGCGCGGCGGACGAAGCGCCGCGGTGTGCGATGACGAGCGGGAGGCCGCCCGCAGTTGAATCCATCTCCGAGGTTGAATCCGATTGAGTATTCATGCGGGAGGTTGTGATTCGGCGGACGGCGGAATCGCCGGCGCGGCGGGCGCCTCGAACCAGAGGGTCGAAAGCGGCGGCAGGTCGATGAGGGCGGAGAAGGGCTGCTGGTTCCACGGAAGCGGCTCCGCTTCAAACGTCTCGGCCAACGGCGAGCCTGTGCCGCCGAAGGCGGGGGCGTCGGTGTTTAAGAGCAAATGGTAAGCGCCGGGGCGGGGGAGTGCGAGACGATAGCCGGGGCGGATGACAGGCGAGAAGTTAGAGACGCAGACCAGGCCCGCGCCGGTCGAGGGCGCGAGGCGCGCGAAGGCGACGACGTTTTCGAGCGCGTTGTCCACGTCGAGCCAGAGGAAGCCGGCCGGCTCGGAGTCGGCTTCGTAAAGCGGGGCTTGCGCGCGCAAGGCGCGATTGAGTTCGCGGACGAGCGAGTGGATGCCCGCGTGCTCCGGCTCGTCGAGCAGGTGCCAGTCGATGCTTCCGTCGTTGTCCCACTCGCGCCACTGCCCGATCTCGCCGCCCATGAAGAGCAGCTTCTTGCCGGGGTGCGCCCACATGTAGCCGTAGAGGGCGCGCAGGTTCGGGGCCTTCCACTCGCGCCCGCCGAACATCTTCGTCAGCATCGACCCCTTCATATGCACCACCTCGTCGTGCGAGAAGGGGAGGATGAAGTTTTCGCTCCAGGCGTAGACGAGGCCGAAGGTGAGCTTGTTGTGGAAGTGCCGGCGGTGGAGCGGGTCTACCTTGAAGTATTCGAGCGTGTCGTGCATCCACCCCATGTTCCACTTGAGGTTGAAGCCCAAGCCCCCGGCCGAGGGCGGGCGGGTGACGAGCGGCCACGACGTTGACTCTTCGGCGATCATCAACACCCCGGGATGGCGGCGGTGGACGGCCTCGTTGAGTTCGCGCAAAAGGCTGATGGCTTCGAGGTTCTCGCGCCCGCCGAAGCGGTTGGGCACCCACGCGCCCTCCTTGCGGCTGTAGTCGAGGTAGAGCATCGAGGCGACGGCGTCTACGCGCAGGCCGTCGATGTGGCACTCGTCGATCCAGAAGAGCGCGCTGGCGAGCAGGAAGTTTCGCACCTCGTTGCGGCCGTAGTTGAAGATGTACGTGCCCCAGTCGGGGTGCTCGCCGAGGCGCGGGTCGAGGTGTTCGTAGAGGGCGGTGCCGTCGAAACGCCCAAGCGCCCACGCGTCTTTCGGGAAGTGCGCGGGCACCCAGTCCATGATGACGCCGATG
>DASVES010000418.1:0-30709 GCA_036380435.1 Pyrinomonadaceae bacterium | reverse complement strand
CTCGCCCGCCGGCACCAAGCTTGAACCACTTCCCCTCTCCGAAGTCATCGTCGAAAGCCCGGTCGAAAGCCTTGACCTCGTGCCGGCCGACATCCGCCTCGCGCGCTTCGAGATGCAACCCGATTACCTGACGCACCGGCTACGCAACCAACTGAAGGAGCACGGCCAAGACTACGACCTCGTCTTCATAGACTGCCCACCGCAACTGGGCAAGCTGCTCACAGGCGCACTCTACTCGGCCGACTTCGTCCTAGTTCCCTGCTCCGCCGATGCGATGGGCCTGCAAGGCCTCTCGGACCTCGCCTTCACGATCGAGCAGGTCCGCAAAAACGTCAACGCCGATCTTGAGATGCTCGGCGCTGTGATTAATCTCTATAAACCGCAAAGGAATCTCTCTGCTGAGTCGCGCGCTGCTATTGAGTCGGCGACCGAAATGGTCGGCCACGTGTTTGACACCAATCTGCACGACTATTCAAAGATCGCCGAGGCCCCCTCCCAAAAGCTCCCGGCGGTACTCTACGCCAAAACCCACCGGGCCTCTGACCAACTCTGGTCGCTTACCGATGAGGTGCTTGACCGGCTTCAAATCTCGCGACACAAGATTTCCGCCGTGAAATAGGTGAATGATGACAGAACTGAAAGAAAAGACAGCGGGCGTTCTGCGCGTGCCTAAACCCAAGCATAAGCTAGGTTTGAAGGTTCCTACCGCCCTACGCCTTCCACACGACGACCTCATCAAGCCGACCCTGCCTAGTCAGACTACTCAGACTACCCCTGCTAGTCATACCAGTCTGACTAGGCATAGTGATAGTCAGCCAGATACGGCGTTTGAGATTTCGCCGAGGCGCGATTTCACCAAGGTTCCAAATTCCGTGGCGCGTGAAGTCATCCCTGCCGGGGAATTCAAGGGCAAGAGTAGCCAGCTTTACCAATGTCTCTACTCAATGACGCGCGGCGCCATTGTTCCTAAGAGGGCAGTGCGTATCTCCCGACCGAGACTCATGAAGTTAGCCGGCATCGGCGCACGCGTCACTTTCGACTCCAACATCACACACCTCTGTACCATTGGCTTGCTACAGGTTCGTCAGATCGCCGGCGAACACGAGGGTAATGAATATACTGTTTTACTACCAGAGGAAAGAACCTCCGCTACTCTGACTACTCTGACTAGTCAGAGTAGTGTTTCTAGCCATGCCCATAAAGTAGACGGACTAGACAGGCTAGAAACTAGTCAGACTAGTCAGGGTGTAAATATTGAATCTATTGATAGTTCCGTCTCGCCCAAGACTTCTTTTAAGACAAGTACTGAGCGGAGCGATGATGATGAGGCTTTCGCCGCGCTCCGCGAGGTTGAAAGGGAACTGACGGGCAGAAGTGCCGGAGCGAATCAATGGCGCGAGGTGGCCGAGGTATTAGCGACGGAGTTGCGGATCGCGGCCGCGCGCACAACTGTCTCAAGTGTGCCGGCCTTCTTGGCCGAGCACCTGCGACGACGCTTGTTCAAAAAGGACCGCCGCCAGCTTGCGGCTGAGGAGGCGAGCGCGCCCGCAGTATCGCCCCTGCCTGCCGGCGTGGACGTGAAGAAGTGCCCGGACTGTCAGGGCTCCGGCTACTACTACCCGGAAGGCTTCGAGAAGGGAGTGGCACGGTGTCAGCACGCCAACTTACGGAAGGCGGAAGGCTGATTCAGGCGATGCAGGTTGTTACTCGATTTCTCCCAAGTTGTTGCGGCCGTCGCCGTCCCGATTCATGCCCTTACTCATTTCAGAATTGACCCTCCAGAAGATGTTCCACGCTACGTTTCACATCTCCTATGTAAACCTTCAGAATTTTTACTAAACAGGGGGTAAAACCAGTGAAAGGGGTAAATTGAACAAATAGCTAAATAAATCAATAACTTATAACGGGCATTTCGGCTCCTCAAAAATCTTCAGATATTTTGCTAAACGGAGGCCGATTTTTAGGCCATCTTCACATGTTTTACTAAACAGACACCGATCAGAGTTTCACTTTGATAATTTTCGTCTGCTCTCGGCGCCGCTGAATCCTACCTAGGATCGCCAGAATCGGCTCGCTCGCTTTCAGTAGCTCCTCGATCTCCTCATCCGTCACATCCTCACGCCGAATCTCCCTGAAGGCGAAGCCCAGTTGCTTAAGCTGCTCCCAAAAGAGGTGTGTAGAATCATAGGGGTCGAAATCCTCTAAATCCTCCAGTTCGGTAGCCAATTCAGCGCTTTCAATGCTTGTCTCTCCTGCTTCAGCCGATGAAGTATGGAATAATTCATTGACCCGCTGCCGAAGCTTCTCGCCCGAGGCTTTCGTTTGCAAATGGGAGGCAAGTAGCGCAGCACGTGTGCGTTTAGCTTGGCTGGTCGTAACTCCGAGCCGTTCGGCGGTGACGCGCGCCAGTTGTTCAGCCTCAAAAAGGTTTATATCTCCATTTTCAAGCACCTCAATCACGTCGGAAGGGAAGTCAATCAGCCGCAGGTAATGATCGACAAAGCTGGCGAAGGAGGTGTGTGAGGATGTTTCACGGTCCAAGATGTCACCCATGCGTGCGGCCACCCTGAGCAGATCCTCACGCTTCCATCTACCGGGGCGTCCACGCTTCGTATCGGTCGCGGGGTAGCGCTGGGCGTGCCTGGCAGCACGGAGTAGGCGCACCAACTCTTTGTCTTTGTGTGGGATTAAGTTGGGGAGCGCCAAGCGCAGTTTCTCAATGACGGAGTGGACTGCTGCCGGCGAGGCAAGCAAATCGGCTTTACGCTGTCGGCGTCTTGTGGCTCTCAATGTTTGATATCGACTCCGAGTCGGGATGATGTTACACAGGGGATGATATTACATTTAGAATAGGCAATATTCTACCTTTTTAACTCATTGGGCACACAAAGGGGCCGGAAGTGAACACAAAACTCACCTTGAGTTTATGGGTGTTCGACTTGGGGAATTACCTCGTGTGCCGCAACTTCTTTTTGGCCTGTGCATGTTGCGCGACGCGAATGCCATTACTCATATCTTTACTAGGTAGTCTCTTCGGTAAATCTATGTTGTCGTCGATAAGGACATTAACCCACACACGGCTAGCTTCCGAGTATTTCAATAAAACGTACAGCGGTGGCTCGCGAGTGCCACGCTCGAACGCAGAGACATCAGACTGATTAATCTCGTCAGTTAGCTCAAAGCGCCTTATCAGCCCATTCTGCGAATCGCCAAATGCCTGCCTGATCCGCAGCAGTTTTTCTGCTAGATGCCGTGGTCTTCTTCTCGCCGAAGTACCCATCAGGAGATTCCTCCTGATGGGTACTTCAGTATGGGACATTTGCGCCTAAGTGCAATTGCACTTAATATTGCATCGCTGATTCGGCCCGCCGAGGTTTTATCGACCATTGCCCCGCGGGTGGCACAGATCATCCGTGCTGCTGGGCCTCAATGCGCATGCTAATGACGCTTGATTGTCAAAGATGCCGAGTGCTCAACATATCAAACTTGGAGCTTAGTTGCCCACTTTTTTGTTGAACCCGCTGGTGGATTCGTTAATCAGACAAAATTTTAGAAATGCCCTGCTTAGGTGCGAACGCAAAGTTAAACGTATTCCGTCGCTTGGAAATGTGTTTCTTGCTTCTCAGTACCTTCTGTTCCATAAATCACCCCCAATGCGCCGAAATTATCCTCTCGTCCTGCCTGACAGTCAACGTTCGTTCATGCGTGCAACGTTTTACTGATTTTCCGATTCAGCTTTCAAACTGAACCACTACGCAAGTGCCTTATTTAATGTTTTATTTATCGAAAATTGCTTATGAAAATCGGCATTCTCACTACCAATCCTCATACTCTGCCGTAAGCTTGATCTGGGTTCACGAAGGAGCCGGAATTGAACCCTTCCGGTAGAAGAACTGGACGCTAGTGGGTAAGTCTCCCCTGCCGACAGATACGTCGAGCCAGAGATTCGGGGCAGAACCTTGTAAAGATCAACGGAAAGAGTCAGAAGTTAAAGGCGGCGGGCGGCATTATGAGATGCCGCCCGCCGCTTTGCCTATTGGGTTCGAGATACTGACAGTTTTGAGTGGATTTTGGATAACTAGGAATTATCGTGCGCGCGATCCTCAATCCAGGCAACATTGTGTCCCTCGTACGGGTGCCACTGGCATTGCTCTTCGTTGGACTATTTCGTCGAGAACCAGGGTCGCTGCTGACCGCAAGCGTCGTTGTTGCAGTGATTGCTCAATTCACTGACCACTTGGACGGGTACTTGGCGCGACGTACTACGGGTAAGACAGTAACAGGCTGGCTGTTCGACAGCGTCGCAGATCGCGCGTTCTATATCGCCGCCGTGATTGCCTTTGATCGCGAGTACGGTCTTGGCTCGTTTCTCGTGTGGAGTTTCACGTTTCGAGAGATCTGCTTGTATGCCTTTAGAGTGGGCGTTGGTGATTTCGACCAACTTGTACCAGGATTTCGGAAACTGGTCCTTATACACGCGGGCGTTGTGCGCCTTGCAATTGTCATCGGTTGTCTGGTGCCTTATGGGATCTTGCCAGCCTCATTAAACAACTCCACGGTCGTGTCGGCTATTCTTGCGGCCGCCACCGCATTCGGGTACTTGTGCCTGTATGTTCTTGTTAAAGCTTTGAGGTGATGTACGTCATCGCCCGGATCGCAACAGGAATTAGGGCGGCGGCACGGAGCGCGACGGCAAGACGTAATGCGGTCCTGCTGTACGGACTGAACTTGGCATCGTAGACGAGCGCCAGGTAATCCTGACTTAACTGGCGAGAGCCCCTGACAGTCCTCACGAATGCCGCCATCTTGAGTAGCCGTTCTTGGCGCCTGACAACACGTACTACTTCATAAATTGAAAGAACAGAGATTAAGACGCCGCCAACCGTGATACCCATCAAGCTGAAAAGATTCCCGGCGGTCACTCGCCTATGGGTAATGATTAATAAGAACACTTCAATGAGTACGGTGAGTAAACCTATCGCGTAGATGGTGTCGAGCCAGCCAAAGAAGGTAAAGCCTCCATGTTGATCGGGGTGCCCGGGCTGGAACTTAACGAGGCCGTGCCCATCGCACCTTCTAAAGAAGAGCCGGATCGCCTTCGTGTGCGCGATGAGATAACTGGATAACAGTGGGATTATGATGCACCATGATATGAACAAATTCACGCGCATCACCCAGAAGCTTCGGCGATGTAAGATACTGTCGAAGGTGTCGTGACCGTAATAGGCGCTGGCATCTGTCAGCTGTATAGTCTGATTCACAAGGGAGAGTGCGCCGATCACCGACAGAAACAACAGCATCTTGCTGAAACTTCCGCCCCTGTCAAAGATACTGCGAAGTATGATCAGCCTGAAATACCGTTGAACCAAGGGTCGCCGATCTGTCGGGAGCCGTCTCCCCACTGATCGCGTCATCCGACTTGCGTACACACACAAAAGGAAGAGAACGGCGTCGCCCACCACGATGGCCAGTACGCCTGGATGCTCGAACAGCCCAACCCCTTCGCCGGGTAGCCACAGCGAATTATCGAAATACGCAGCCACGACGAGCGCCGCCGCTCGCGCAACCGCAACAACAACGGCAATCGTCATTCCGATCCTGGGTCTGATCCTGTGCGGCCAAGCCGAAACCAAAGTAAAGTCTCCTCAGGCTGGTGATAATTCCTAGTTATCCATATGTTGTTAACTAGTAAGGGGATTTCGCTTAATTAAGAAAGCTTCCCCTTACTGATTTAGTGTTTATGGCTGGCGCGTTCCACCTTGTATGAGGGCACAGGTCTTCGCTTACGCGAGTGCCAACGGAGTGGCCCGGATTATACAGCGAGCGCCCGCCACTTGAAATCAAAATCTTACCCCGTTAGACTCCCCCAGATTTTCACCTACCACCCTCTTTCAAAGCTCACAGGAAGCTCTTCCATCCTAAAGAAGAATCGCCGGTGTCTATTTGGCGCACAAGGTATGCAACTAAACCAAGCGTGCACAAAGTTTGTCAGCGGGTATTTCTCTACTAACGAGCGGACGAAGAAGACGAAGGCCGCGTACCGCTCAGACCTGACGCAGTTCTACGTATTCGCCGGCGAGGAGCTTCTCCTGAAGTCGGTGAGCGGGGCTCTGATCGAGCGCTGGTGTGCACACCTCCACCAGCGAGGGTATTCGCCCACTTCGATCCGCCGGAAGATGGTTGTCCTCAAAGTCTTCTGCTCCTACTGGGTGCGCAAGGGCTCGCTGCGGGAGTCCCCCTTCTGGCGGGTCAAGCTGAGCTACGGGCGGGTGGAACAACTGCCCCGGGCGCTCAGCGCGCGTGAGATGCGGAAACTCCTCTCACAGGCCAAGAGGAATAATTCTTCCACCACGGCTTTTCTTAATAACGAAGGGGCAGCCCGATTAGACTCCTTTAGAGCGTCGTCCCCCGAATACCGATCCCTCCGGAATCTGGCGCTGGTCGATCTGCTTTTCGCGACGGGTTTACGCGTAGGTGAAGTGTCATCCCTCGACGTTCAGGACTTTTTCATGAGGGAGTCGGTCTTCAGAGTTAAAGGGAAAGGCGGCAGGGATCGGCTGGCCGTAGTGGTTGACGAGGAGACGGTACGCCTCCAGCGGGAGTACCTAGAAGTCAGGACACGGATTGAGACGCGGAGTCCGGCACTCTTCCTGAACTCCTCAGGCCAGCGCCTGACGACTCAAGGTATCGCGAACGTCATCGCGCAGCTCCGGGAGGAGGCGGGGATAGAGCGGCATGTGACGCCGCACATGCTGCGTCACACGGTGGCGACGCTACTCCTGCATAACGGCGTGGACATCAGGATAGTCCAGGAATTCCTCGGGCACGCATCCATCGCCACGACTCAGCGATATACACACGTCACCAAAGAACATTTGAGAGGGGTGCTGCGCAAGCGCCACCCTTCTTTAGGGATGCGTACTAAAAAATGAAATCGCGTAGTATTGCCGGAAGCGAATTGAAGTGCGAAGGGCCCAAGGTGGAAAGTTTGTGCTAACCAGCAGGACAAGGGTTCACATGCGACACTACCCTCCAGACGTTCGCTACAGGGTGCGGCCTTTTGGCGGTGCCGGTAGCTGCCAACAGCCTCGCTACCCGCGAGCCGACGGCCTTCATCCGCCTTTAGAACCTTGAGGGGGTTCCACGCAGCTGCCGAGTACTTGAGATTGAATCTTGAGGGCCGCCTCGTGAAGCGCTGCCAGGTCTTTCGGGCGGGTGTGTGAGGCGGATTCGTGCCACCGGCTGACGTGTTTCTCGACGCCATTCGCCTTGCGCAGGTACAAGACTAATTCCGTCCCGAGGTCGTCGGCGACCCCCTGCGGACGCTCGGGGTTAACGTAGCTCGCACTCCATCGCTCCGGGCTTGCCGATGTGGTCGATTGCGCCACGGCGCGCACCGCTTCGCCCCCGAGCTCCGCGCGGCAAGGGTGGCGGTACTCCGTGGACGGGTGCCAGGCTGCCACACCCCCTTGCGAAGTGATGGCCACCCCGCCGGCCCCGTCACCTGAAAAGCCGGCGGTCGTGCTGACTACCACGACCCACATGTCGCCCTCGGTGGGGAGCGCGAGCCCCCGCGCCTGCGGCGGCAATTCCAACACGGCGTTCCTGCCGCGGAGGGCGCCGCCGGGGGCCTGAGCGACGCCCCTGTCTTTCGCCTGGCGTGGCGAGCAATTTGACAGCGCCGCGAGGATTCCACAGAGGATTAATGGGCCGACCGGAATGGCCTCTTTCTTCACGGTGACATGGATGCCGGCCCACTTCATTCGGGCTTCCCGCGTCTACAGGAATGCGTACCTGTAATGGTAATCGCCGGAGCGGAGGAAGGCGTTGATCGTGATGTTGTAATCGCCGTGTCCGTTGAGGTCGTTTGTCCAGAAATCCCAGCCGCCCTGGTCGGGTTCTCTATTCAAGTACATCTTGTAGCACCACCTCACGAACTGGCGATTGTCGTAGGGACGGGCCGACCCCGGCGGGTTGAGAAGACCCGAGTTCTTCACCTCCGCACGCTCCCGGAAGGCGCCGGATTCCCAGAACGCGCGGGACACCATGACTCGCCGCCACTCGATGCAGCCTTGATCGTTGGGGTGGCAGTTCCTGTTAATCTGATTCGCCCAGTAGTCCCAGCCGCCCGGGTCCGGGCTCTGGTTGAGGAAGTCCTTGTAGTGCTGCTCGACGAAGTACCACGACTCATAAATGGGATTACTCGGAACGCCGACGGCCCTCCACGCCTCTTCAACTTTATCCCCCACGGTGCTGTGGTAGCCATATAATTCGACGGCGGCGTTGTAGGTGGCGTTTCTGACCTGGTAGAGACGCGCATACGGCTTGGCGAGGAGGTGGGAGGTCAGGGCGCGGTAGAAGACTCGCGCCGCCACATCATTGCCGACTCCGGGGACTGAGATGCCACTGTACGGATGAGTGCCCCCTACGGCCAGCAGGAAGAACGCTTTGTTCTGGATGCCCGAGTTGCTGTGAACGCCGCAATTGTCGTTGGCCGACTCGGGCCAACAATGGCCTGGGTACACTCGATTATTAAAATGGTCAGGGTGCCCCTTACTCGGGGGGTTGTACATGTCGCGCTTACCGCCGGGGAAGAAGTCCTCCCCGACGAGCCAGTCGGGGGGGTTGACCCAATTGCTGGCGTAAAACTCGATCATGGTGCCGAAAATGTCGCTGAAAGATTCGGCGGAGGCGCCCGACTCGCCGCCGAGGTGGAGGTTGGCCGTCTTCTCGTTTATCCCGTGCGTCCACTCGTGCGCGACGGCATCGATAGACACCCACGGGCGGCCCGAAGAGCCATCCCCGAAGGTCAAGTTGTATCCGTTCCAGGCAGCCCAGTCGAAATTATTCCCGTAGTGAATGCGGCTGAACATGCGGAAGCCCGCGTTGTCAATGCCCCGGCGCCCGTGGGTATCCAAAAAGTAATCCCACGCCAGTGCCATTCCGTATTGCGTGTCGACGCCCGCCTGCTGGCGCTGCCAGTTACAGTCCGGAGCCGGCCACGCGCCATACTCCGTCGGCATACCCCAACGATCATCAACCCCGTCAAAACGCATCATGGAATAGTAATAAAAGTTATAGGCCGGCTGCGTATTCTTCAAATCAAGGGTTTCCATATTACCGCGGTAACCGCTGCCGTCCCATAGCCAGAACCCGTTGTTCCATTGAGTGAGTCCGCAGTGCGGGCCGGTATTATTCCAGGCAAACCAGCCCGTAGGAATCCACACATACCCGCTATACCAACTCTGCCCCGCCCCTTGACCCATCGCGTCGAAATGCCACACGACGCTTCCGTCATGCGCATCCACGAAGTACCAGTGGCGCTCGGGCGTCCTGACTCCATCCTCGATTAAAAGCTCGACTTTGTAGACCAGCGTCGCACCGCCCGACAAGTCGGCAGGCCCGGAATTCCCGACTTGACGTGGCAGTATGAAGAGTTCTGCTTCCGGCGATTTGGAGAAAGGCCCCGTGTAGCTTAGTGCGGACTTGGCCGCGGTAATCGCCTGCGCGGAGTCCAGGCGGGGTTTTGTATCGACGTGCTTGGCAGTTGCATAGATTTTACCGTCAATCCCTTTCCGCTCCTTACCCTTCTGGATTTGACCGTCAATTCCTCTCCTCTCGCCTTCTTCGGCGGGGTAGGTGAGGAGTTCACCGTTTGCGTCAAAGCGTATCGCCAGTTTGCCCCCGTAAACCGGCACTCCCTTGTACACCTGCTCAAAAAGGACGTTAGTGATACCTAAATCATCCCTCTCAACTGAGAGCAGCTCAAGCTCCGCATGAGGATCAACAAGATCAAATTCTTTAGCGTGCTTTTTAATGTGAGTTAAGCCACGCCCGTGGGCTTCATCTACCCAGGACTCACGTTTTTGATGATGCTTTTTGTGGTAGAACTTTACGACCCACCCTTTTGGTTTGCCGTCAGTATTGATTGGCGCTTTAAAAGTGCCCTGTTTCGGGCTGTTGGGGTCACACGCGGGGTCTGCCCCACAAGGCTTACCGATTTGTTCAGGGCTTTGAGGATTCCCCTGGCTGAGAACATTCGGATGCTGGAGCATCGAGACAAGTGAAATGACAAAGACTGATAGGCACACAATCTTTTTCATGACCTATGTCTCCTATTTAGATTACTCCGAGTGTCATTTGAAATGAGGTTGACGGAGTCCGTGAGGATTTCACCAACCGCTTTACGTGGGAGAGGGCCCGCCCGTGTTCGATGCGTCGGTTTATACTGCTCCCGATTTTGGGTGTCAAGAGTTTTCGGCGGGACATTTGCAAGTCCAAATGTGGAAGCGCTTCTCCTTGGGCGTCGGTGTTAAGGGTTCACGAAGGAGCCGGACGTGAACCCTTGCACACTTATAGATCTGTGTGGATGCTGAGTAAGCACCGCAGCCTGAAGACGGTGGTGAGATACGACCACGGGCGGGAGATCTTGGAGCAATCGGCCGTCAACATCCTTGGATATGATGAGGAATAGTAGCGAGGAGACGCGAACTAGGTGCAAGAGGCAATAGACTCCAATTAGAGGAGACAGAGCTATAAACGGCTCTAAGTTTGGCCGTCGGCTGCGAGGGACGAAAACCCACAGCCGACGGCCAACTGCATGGGCATCACTTCTCGGAAATCCCGGATGGCCACGCGCCTGGGCCCGTGTTTCCGGGTTGATCCTCGCTCTGTTCGGAGAGTCCGGACGGCCACGCGGGCTGCTGCTGACCGACCATCTCGGGCGGCGCCGCACCTTTACCCGCTTTCTTCGCAGCACCTTTAGTGGCCCCCTTCTTGCTCGACTTTTTCGCGCCCCGCTTGCCCGACTTCTTCGACCCGGCGGCTCTCGCGGCGACGCAGTTTCTCTGCGCCGTCGGCTGTGCCGGGTGGACTGGCAGGGGCGGCGCAGGTGGGCCGGGGTCGGGCGTGATGATCGGCGGGTTGACGCCGGCCGGGGTCATCTGGGGCGCGCCGGCGCTGCCACCGCCGTGCGCGAAAATGTCTCTGGCGATTCGCAGGCCGAGGCCCACGCCGCCGATGTCCTCGTCGGTTAAAGACGGGGTCAGGTTACCGCCGCTCGCGGTGAAGTTGAAGGCGTCGAAGATCCAGTGGACGCCGAGGAAGATGCGGCTGAGGGCGTTCTCGATGATCATGTCCCACAGGCCACCGGGGAAGAAGCGCGTGTGGCGCGGGCGTACCGTCCCGTCGTTGTCCCGGCTGCCGCCGTTGAATTCGTCCGAGACGAATTCGTTCGGGAAGAGGGGGTCTCCGCTCTTGTTGTTCGGGGCGATGCCGTAAAACATCCGGGTGATGTGCAGAGCGGCGGCCCCGAAGGTGGCGTGCCCCGAAGGGTAGGCCGGGAAGTTCGGCGTGAAGTTTTTCATGCCCGGCGAGTTGGTGCTCGGTGCGCCGAGCGGCAGCCACGACGGGTCGGCGTCGTTGAAGTTGACGCCCGTGATCGTGCCGTGCGGTGCCTCGGGCCCGAGCGTCTCGTCGTGCTCGCGGATGCCGACGACCGGCCGCCAGAAGTCGTGGCAGTACTTCTGCTCCCAGCACAGGATTCCCGCGTCACCCAGCGCGGCGTTGAGATAGGCGAAGAGGCGGGCGTTCTGCGCCTCGGTGTTGCCCCTCTCGACGGCCACTTGGCGGACGATCTGGTTGTAGAGACGCGGCGGCGTGCCCAGGCGGTTCGCTCCGTCATACCCCCAGTAGATGCCGGTGAGGGTCTGCTCTGAGGTTCTCCGCCTGTTGAAGAGCGGGTTGGGTAGCGTCCCCGTCAGGTCGGGCCTGATGCCCCGCGCCCGCACGTCCCTGAGGGCCTGCAAATACTTTGTGACGCCCCCGTCGCCGAAGGGCGGCGGATCAGACCTGTGTCTGCGTCTGACGGCGAAGGTTCTCGTCTGCGCCCCGTAGAACGGCGAGTCGAAGCCCTGGCCGGGGTTGTCCGGGTCGACGCGGTGCCTGCCGCGGTCGTTCGAGGGCATGTAGCCGCAACTGCGCGCGTCCATGTCGTTGGCGCGCAGGTCGAGCAGTGCCTGGCCGACGGCCTCACCGAAGGCGAAGCTCGGGTCAGCGATGTTGAAGCAGCTCAGCTGCGCGTCGAAGAATTCGGTCTGGGCGCTGTAAAGCCTGGACAGCGTCCTGTGGGCGGCACCGGCGACGGCGTCGCGGGCGGACGAGCCGGGCGGCGGCGGCGGGGGCGGCGCGGGCAGATAGCGCGCGAACGCGCCCCCGACGACGCCGGCGTAGGCGTCGTACATCGCCAGGTGGACAATCGCTATCGCCCTCGACGAGAGCGTCGGCCCGTTCTGTTGCCGCTTGTCGGGGTCACTATGGCTGACGCGGTTGGCTTCGAGCGCGACCGCGTTCCAGAAGAGGATTGAGTCTTGCATCGCTTACGCCTCCTGACTGGGGTTGATGAGGTTGAGAGGTGCGGGCGACGGGCGCGTAACGCGGGGGCTATTCACACTGAACATCCACGACCCAGGTTAGGATGTGGCGTGCGTCGTTCGCCTGCCGACGGAGCGTCCGCCGGCCTGCTAGTGCTGCGGCCGCCGGGCGCGGTTGCGATCTATACTCGTTTATGAGGGCCGACGGGTCGGGGAGTTCCTCAGCACGAAAATGATGCGTTAGACGCGCGCGAGGATATGCTCTTAGCTGGTAGATATCAATTATTGCTGATTGTCGTTAATGGGTCAATTTCAAATCCGCCGCGACTGCTCCGCAACCGGATTGCCCGAGGCGATCACTCTAAATACTCTCGCCTACAATCTGTATGCGATTTCACGCTAAGACATTTCATGAGGCCGCGCGCGCACGGCTGAAAAATATAGTTTTCAGGTGCAAACTGACCCACCACCTGATTGTCATGGCGAGCAGCGCTCTCACCTCCCGGCAAGACCCGAGCGTACGGGTGTACCTACCATAGGAATCGGCACGCTCGCTGATACGACTCTACCGACCAAAGCCGTGCGGGGTCTTGGAGCCAATACGGTGTCCGGGCGTAGATAATAGTCGCCCCAGCAACGTCCCTACCTCATGGCCGTTTGCCGTAGCATAATTACAAGGGGGCTAGAGTAGTTAAGCACTTTCTGGGAGGTGCTAAACTACTGAGATGGAACGACCGAACCCGTTTTATCGCCGTTCCCGAATTTCCGCCAAGAAATTCCGTCAACTGACCGGCTTGACGCGTAAGAGTGTCACCACGATCTTTCTCAAAATCAGGGGGCGCATCGCCGAAGAATGCGAACGTGATTCACCGCTCTCGTCCGGCGAAGTTGAAGTCGATGAGTCTTACTTCGGCGCTCGTCGCGTGCGTGGCAAGCGCGGTCGCGGGGCGGGCGGCAAGACCATCGTCTTCGGGCTGCACAAGCGCGAGGGGCGCGTCTACACGGAGATCGTGCCGGACTGTAAAAAGGTCACCTTACAGGCCATTATTCGCGGCAGAGTCGCGCCCGAAGCAGTCATCAACTCGGACGGCCTCGCGCGGCTACGACGGCCTGGTTGACGTGGGCTATGCCAAGCACTTCAGAGTCAACCACGGGCATAGCGAGTTCGTGCGTGGCACGGCACACGTCAACGGCATCGAGAGCTTCTGGAGTTATGCTAAGCATCGGCTCCAGCAGTTTCATGGCGTCGCCCCGGAGAAGTTCTATTGGCACTTGAAGGAGTGCGAATATAGATTCAACTTGAGAAAGAACAACGTGTATGCTGAGTTGTGGAAGCTACTGCGAAAATACCCGCTTTAACTACTCTAGCCCCTTACAAGATGTCCACCCGAAATTAGGGGAGGTGCGTTCGGTGGATTGATCAATCATAAGTATGTCATTATTATTCACCAACCGCCCAAACGGTAAGAATTTGCCAGTAAAACAAATGGCTTGAGGGCCGACGCATAACTCTTATGTGTCGGCTCTCGAGCTATCTGCCCGCACCCGCGTTTAGCGCAGCGAAGTGCGTCCGAGTTCGGCAATTATGTAAAAGTAGCTGACCGAACGACCAGGATCACCCGGCCCGCACGACGGCACCAAGAAGGACGGATGCACCCAAGCTATGCGGGCTCGGGTGAATCCGCCATTTCGGTGGCATGAGGCCAGAGCGCTAATCAAAGCATGCGTCAACCGCGGCGTGCCGCCTCGATTGCAGCGATGTCGATCTTTTTCATCTGCATCATCGCATCGAACGCGCGCTTGGCCGCAGCCCGATCGGGGTTGGTGATCGCTTCCGTCAGGGCGATCGGCGTAATCTGCCACGACAATCCCCATTTGTCCTTGCACCAGCCGCACGCGCTCTCCTGACCCCCATTGCCGATGATCGCATTCCAGTACCGATCCGTTTCGGCCTGGTCTGTAGTTGCGACCTGGAACGAGAATGCTTCGTTGTGCTTGAACTCGGGTCCGCCATTGAGCCCGAGGCAGGGAATTCCCATCACCGTAAACTCGACCGTCAACACATCCCCTTGCTTCCCCGAAGGAAAGTCTCCCGGGGCGCGGTGCACCGCCCCGACGGATGAATCGGGAAAGGTCTCGGCGTAAAATCGCGCCGCGTCTTCGGCGTCTCCGTCGTACCAAAGGCAAATCGTGTTCTTAGCTGGTTTGACCATGTCACTTCTCCATTGGAATGAGCCGCCGAACGATAGGGGCATTCAGCGGCGAACGCGAGAGGGAGCGCAGCGGACGACCGCGTCGGTCGCTGCAACGTCCTTGTTGGGCGGCGCGCTACTTGTGGGCACCTCGTTGGCGCACTCGAGCGTGAACGTCAAGGCTCACCGCCGGGCGAGAAAGGCGTGGGGTAGGACTACGCCTTGCGTACCGGGTAGCGCAGGTGTGTAACGCCGACTCCCGGGATCACCGTCGGGTTGCCGAGGACGGCCGGCGTGCCGGCGAGGTGGTCGAAGAGTCGAACTCCGGAGCCGAGAAGAACCGCCGCGATGTCGATGGAAAGTTCGTCGATGAGGCCGGCATTCAGGAACTGCTGGATGGTGTCAGCGCCGTGGACCCCAACGGACTTCCCGGCGGCGGCGGCCTTGGCCTGGTTCACGGCGCTTTCGATGCCGTCGGTCACGAAGTGGACAGTCGAGTCGGGCCGCGGCCATCCGGCGGGGATGTGGTCGGTAAGGACGAATGCCGGTCCCCAGGCGTGATTTCCGCCCCAGCCATGGGCGACGTCGAAAGTGCGTCGACCGGTGAGCACGGCACCAAGTTCAGACCAGAGACCGCGAAGGTGCTCGGCGCTCGGCCCCGAAACCTTGAACGTCATGGGGTCCGACCCTCCGGTGTGGAACTCGACGTCTCCTGAGTTCATGTACCAGTCGAACACTTCGGCCACGCCATCGTTGAGGTCGGCGACGTAGCCGTCGAGCGACATGGACATGATGGCGACAACCTTCGACATTGCGATGTTCCTTTCGAGGGGTGGAGACCGCGTTCAGGGTTATCGCGCGCTGTCCTCCCGGATCGTCCGCCCAACTTCGTGATTAGACCCAAGGTTCGTCCGTCTAATCCTGATCAGACCCGACTGTGGCCCCTTACGTGGGTCGCCGACGGTTTACGCCCCGCCCGCGCGCCGCTATGGCTTGAGGTCTACCGACGCCTTGCCGCTCTCCGCGTCGAAAGGCACGGACGTATGTTCGTGCGTGACCACCCACTCGCCTTCCGTATTGCGGAGGCAGACGGTTGAGCGCACCCACATGTTGACTTCGCTCCCGTTGGTCATCGTCCCGCTGACCCTGTAAAGGTAATGGCAGAAGGCCGCCTCGCCGCCCGCCGTGACGCTCAGGTCGCGCACCTCGTAGCCGACCGGCCCTTGATACCACGAGAGCCACTGACCGGCGCGCTCTCTGACCGCCTCCGAGCCCACGTACCGCAACGGGTCGAGGGCGTCGAACATCACAACGTCCGGCGCGTGGTTGCTCATCAGCGCGTCAACGTCCTTGGCGCGGATCGCCCTGACCCGTTCCTCGATGAGCTCGCGTATCCGGGCTTCGTCAGCGGCCCGGCTGTTTTCAGTCGTCATCTACTCTCCCTTTAATTGTTCTTGTCGTCCTCAACTCGACCTCCGCCGAATCATCTCCCGCCGCGCCGCGTGAGGCGCCAGTCGCCACCGGCCGTAGGCGACGAAGGCGGCGAGCAGCCCCACAACTAGCGGGACCACCCCGGCCGCGACCCCGTCGGCCGCCATCGTGAGCGCCGTCGCGCCGATCATGATGATGACCAGCCCGGCGGCGGCCAACGGTGTCAGCCATGGCTTGACGCGCAGCAGCCCCGGCAGTAAAAGGCCGAGCGCGCCGAGCACCTCGGCCACGCCGATGAAGCGGACGAACCACCCCGGCAGCGGTATCTGGTTCGGCGATCCCATCGACGCCAGTACGTCGGGCGGTATGACCAATTTCGTCCCGCCGGCGAACAGGAACAGGAGCGCGAGCAGCGCCTGAACGATCCACAACGCGTAGGTCATGATAGATCTCCTCCGTCCGGGCCTTACGCCGAGTTCACGGCCGCACGCTCAATGAGCCCCGCGCCCTGGTTGCGCGGGCTGTTAACAGCCACGCCAACAGGGTAACCCACCATCTCCCCGGACGTGTAAGGCCGCAGCATCTCTTTGACGAGATCGAGTTCCCGCGCGCCCGCGCCAAGCCACAATTCGTAATCCTCCGGGTGCAGGATGACGGGCATCCGGTCGTGCACGGGCCGCAGCACCTCGTTAGCTTCCGTCGTCAGGATGGTGAATGAGTTGATGACCTTGCCGCCCTCGCCCTCCCAATGCTCCCACAGCCCCGCGAAGCCGAACGAGCGCTCGTCGCGCATGCGGAAGAAGAAGGGCTGCTTCCTGCCTTCCGTCCGCTGCCCCTCGTAGAAGCCGTCGGCCGGGATGATGCAACGCCTCTGTTTGAACGCCTGGCGGAAGGCCGGCTTCTCCGCCACGGTCTCTGAGCGGGCGTTGATCAGGCGCGCGCTCATCGAAGTGTCCTTCGCCCACGACGGCACTAGCCCCCACTTGAAGAACGTCGCCTCGCGCCCATCCGGCGATTGATGGACGCCGAGGACGTCCTGCGTCGGCGCGATGTTGTAGCGCGGCTCTAAGTGCGGCACCTCCGCCACCGCGAATGACTTCAAGAGCGCCTTCCGGTCCGCCCGCTGCGTGAATCGTCCACACATACTTGGCCTCCAGCCGCGTGAAATCCGAACTTTGTGAGCAGATTATAAAGATATTTCTTGCCTGAAACAACGTTTCTCTGACAAGATGCGGCCCGAGGAGTGCTCCCGACAAGAGAAATGACGCGCGTTCGCGGGCGCCTCTGATAAGCGCTGGTGGTCGGCCCTTATTCTAAGTCGCCAAGAATCTGAATTTTGGGATACCCCATGAACGAGGTCATACCCCATGAAAGCTCTTGCGGTGCGCGCACACGCTCCGGCGGGAAGTGCCGACGTAAGCCTACTCCGGGCCGTACTCGCTGCAACCTCCACGGCGGCAAATTCCTCTTCGGCATCGCCCACCCGAATTACAAGCACGGCCTCTACTCCAAGCACTGCCTGATAGGCGTCATGCTGCGCGCGCGAATCAAAGCCGCGAAGAGGATCGAGCGGAAGCTGGCCAAGTATGAGGCAAGCGGGGCAGGGAAAAATCCGTAGCACAAAAAACTTATGCCGTGGGAAGAGAGAAGCGGGCGCCGCTACTACTACCGCAAGGTGCGGAAGGGAACCCGCGTCTTCTCCGTCTACGAGGGCGGGGGACTGACCGGCGCGCTCGCCGAGGCGCGGGATAAGGACGAGCGGCGGGAGCGAGTGCGCTCCCGCGAAGAGGTGCGGCGCGAGCTGGCGCACGCCGACCGGGTGGAGGCACTGGTCGAGCGGTCGTGGCTCGTCGCCGAGACGGCGGCCAAGTCGGTGCTGGAGTCAGCGGGCTACCACCTGCACCACAGGCAATGGAGGTTGAAGAGGAATGCCGAAGGCTAAACGGGTCGTCTCACTGGCTGAGCGCGAGAAAGAAAAGTGGGAACGCGAGGCGGGACTGTACGCCGAGGCGATGATGAAGGACAGCCCCTCAGCCGAAGCCCGCGCCTACTACGACGCGCAGCTCGACGCCGACCCCGAGGAGTGGCGCCGCCACGGCGACCTGACCGCGGAGGCGCTCGACCTGGCTTTCGAGAAGTTCTGGCTCGGCTACGTCACCAAAGAGTCGGTGAGACGTGGCGCCGAACTTCTCAAACAGGAGTTGGGCTACGCCGAGGCGTTGCCGGCCGAGCGCATCCTGATCGAGCACGCCGTGCTGTGCCACGTCCGGCTCGGCATGATCGAGCACCTTTACTCGCGCAACACATCGGGCAGCTACACGGTCAGCCTCGCCGAGCATTACGAAAAGCGGCTGACGCTGGCGCAGCGGCGGTTCACGCGCTCCGTCGTGACGCTGGCCAGGGTGCGCGGCCTGCTGGCGCGGGCGGACGCGGCGCGGGAGTCGGCGCGCAGGGCGTCGAGCGCGCGGTCGCTGGCCGTACTCAAGCAGATGGCGGGGTGACGAAATGGTCAAAGCGAAACGGTCCGATGTGGTGAAGGCTACGGCGACGCTCAGGGAACGCTTCATCAGTACGCTGAGCGCCGCGAACAAGCGGGCACCGGCGGCCGGCGCCCTCGAAGCCTTCCGGCAGACTTTAAAGGAGTGTGAAGGCGAGAAGGCGGCGCCGTGGCGGGACGTGACCGACCCGCTCGATGCGGCGCTCGCCGTCCTGTTGACGACCGACGCTTCGACCTTAACGACCGACGCCATTGCAGAGTTGTGGACGCTACAGGCCAGGGAGTTTAAAGACGATCTCGGAATCAAGACCGCGCCGCCACTCGAAAAGGCTTTGATCCAACACGCGGCCGTGTGTTGGGTTCGTCTCTCGATCTTGGAGATGCGCTACACCAACGTCATGAAGCAGTCCATCACGCTGACGCTGGGCGCGTACTGGGAGAAGCGGCTGACGGCGGCGCAGAAGAGGTTCACGCGGGCGTGCGAGTCGTTGGAGCGCGTGCGGAAGCTCTCGGCTCGCGTCCCGAAAGTGCAGATCAACGTGGCGGCGGAGGGAGGGCGGCAGGTCAACGTAGCTTAAGGCCCAATATCAAGTATAGGAGTAGACAAAGAGCCAAGTCTGATACCTGGCTCTTTATCTTTAATGTTCTATTACATCACTGAAATCCGATAACCATTCTTATGTCTTAGAGGCTTTGCCCATAAAATCAGACTTTCATATAACTTTAAGTTCTATTGATGTTTTTGACCATAAAGCCATAGGCCATAAACATCAATACATCTATTGACAACTAGTTATGATAGTCATATTGTACCCTCGCTTGTGGCCCCACTTCTAACGTCTCACTGGACACTCACGTCAACGTCCGGTCATACCAGATAGGCGCTACCCGTCGAGTGCCGAACACCTGAGGAGGATTAAATGCAAGACAAACAAGGAAAGAAGAGCAGTCCGCACAAACCAATAAAGAAGACCAGTCTGTCCCACATGGAATTAGCCGCGATTGATCTGACGATCACCGCGTTGCAGGCCGCTGGTCACAAGATCAACGACAGGATCGCCAAAGACGACAACCCGCGCGAGCAATGGGCGACTGCGTGGGCAGATGCTCATCACCCTCTCACTGAACTGACCGAGCGCGACCGGGAGATCATCGCGCGTATCAAGGAACTCGCTGGCCAACTTAGCTCGCGCACGTCTTTGAAGGAGCTGCTGAATGCGAGAGGCAAGATCGTTCAGGGCGGCTGAAAGGCTGGGCCGTGATGGATATCCCGTTGCTCACAATCGCGGCGATATTCGCTGTTTGGTGGGCGATCAGTGTGTGCAATCAGTTTCGCTCCGGCGCATGGACATTGCGACTCCGCCGTCATATCCCGTTGGGATTGATCCCGCTCTGGACATTTTTTGCGCCGAATCCAGCCCGCGCCGATTCACGATTGCTGTGGCGTGAGGAGCATGGCAATGAATGGGGTGTGTGGCGGGAGTTGCACTTCGGGTTTGCACCTGCGAGCAGCCGATGGTTAGTGAACCCGGAGCTTATTCCGAACAAAGCGGTCACCGATCTTGTCGGTTCGCTTCTTCGCGTGCGCCCAAAACGGGAAGATCGCAGCGCGCTGCTCTGTTCGCCGTACCTCACTCTATTGAGCATTGTCCTCGCCCAATTTAGACGGACGGGATGCTCCTCGATCCAGTTCGCTATCGTGCGCACCTCCACAGATTTCCCCGCCCGTCGCGTCGAGGTCGTGTTCCTCTCCGAAGTCCACGACACCGCTGACTCGGTCACTCATGTTTACTCATCCTGAGCTTCTTGTTTCCCGCCTTCTATTCGTCGGATTGATCGTTGAAGCGTTCGACATCTTCAAGCTGCGCCGGGCCTTCGGCGACGATGGGATGTTCTCTCGCTCTAACATTGCGATCCTGACCAGCGGTGCGCGCTGGCAAGTAAGGATCGGTGCGACGGCCGGCGGCAGCGCCGCGATGATGCTTGCGATGGCTGCACAAGGGTTGTCGGCATTAGTCGTAATCATCAAGGGAACGCACACTCGCGCCGGGATGTATTCGGCTCTGATCTGTCTCGTCACGAACGGTTACGTGCGTTCGCGGCGGCAGATCGGCGGTAGTGGCGCTGAGCAACTCACCTTCATCGTGCTCGTCACGTTCGGTCTCGTGCTCCTTGCTGGCGGAACAGACTCGGCTCGGCGTCTTGGCGATGCGTTCATCGCGGCCCAAGTGGTCCTCGCGTATTTCGCATCAGGCGTGGCTAAGGCGGCGTCGCCGATTTGGCGGAACGGGGGAGCGATGACCGGAATCCTTTCGACCGAAGGCTATGGTCTCCCCGGTCTTGCGAAGCTGCTGGGAAGATACCCAAAGCTCGACTGGCTCTTGTGCTGGTCGGTGATCGGCTGGGAGATCACGTTTCCTCTCGTGCTCTTTGTACCCAAGCCACTGATGCTCGTGCTCCTCTCTGTCGGAGTCGTCTTCCACGTGTCCTGCGCCATAGTGATGGGACTGAATCGGTTCGTTTGGGCATTCTGCGGCTGCTACCCGGCGGTGTGGGCCACTGCGATGCTCCTGAGTTGATAGGGCGGCACGGCGGGATTCCCGAAACTGTACCTTCATCTCTACTAACAATTCTAAGGCATTGTGCTTTTAATAAATCAAAGCAAAATAAAATCCAACGGGACAATATTTATAACGTCCAGTTGACTCTCCTGTCTCAACCCTACCGTGTTCTACAACATCATGTGGCCGTACACGCCGCTGCTCTTAACAATCAAAACAGCGGCGCAAGATGTTGTGGTCGGACGCGCAATTTCAAAATGGGCGTGAAACATCTCCCGCCGTCAGTTTTTGCACATCTCGACAGCCTACATCTTGTGGTCAGGCTCTCATTCCGGCGATGTTTCACGTTATCACGTCGGATAATCGTCATTACGTCCGCCCCAGATGAATCCGTGACGGCTGAGGGAGGTGTCCACTCGTTGCTGAGGTGAGGACAGTGATCGGAACAGGAAAGGGCGCGCCGCCATCCATGGCCGAGCGCGCCCCTTCCGCTTTTGATTTCCTGCCTGAACGGGCCTACTGCCCGAACCGGTTGATGTACTCGCCCGAGGTGATGAAGGCCTTGACCATCTCGGCCGCGATGTAGTTGCCGCCGAACTCGTTGAGCTTGCCCAGCCAGAAGGTGTACCCGGCCTGGTCCGGGTCCCTCCGCATGTAGCCGAAGTACTCCATCAGCACGAAAGCGCTCCGGAACTCTGCGTTACGTACGCTCGCGGAGTCGGCCACCGAGCGCAGCGTCGCCGCGCGCCCCGCCGCGCCCCCGCCGCCGTAGGCGTTGACGGCGTTCTGCCGCTCCTGCGCCGTGGCAGTGACGCCCGCCGAGGCGAAGAGCGCGTCCACGTAGGCGTCGGCCGTCGTCTGCGGGAAGCGTTGCGCGAAGGCCGCCTCGCCGGCGACCTGCAGGGCGTAGGCGTTCTTGTTGTTCTCCAGCACGGCGCCTGCGCCGGGCTGGCCGTCAACGAACCCTTCGCCCACCTGCCGCGCGTCGCGGATGAACTGCGCGAAGGTGACGCGCGTCGCCTCCTCCGTGGACTTCTTCCCGTAGGCCACTCGCTGCGCCCGGATCGTGTAGAAGCCGGTCTCCTGAAATTCTCCCGACAGGAAGAAGGCGGCAGAGACGTTGATCCGGCAGACGAGGAGGTCGGCGTCGCCGCAGTTGGTCGTCTGGTTCGACCAGAAGGCCAGACCCGCGGCGTCGGGCGCGCGGTTGAGGAAGTCGAGGTAGTGCTGACGCACGAAGAACTCCGGGTCGAACGAGGGCCCGCCCTTGACCGGGCTCAAGCCACTCGCTGAATCGTCGCTCGCGATGGTCGCAGTTACCGATTGATTTAGGCCTAGGGCCGCGCCCGACGCGCCGCTCAGCGTGATGGTGAAGGTCTCGTTCGGTTCCTGGTAGCGGTCGTCGGTGACGAACACAGTAATCGTCTTACTCTCTTGGCCAGGGGTGAAGATGAGCATGCCGTAAGCGGCCGTGTAGTCGGACCTGTCGTTGGCGGTGCCGTTGGAGGTAGCGTAGGAGACCGAAGACGTGCCGCTCAGGTCGCCCGTGCGCTGGACGCTAACGTTTAGCGCGCCGGCCGCCTCGCCCACGCTCGCTTCGGAGGCCGAGAACTGTACGAAGGGAAGTGCGGGCCCCACGTCATCGCTGACGATAATCACGGCGGCTGCCGACCGAGTGCCAAGCGTGGCTCCGCCGGTCGGCGCACTCAAGGTCACCGTAAAGGTCTCGTCCGACTCGATGAGGGAGTCGTCGGTAATCGGCACGGTGATGTCTTTCGCCACCTCGTCGGCAGCGAAGGTGATTGTTCCGGTCGCGCCCACGTAATCGGCGCCGGCGGTGGCCGACCCGTCAGACGTGGCGAAGGTCGCTGAGGTGGCTACGGAGTCGCCTCCAGTACGAGTTACGCTAAGAGTCGCGAAGCCGGCGCCTTCCGCCACGGAGTAGGTCGCCGAGCCGAACTGTATCTGCCCGGCCTGCACCTCGTAGGCCCCGATGTCAGCGCCATCGGAGACGTTGACAGCAGACAGGTCGATAGGGCGAAGCAAGCCGCGCTGGTCGGTCGTCAATCCGCCGCTGTCGCCGGCGTCAACGGCCGGGCTCCCAGACAGTAGTGCGTGTGTCTGCGTAGGGCCTTTGTTGTTCTGGAGTGGGCCGAGGAGCGGGTCGAGGTTCGTGATGTTGTGCGCGGTCGCGCCAGTAATTGTCGCGCCGGTCACATCCCTAACAAGGTTGTAGCCCTGCGAGCTGAAAGCTCCGAAGAGGTCGGGGGCGGAATTGGCGGCGTTGTTGGCTACGATGCAGTTTTGAAGGGTGAAGGTGCCGGCACTGTTGGCGATGCCGCCGCCCGCACTGTCGGCCGTGTTCTCAGTCACCGTACAACTCTTCGCCATAACCGTACCGCCCTGCTTGAAAATACCGCCGCCTTGCCCCCCTGTGGCGCCGGCGCTGTTGCCGCTCACGGTGCTATTTGTCAGCGCCACCGAGCCGGAAGCGACGTAGATCCCGCCGCCCAGGCCGACGCCGCCCGCCCCGCCCCCGTTCTCAATTCTGTTGCCTGCGATGGTGCTACCCGTAACGTTCAGGTTGCTGGTGGTGTATATGCCCGCGCCGTGATGGCCGCTATTGTTGGCCGCATTCTTGGTGACGTTACCGCTCACCGTGCTGTTTATCAGGTTGAGTACGCCGGCCGATTGATAGATGCCCGCGCCGCGGCCCTCGCTTCCAAAGCTGATGCCGCCGTCGGCCGTGTTTCCGCTTACAACCACGTTCGTTAGGGAGACGGGCGAGCCCTCGACTCGTATGCCTCCGCCCCTGCCCGAGTACCCCCCGGAGATGGTGATGCCCGAGATGTTCAGCGACCTGAAGGGTAGGAGGGTGATGACGCGGAATGTGCTGGGCGCCGCATCTTCCCTTCGCACGGTCAGCTGCGATGGGCCGGGACCCGTGATGGTCATGCTCGTCAAGTCGGGCAACGGGGTCAAAAGGCTTATCACCCCCGTGACGCCCGGGGCGAAGGTGATCATGTCAGACGTGTCGTCGACGTTGGCCTGCTCGATTGCGGCGCGCAGCGTGCAATTTCCCGCGCCGTCATTGCAGACGCCGTCAGCCGTGTTGCTGTCCGGGGCGTCGCCCGTGGTGGTGACGACGTAGTTACTGGCCGCCGGGGCTGTCGGTAGCGCCTTCGCCGCGTACCCGGGCGGGAGGGCGGACCACACGGCGAGCGTGAGGACAAAGGTGAACAAGAGCAGGCGGGCAGCGTAAGGGCGCAGGAGGCGAGGGCGGGGCATGATTACTCCTAGATAAGGCTTTGGATTATGGTTCGGAACACGTCGGGGAGGTGTCTTAGACGACGTCGGGGCGCAACCGGTTGCACCTGGGACGCTTATTCCTCGAGCGATTTAGCGGTGAAAACTGCTTGACCGGCGACTAGGACTCAAAGTCGCCGTCTGAGAGCATGACTGCCAAATGCACTCCGGGCGAACTGATGACACGAAAACGGCCCAACACATCTGCCAGCCTAGGGCACGGGGCAGGGTATGGACCGGCCACGGGGTCAGGAGCCGGACGCCGGGTCAGGCCAACGTCCTGGCCCATCCGTTTGCGCTTTATGCGCTTTAAATGCCCTATGCTGAATCAGGGAACGTGTCGCCACACAAACTAGAGTTATTACGTCCGATAATACTTTTTATGTCCATCACCAGAATCTTCAACGCATGAATTTACGCCGGATGGCGAGTGCTAGCAACGCGGCTTGCAACGGGCCAAGGATGGTTTCTAGTATGACGAGGCGTTGCGCCCAGATGGTCACGGGTCGCGGCTCCGGCTTCTGCAACATCATCACGCCAATGCTGTGGGTCGTCGCGCGTGACCACCCCAGCGGCTCGCCGATTTCAGCCCGATGTGCCGCAGCCGCGTCGCCTTCACCCGGTCGCTTTGACTCTCCGCGGTGGTGGCGCTCGAAGATCGTGGCGGGTTGGGAACCCAGGCTAGCGGGGAACCCCTGGCCGTCGCTCTGCCCGGGCGTGTCTTTGGAAACCCTATGAGGTCTTGGAGACCCTATGACGTGCCGGCGCGACCTCTCCGGTTTTCTTCCGCTTTGACCTCGGCCGCTGATACCTCATGCTACGCGCCCAGCGTCGATACCTCATGCTGGATCGCCTTCTGGCCCCCTGCGTTTCACACTTCTTCACGATTTTGCATAGCTGGAGGGGGCGGCGATTTTACTAGCATCGACATGCTAGATAAACCTAGAACTTTCGGGCGCTTGAATACCTAAGAAAACCTAAGAATTCGACGCCCTTTGTGCTACACCCTGCCCGCCTGCTTCCCTCTGCTCGGACTAGCAAAAGCTAGCATTTGAGACCTGACAGAACCTTACATTTCTGCCGGTATGATGGAAAGTGATGTAAATCACTGATGCAATTCAGAACTTATAGCGGTTTGCAGTTGGGTGTAACCGCGCCACCGACCGTTTAGAGGCGGGCGATGCCCGCCGTCACAACCCTCGAATCTTGAGCCGGCGGCCGTAGCCCGCCTCTAAACGGTCGCACTCAACTGCAAACCGCTATAGTAAAACTTGTTATTGGAAAACTTGAGAAAACCCGAGATTTCGCCCGCGGCGAGGTCGATAATTGTCGGTATTTCCGGCGCGCGTCCGACTTAGTAAAACTTAACATTTCGACTTAACAGAATCCGACATAACTTTACGTGCTCGGAGGGGTCAAACCGGAGAAATCGGAGAGCTTTAATAATGAGTTGGCCGAAGTTGGCCGCAAAAAGGGCTGGCGCGGGATACCCTATGACGGCTCAGCCGCAATTATGATGACGGTAGAAAAGTGGAAGGTCGCCCCATCCTTAAGGGCGGCACGCCCCGGTCAGGCCTCCCCGGCGGACGGGGGTAGCGAAGTGCTGATTTTGGATACCCCATGAACGAGAGCATACCCCATGAGGACCTCTGCGGCGCTCGCACACGCGCCGGGGGGAATTGCCGCCGTCGACCGGCGCCAGACCGACGCCGGTGCAACCTGCACGGCGGCAAGTCGCCTCGCGGAGCGGAACACCCGAGATTCAAGCACGGGCGCTATTCGAAGTACCGCCCGCTGTTCTTCAGAAGCCCCGCGCAGGTCGAGGAGGATGAGCGGCGGGCGCGACAGCTCCGCGAGAGGCTTCACCGCGAGAGCATGACCCATCTCAAACGGGAACTCGCCAAGTTGCCAGCTAACCCGTCCGTGACTCAGTACCTGGCCGCCATGCGCCGCGCCAACGCCGCACACGCTGAGGCCCGCGCGGCGAAACTTCGCCTCCTAAAAAAAGGCGGATGACTGTCGGCATATGTGCTTACTGAAAAATGCTATGGCCGGGAATTATTTCCGAAGTGTCAGGAGACGAGTGGGTAGGCTCAAAACTAAGGGTAGAAAAAAGGCGGAGAAAGCAGCGACGGAGAACTTAATAAAACTTAACATTTAGGACTTCACGGTTGACTCCGGCCCGCCCTCGCTGGGGCTCCGCACGGGCGGCCGTGAAGAGCTTTGCGTGCCTGCTCCGGTGTCACCGAGCATGGTGATGTGGCAGCGTTTGTCCGCACTAACAAAGTCAATACCCCATGTTGAACGATACCTATGAGCCTCTGCGGCTGGTGACCTGCTATAAGGGACGAGACAGTATATGACCCACGGAGGAGTTTCTCGCCGCCGTCCCACTCCCGCTAGTCTGTGGCGATCTGGCGACTTGCTGGCGGCGCTCGCCAACGCGGAAGAGAAATTAGACCTGGCACAGAAGGGCCGGCAAAGACGTTCGCGCGCCACTCGCGACTGTGTGAAAACAGCGGCCGACAAAACCCTAGCAAATCCTAGAGTCTGGACGAGTAGAAAAAGCTAGCAAAAACCCAAGAGTGTGTGACACCCGGCAGGGAAAGTCTTCTAGTATGCTAAGTGTATGCAACGTCCGACGTTAGGGCGCGCCGAGGTGGTTAAAATAGGTACCTTCAAGACCCAAGAAAAGGCTAGCAAAAGCTAGCCTTTGGAAAGAAAAACCCCTAGCAAACCCTAGCATTTTCGAACGCGGTGGCAACCCCACCCAACAGGGAAAATACACGCCAGCACGGGGACGATCTGAAAACCCTATGACGTGTCAGAAATGCGGCAAACCCCCGGCCCTGGCCATCCAAGTTACCAATGACATCCAGAAGCGGAGGCGCGATATGACCGGCGGAGTGTATTGTCATAGAGACCTCAAAGTTGGAGAGGTGAAGTACTCTCCCGGAGTCCTATAATTTTTCTTTTGACCATACAGATTTTATCTTGATTGCTAGTTGCCGTTCATGCGGCACAGGCTTGAGAATGATGGTGACCAAACCTATCACTCAAACCGGAGACACGCATGAACGACGAGCTGATTATAACGAGTTACGTCATCATTGACGACGTGATGCGCTCTTTGAATCACAGCAGCCACCCTCTGGCGAAAGTCACAGATGCGGAAGTCCTGCTGGTGGCGGTCGTTGCTGCCAAGTATTTCCGTAACAACCACGAGCGCGCCTTGTGGGTCTTGACTGAACTTGGCTACCTCTCGGAGCGTCTCAGCACCTCGCGCTTGAACCGGAGGCTGCACGCCGTCGCCGACTGGCTCGCGTTGACCCTGGAAGCCCTCGGCGAACTGTTCGCTTCGGGCGCGGCCTTCATCATTGACAGTATGCCGCTGCCGGTCTGCCTCCGCGCTCGCGCGCGCCGTAACAAGAAGGTGCGTGGGCGCGACTACTGTGGCTACTGCGCCGCGAAGCGTGAGAAGTTCTTCGGCTGGCGACTCCATCTGGTGTGCACGCCCGAAGGGCTGCCGGTCAGCTTCGCCATCGTCGCCGGTGGTTATCACGACCTGACGCCTCTGCACGAGTTGACCTTTCTGTTGCCCGCAGGTGCGTGCGTGTTCGGCGACAAGGCCTACAACAGCGCGCCTGACGAGGCGGCGATCTTGGCTGAGACCGGGGTGCGAGTCATCCCCATTCGGCGCAAGAACATGGCGCAACATGAATGGGCAGATGAGTTCGACCTCAAGCGCTATCGGAAAGGCATCGAGACGCTTAACTCGCAGTTAGAGAAGATGGGCGCGCAACAGTTGCACGCGCGCACCAACGCCGGCTTTGAAGTTAAAGTCCATGCCTCTTTGTTCGCGCTGGCATGTTCAAACATCAACCAGCAATCAAGGTAGATTTTGTGCTGGCGGCATACCTCTTGAAGTTCCGAAGGTGCGTGGACGAGCATGCGCTCTCAGGCCGCGGCGAGGGCCGCTTGACCACCCGGCGGTGGTCCGAGCGGATGATACCCTATATGCACTTGCAAATCCTCGATACCCTATGAGCACTACCTGACCGGGTGATACCCCATGACAGATCGTTGGAGCGGAACACGCAAAGGCACCCACGCGCCCCATACCCCATGAGCACTCGCAAAGTCTCGATACCCCATGAGCACTCGCGTCAGTCTGATACCCCATGGAAAATGGCCGGCGGTTGATACCCCATGGAGATCGTCGCAGACCCCTCCCCTCACCCGGCGCCCAAACACACCGCGGGGGTCAAGCCGCCTCCCGCTAGGGGGTCTTTCACGCCTCTTTGTGAGCTAGTTTATCGGACGCGTGCCCGTCAGGGCGTCGTCGGGCTTTGCACAAAAATAATGACGGCGGGGGCTACTCCTTCCCCCGCCGCCATCCACTCACGTCCCTCGCGTGAGGCCGCGCCGGACACTTCACCTGACGCCGCGCAGGGCGGGCAGTTGAGGCGCCCGCCCCGATGGGACACACCCGCCCCACCCATGTCTATCCCCGGATTCTTGATTTCCGCTGGGAACCAAACTCGTCATTTCGGTGTCTTTGGGGATGCAAGAAAATTGTCATTGACAGCGGGAGTATCTTGCATTAGTCTCCCGCTCGCTCCTCGGCACGCATCTCACGAGTGCTATCGAACACTCCCCTTCGCTAGCCTCACTTCCACCGTCATCAAGGTTTTCCGATGCGCCTTCACTGCGTCGCCCCGTCCACTCACGTAGCTCACTCGCACGCTCCGCGGTGGCTGACCGTGTGCGGCGAGGTGATCCGTCTCGTGAGTAAGAAGTAATCAGGCCCGGTCACCACCAATCGGTGGTGACCGGGCCTTTGAACAACACAGCCTCCGCCGCCCGAAAGCGTAGCAGGTGCGTCGCCCGCGAACAGCCCGCATCTTAGCGCACCCGGCGGCACGGACTCAACGTCACCGCGAAGCCGGTCTTGCGGCGTGCCCACACATACAGCTCAGATAACGCCCATACGCCCATATCATGCCACGGCGGTCCCCGCGCCGCCTGAGACATGGCGCGCCCGCGTGGAAAGAATCGCTCATGTCGAAGAGTAAGAAGCATCAGCCGGGAGGACGACGCCTTCTCCCTATGCCTGCCTCGCGTGAAGGGCTGCGGGCCACCGCCATGTTCTGCCTGATCGCGACCGTGCTCGCCGCGGCAGTGCTGGCGACCGCCTCGGCGCAGTCGGGCGGCTTCTCGCCGCAGAGCCCGGCCAAAGAGTACATCTACGTCGGCGGCCGGCTCGTCGCCACGGAAGAGCCTTCCGCCATGTCCCCGGCAGCCCCGACAAACGCTGGGGCCGCTGGGCCGTCTGGGCTGTCATGGACTGATAACTCGAACAACGAGACAGGGTTCAAAATCGAATCCTGCAAACTCGTCAACAGCGCGTGCACCCAGTGGCAGCAGATAGCCACGGTCGGGGCGAACGTAGTTAAGTATCGCGAAGGTGACCTTCTGGGCTGCGAATACAAGTACCGCGTCAGGGCCACGAACGGGGTAGGTGATTCGGCATACTCCAACGAGGCGAGGCCCAAGCCTCCTTGTTTGATTGAAGGAGGAGGCTCACTCTCGGAGGAGGCCGTCATCTGGGCGAACGTCTCGGGCGCCACGGCGTCGGGGAACAACCTCTCCAAGTCCATTCCCTCCTACGCCTGGGACGCCGGCGCCGTCTCGACCCGCGCCATCGCCTCCGGCGACGGCTACGTCCAGATCACGCCGGACCACACCGGCACCTACAGGATGTTCGGGCTGAGCAAGGGGGACTCGGATCAGAACTACACGGACATTGATTACTGCCTCGGCCTCGGGGAGGGCATCCTCGTTGTCTACGAGGCCGGCGTCTCCAGGGGGTATGTGGGGACTTACGCCGCAGGAGACAAGCTGGCCGTGGTCGTCGAGGCCGGGGGCGTCAAGTATTACCGGAACGACACACTCCTCTACACCAGCACGGTCTCGCTCAGCCCTGCCTCCTACCCGCTGCGCCTGGACACTTCGCTCAGCACTTCCTACTCGACCCTGACCGACGCGAAGATCGCCGCCGTCTCCTTCGGCGGCCTCCAGCCGCCCGAGGCCGTCACGTGGAAGAATGTCACCAGCACTGTCCAGGCGGTCGGCAACACCCTGCGGAAGGTGTCGGGCACCAACACCTGGTACGACGCCGGAGCGTCCTCGATCAAGGGCATCGATCCAGGCGACGGGTACATGGAGTTCACGCCGGGCGAGGCAAGCACATGGCGGATGGTCGGCCTCGGCAACGGCGACACGAGCGTCCACTACGCGGACATCGAGTACGCCTTCTACATGGTCGGCGGGGGCGGCCTGCACATCTAC
>DASVES010000417.1:0-7738 GCA_036380435.1 Pyrinomonadaceae bacterium | reverse complement strand
CCTTCACCTATCGTCTGCCGCTCGCGCTCCGCGAGGAGGCGCGAGTCGGCGCGCGCGTGCTCGCCCCGCTCGGACGGAAGATGACGACCGGCTACGTCGTTGCCTTACATTCCGAGCTTGACCCCGCCACGGAACTCGACGACGCCGAACTCAAAGAAGCTGAGGAACTGCTCGACGCCGAGCCGCTCATCACGCCGGAAGTTCTGGAGATCACGCGATGGATAAGTGAGTACTACGTCGCCCCGTGGGGCGAGGTGTTGAAGGCCGCGCTCCCGGCCGGCATCAACGCCACCGTCGAACAGGTTTTGACCATCACGCCGGAGGGCCGCGACGAACTCGCGCGCCTCCCCCCACGCCGCGCCGTCACCACGAAGGCTGAAATCCTCCGCCTCACCGCGGGGGAGGGCGAGACGACGCTCCATGCGCTCGCGCGCGACTTCGGGCAGGCGCGCGCCTCGAAGGCGGCGCGGGAGCTTGAGCGCGCCGGTTGGGTCACGCTCTCGCATCGCTCGCGCAGCGCCGCCGCGCGTGCCAAGCGACGCAAGGCCGTCCGTCTGCTGCCGCCTGCGTCGCACGCGGAGAACGGCGCCGCGCGTCCGCTCACGAACGCGCAGCAACGCGTCGTCGAAACTTTAATCAAGGGCGGCGGGGAGATGTACTTCGCGGCGCTCCTGGAAGCGGCGGACGCGAGCGCCTCGGCCGTTCAGTCGCTCGAACGGCGGCACATGGTCGAAGTCTTCGTCAGCGACGTGCGCCGCGACCCGCTGGCGGGCGCAATACTTCCAAACGCCGACGACCTCAAGCTAACCGATGACCAGCGCAACGTGCTCGGCGAGATCGAAGGCGCGCTCGGCGAACGCAAGTACGCCGCCTTCCTCCTGCACGGCGTGACGGGGAGCGGGAAGACGGAAATCTACATCCGCGCGATGCGCTCCGCGCTCCGCAAAGGGCGCACGGCGATGATGCTCGTCCCCGAGATCGCGCTCACCCCCGTCTTCTCGCGCCGCCTGCGCGCGCACTTTGGCGACCTCGTCGCCATCTTCCATTCGTCGCTCACCACGGGCGAGCGTTTCGACGAGTGGGGCCGCATCCGCCGGGGCGAGGCGCGCGTCGTCATCGGCACGCGCTCGGCCGTCTTCGCTCCCGTCTCCGATCTCGGCATCGTCGTCGTGGACGAGGAGCACGAGTCGTCTTACCGGCAGCAGGAGTCGCCCTACTACAACGGGCGCGACACGGCCGTCATGCGCGCCTTGAAGGAGCGCGCCGTCGTCGTCCTCGGCTCGGCCACGCCCTCACTCGAATCATTCCACAACGCGCGCCGCGGCAAGTACCGACACCTCCAACTCCCGACGCGTGTCGCCGACCGCCCGATGGCCAAAGCCGAGATCATCGACATGCGTCAGGTCTTTCGCGGACGCGGCAAGCAGGAAGTCTTCTCGCCCGATTTGCTCGCCGCCATTGAGGAGACGCACGAGCGCGGCCACCAGTCGATCATCCTCCTCAACCGGCGCGGCTACTCCGTCTTCATCCTCTGCCGCTCCTGCGGCGAGCGCGTGCAGTGCCCGAACTGCGACGTGACGCTCACCTATCATCGCGGCGAACGCTGTCTCATCTGCCACTACTGCAACATGCGCGCGCGCGTCCCCGAGGCGTGCCCGGCCTGCCGCGGCGAGTTCATCCACTACGTCGGCGAGGGCACCGAGCAGATCGAAGAGATTTTACAGAAGCGCTTCCCCGCCCTCCGCATCGCCCGCCTCGACCGCGACACCACCTCGCGCCGCTCGACCTACGAGCAGGCCATCCTCCGCTTCGGCGCCGGCGAACTCGACATGCTCGTCGGCACGCAGATGATCGCCAAGGGCCACGACTTCCACAACGTGACTCTGGTCGGCGTCGTCTCCGTCGATGCCGGTCTGGCGCTTCCCGATTTCCGCGCCGCCGAGCGCACCTTCCAGCTCATCACGCAGGTGGCCGGACGCGCCGGACGCGGCGAGCTACCGGGGCGCGTCCTCATCCAGACCTTCCACCCGCACCACTACGCGTTGCGTCACGCCTGCGCGCAGGACTACGACGGCTTCTTCGAGGAAGAGATACATCACCGCAAGAGCATGAGCTACCCGCCCTTCGTCGCGCTGGCCTCACTGCTCATCCACGGCGACGAACTCGGGCGCGCACAGGCGACGGCCACGGAAGTCCGCGCCGCGCTCGACCGCGCCAACGCCGACCGACACGTCCGCGTCCTCGGCCCCGCCCCGGCCCCGCTCGCGCGTCTGCGCGGCGAGCATCGCATCCACATCCTGCTCAAGTCGCGCGACCGCAATCGCCTCCGCAACGTCATCGAGTTGGCGCTCGCCGATGCCTCCGCCGTGCCGGGCTGCGACACGACCTGTGTGAATGTCGAGATTGATCCGGTGAACTTGATGTAGAAACAGTACCGCGCGCGACGGCGGGGCTTGGTGTGATAACAGTACCGCGAGCGGTAGCGAGCGGGTCTCGCGTGCAGGAGTCAGGACTCTCATCACAGGAGCACCCGCTCGCTACCGCTCGCGGTACTGTTTTTTTACTTTACTTTCACGACCACGAGCGTCACGTCATCATGCTGCGGCGTGTTCAGGCACCAGCGTCGCAGGTCTTCGATGATGCGCCTCATCAACTCCTCGGCCGGCAGGTGCGCGAATTCTTCGACGAGCGCCTCAAGGCGTTCCTGACTGAACTCTTCGCCGTGCGGGTTCAAAGCCTCCGTGACGCCGTCCGTGTAAGCGACGATCACGTCGCCGCTCTCGGTCTTGATCGTCTCCTGCTCGTAGACGAACTCGTCGAACAGGCCGATGACCGGCCCCCCCGTCGTCAGATAACTCGTCTGCGCGCCCGCCCCGCTCGAAATCAACACGCCGCCCGTCTCCGCGCCGCCGCCGACCGACAGGCGACGCGCCTCGACCGCGGGCGACGACCCGGCCCGCGCGGCGCGGGCGCGCGCGCGAACTAGAAGCGGCGGGTTGTGGCCGGCGTTGACGTAAGTCAGCAGCCGCGTCCGGCCGTCAAAGAGCGCGTAGAAGAAGGAGGCGTAGCTGGCCGAGTTGGTCGAGCGGTTGAGCAGGCGGTTCATCGACGCGACGAGGTCTGTCAGGCTGTCGTCGTCCACCTGCTCGGCGCGGCTGCGGAGCGACGCCTGAACGGTGGACATCAAAAGCGCCGCCGAGATTCCCTTCCCCGCCACGTCCGCGACGGCCACGCCGACGCGCTCCTCGTCTAACAGTATGAAGTCGTAATAGTCGCCGCCGACGCCGCGCGCCGGCAGACAGATGCCCGCCAGCTCCACGGAGTCGAGCCACGGGGGGCGCTCCGGGAAGAGACGCCGCTGCACTTCCGTCGCCATCTCCACCTCGCGCCGCAGCCTGTCCTCCTCCACCTTGCGCTTGAGCAGCAGCGCGTTCTCCACGGCGAAGGACATCTGCAACGCGACGGCCGTGAGCACCTGCCTGTCCTCGCGTGTGTAGGGTAAGTCGCCGAGACGCGGGCCGACCGAGATGACGGCGAGCAGCTCACTCTTCGTCGCCACGGGGACGAGCAGCGACGAGTTGATCTGTCGCAGCGTCTCACTCTCGCGCCGGCGCGAAACTGTCAGCTCCAAATCGGCTGAGAGCAGCATGCTGGCCCACGACTGCGGGTCATGGAAATCTACAGCGAGGGGTTGCGACGACTCCCTCAGACGCCGCACCGCAAACGCCTCGCGCGGGAGCACGAGGTCGGCGGCGCAGCCGTCTAACGTCACGCGCCCGGCGTCGATGTGGTGCGACGAGACGGCGCACACGTAATCGCCCGTCGCGGCGTCGCGCAAAAAGACGCTCACGTTCTCCGGCTGGAGAGCTTCGCGCAGACGCGCGGCGACGAACTGCGCCGTCTCGCGCATGTCTGTGAGCGGGCGCAGCGACTGTCCGAGGTCGGCGAGAATCTGCTGCGCGTTGTAGGCGCGACGAAAGAAGCGCCGGTCGATGGCCGGCGCGATGACGCGGTAGTGCAGCTCCGTGGTCAGGTTCCACACGAGCACCGAGAACACGCCCGAGACCACACCGATCACCAGCCCGCTCGAAGGCCGCACGTAGTTGAAGATGTATTGCAGGAAGAGTGTCAGCGCCAGTCCGACCGTGACCACTTCGAGGAGCACCGAGCCGCGCGCGACGAAGACGTGTCGGACGCCGCGTCGGAACATGAGGCGGACGGGGATGACCTGATGGCGGACGATGGCGTAGGCGAACGAGACGGGGAAGGCCAGAAAGGCGACGCCCGCCGCCGCGCTCAACCACTTGAAGCGAGTCTCATCGATGCGCGTCGGCCCGTAGAAGTAGATGGCCGTTAGCAACAGCGACGGCAGAAAGCCGAGCGCGCACCCGGCCACGACGATTCTCATCTTGCGCCGCGACTGTCTGCCCGCATGTCTGTAGTTGAACGCAAGCGACGCCACCCCGGCCACAACGTAGGCGACGATCAGCGAGGCGACGGCCACACCCGCGGGGCCAGTTCGCTCCCGCTCCGCGAACAGATTGCCGACCGCCGCTGACTGCACGTATGCCGTGTAGGCTACGTAAGGCGCCACCAGCAGGAGTTGTGGGACATAGAGCGCGTACTCCAGTCGCGGGAAGCGCCGGAGCAGCGGCGAACGCTCGGGGAAGATGAGGAAGAAGTGGAAGAAGAAGGCCGCGAAGAAACTTGAGACGACAGCCCCCACGACCATCGCGTCGGCGAGCCAGTCGGGCAGCCCCCGCAGCGTGGCGGCGCCGCTCGGGATGAAAGTCCCGAACATCAGCGCCAGCAGCACGGCCTGCTTGTCCTCCGGCCTGAGTGCGAAGACTGCCAGCCCCGTGCAGATGAAGATGAGTGGGATGACGACGACGAGCAGCGTGTAGTAGGTGTTGGCGAAGGACGGGGGCGTCGTCGTGAGTAGCGAGAGTTCCATGGGCCGCCCCTCGCGCTCAACTGACAGGGCGTATTCGTGACCCGGCTCGCGCGCCGCAAGGTCCCGGACGGACGCCGGGCCATCGACCCGCCGGCCATCGAGGGCGACGACCACGTCGTCCGGCCGCAACTCTGCGGCTGGCCCGCCGGGCCTGACCTCCTCGACGATAACACGCCCGCCCCGCACCAACGCGTTCCAGCCCGTCGAGCTCCTCCGCGTTTCGAAAGTCTGGTAAGCGATACCGCCCGCATAGACGAACATCGTCACGAAGAAGAGGCCACCCAGCACCAGCCGCGTCCGTTTGGTCGTCACTGCCATGCTTCAGCCCTCGGCAACTTTCGCACCCATCATGCCACAGTTACCTCCGAAGAAACATGGCGCAGACGGGGGAGAGCGGGGGTGTGGCGGGGCTGAAGTCTCCACCCGCGTACAACTCACTTCCCCTTCCCCATCAATCCTTTCCGCTCTTTCCTTAACACACCACGACGCTTGACAATGTGACGCGGATTCGTAGAATTAATCCGCTCACGCGGGAGTAACTCAGTGGTAGAGTGCGACCTTGCCAAGGTCGAAGTCGCGGGTTCAAATCCCGTCTCCCGCTTCCGTAAGGGATGAGGGCGGAGGGATGAGGGATGAAGCGAGACAACCTCCTATTCATCCTTCAACCCTCCGCCCTCATCCCTTAGTCCGGCGGCGTAGCCAAGTGGTAAGGCAGAGGTCTGCAAAACCTTTATTCGTCGGTTCGATTCCGACCGCCGCCTCTTTAATACTAATAACTACGGGCAGCCTATAGGCTGCCCGTAGTTGTTTGGTCTGCCAACGGTCTGCCAAGTCCTACGCCGCGTTTCCATTCTTGATGGATGGAGTCGCAGCCGGTTCATGTTCTGGGGGCCTGATAATAATCCTTATGTCCTAAATTTTGCCCGAAATAATCACCACGTCCCAACATGGCGCTGCGAGACTAGGATGCTGAACAAAAGTGTTGACAACTAATTTATTAAGGAGTAAGTTGCGGCCGCTTTACCATCGAACGTGGTGAGCCGTCCTAACTGATAGGTCACCATGCGGCTTAATTGTCGGTGAGATTTTCACCCTCACCGCCTTCTTCCGTAATCCGTCTACCTACAAGCCGGTGCCTTCACCGAGTCGGCTTAACTTCAAACCAGCTAGAAAAGCTCTGCTGTGTAACTTTGGTGGCCGTCTTACTTCGGCTACTTTCACTTTACTCACCCCAAATAAGGGAACCATCATGAGAGATCTATCTCGCACCTTGATCTTCATCATCGGAATTGTTTCTATTTCGATGCTTCCGGTTTTCGCCCAAAATATTGCGTCATTAGATGGTCCCATAAGTGGCGAACGGGGGCACGGTAGCAACCATCCTGCATCTCTTGAGAAGGAGAAGAAATTAAACGGTCTAAAGAAGAGAATGAGGGCATTACAAGCCTATATCCTATCTGTCGATCCTTCATCGAAGGATCATCAGGCGGCAGCACGCTCCATAGACGAAATCCAGTCGCAGATAAGAGAATTAGAGGCTAACCTGTCGGGTAGTGGTGCGCCACACATTACGATAAATAATTCAGACGCAAGAAGTGTCCTCACATTCTTCGGCGGGAGCGCCGCCTCGAAAGACTATGTGAAGTCGGGCGACACCTGCGTAAGCGAGGAATGCTTCCAATTTAAACGTAAGGTTGATTCTCTACCGCTCGGTTGGCCCGGACGCTTCGCGCGTGGACTCCAGTACCAGTACCAGCGAAATGAACAAACGAGGTCGGTGCTTTTAAGTGCCGATGTCATCATAGACAATCCGCAACGTTATCTAAGTCAACACACCCTCACCCTTAAATTTACCGAGCTATTCCCAGGTCGCCTGCCGACCTATAAGAGGGGGAATGATTACCTTAAAAATTACCCCGGGGTCACGAGTGACACGCTAAACAACCTACTGTGTGGGGACAGGCCGTTAATTACCTGCCTCACTAAAAGCGGCAATTGGTTTGAGCGGGCACTTATGGGGACTTCGGTTTACGTCACGCTGTCGGAGCGCGCGACGATACAGCAGGGGACCATCGTAACCTCCCCCAGGTTCGGGACGCCTTACCAGTGGAACGGCGGAGTCACCTTCGACCCGGCGAAGCTCTTCCCTACGGCCACGGACTGGAAAGGCACGTTCGTTGAAGTGCAAAAAATTGACGGCGCGCTCGCCTACCTCGGCGCGGCCGACGCCAGGTCGGGGCGTCGCCGGCCGTGGGAGACGCCGTGGCCGGCAGCCTTTATTCCTAAAGTCGAGTTCAAAAGGCTAAGTCGGTTCGACTTCATGAAGTTTCAAGATGTGCTGATCGCCGCGCCGTTTCCGAGTCGGGCCTTAAACACGTGGACCTTCACCTGGGATCTGACGCGCGTAATCCCCGACACCAATAGTCGATTTGATGCCGATGCGATAGCGGAGGCGTTGCTCAAATTGGAAAAGGGTTTCAAGCACAAAGAACAGCCTACACCCACATTGCAGAAACAGTGCATCCTTCACTTTACTAACGAAGACACGCCCACTGATGTGCAGTCATCGTCCAGTGCTGAGACCTGTCAAGCAATCGCTAAGGCTGTTAAGGCTGAGAGTTACGCCCTTGCGTGTGAGTCGAGGGAAGGTTCGGGTGAACAAATGCGTGTTATTGATCGCGCTAGCGGGCCTTTGACACGTCTCGTTGAATCGCCGGTCAAGCCCGCTCGTAACTTCTGCAAGTGGTGAGTCGCAATAGAAAGCGGTCTTAATACACGCTAACG
>DASVES010000416.1:0-4802 GCA_036380435.1 Pyrinomonadaceae bacterium | reverse complement strand
CGGCAACTCACTTTCGGGCAAGTCCCAGACCTCGCAGACATGCTTGCGGTGTTCGGGATTCATAATGGAGCGTTGCCCCGGCAATTGGTCGGCCTTCTGCCCGTGCTCGCGCCCGCCCTGCCCGTTGCCCTGTCCGGTGATGGTGCCGTAGCCGCTGCCGGGGCGGCCGATCTGGCCGGTAGCGAGTACGAGGTTGATGTAGGAGAGGACGTTGTTGACGCCGTTCGTGTGGTGCTCGATGCCGCGCGCGTGCATCATCATCGAAGTCTTGGCGCGCCCGTAGAGGCGCGCGGCCTGCACGATCTTCTCCGAGGGCACGCCCGTGATTTCCGACGCGACCAGCGGCGTGTAGCGCGCGGCCACCTGTTTCGTCTCTTCCCAGTTGTTTGTCCGCGCGGCGATGAAAGCCTCATCAGTCAAGCCTTCCTCGACGATGACGTGGAGCAGAGCGTTGGCGAGCGCCACGTCGGTGCCGGGCTTGAGCTGGAGGTGTATGTCGCCCTGCCGAGCGGTCGGCGTCTCGCGCGGATCGACGATGATCCAGCGGCCGCCGTTGTCGCGCTGCTGCCAGAGGAACTTGTTGAGGACGGGGAAGGTCTCGGCGCAGTTGGCGCCGGCGATCAGGAGGACTTCGGCGAGCGGGATGTCGTCCCACGGGTTGGCGGCGCGGTCGATGCCGAACGCCTTGTTGTTCCCGGCGGCGGCCGAGACCATGCAGAGCCGCCCGTTGTAGTCCACGTAGCGCGTGCCCAAGCCCGCGCGCGCGAACTTGCCCATCAGGTACGTCTTCTCCGTCGTCAGCGATGAGCCGGAGTAAACGCCTATCGAATCTTTGCCGTGCTTCTCTTGCAGCCCCTTGAGCTTCGAGACGACGAGGTCGAGCGCCTCGTCCCACGACGCGCGCTCGAACATGCCGTTACGTTTAATGAGCGGGTAAAGCAACCTGTCCGGGTGGTGGACTTGCAGGTAGGCCGTGACGCCCTTCGGGCAGAGGCGGCCCTCGTTGACGGGGAAGTCGTAGCGCGGCTCAAAACCTACTACGTGATTTTTCTCGACGAGCAAGTTGATGCCGCACTGGACGGCGCAGTACGGGCAATGGGTGGGCACGACCTTGTCGATGATGCGGTCGGCCCGCCAGCCGCCGTGCGGCTCGTCGTGGAGGTGCGGCCCGAAGGTCTCGACGATTTTTTCTAAGTTTCCGACTTTAGCCATAAGAAAATAGAGGGATGAAGGATGAAGAGGAAGCTTCACCCCGTCTTATTCATCCGTCATCCTTCATCCTTCATCCCTCCCTCAAAGACTTTCTCGTAGCGGTCGGGCAGCGAGGCGTAACTGAGTCCGCGCATCACGCGCTTGCAGCGCGGGCAGTAGTCTTGCAGCGTCCGCCCGTCGGGCATCCGGTAGTCGAAGCCGAGCTGGTCGATGACCTGCTTCAGGTCGCCGAGCCACATCTCCGCGACGAACTCCGCGCCGCAGCGCGCGCACCGGGCCTGCGGCATCTCGCGCGCCCGCTCCTGGTAAAGCTCGACGCCGATTGACGCCGGGCGCTGGACGACGTGAAAGAGCTTCCCGAACGGGAGGTAGAAGAGCGTCATGATGACGAGCGCCTGGTGCGACAGCGCGATGAAGGAATACATGTAGCCCGCCAGCCAGAGGCTCGACACGGTGAGCATCAGCCCCGTCACGGAGACCGAGATGAGCAGGAGGTGCGGCACGAAGTCGAGCATGTACTGCTGCAAGGCGATGGCGCCGCGGTCGCGCAGGCGGCGACGGATGGCGATGGCGCACCCCAAGATGACCATGACGGCCGTGAAGTCGAGCGCGTGGAACATCACCCACGCGGCGACGCTGCGTCCGTCGAGCGCGTTGAGCGGGAAGCCGAAGAGGTATGTGCGGTAGCCGCGCTCGCCTTCGAGCTTGAAGTGAATCCAGCCGAAGACGAGCGGGAACGTAATCAGCGCCGAGATGATGCAGCCCCACATGATGAGCGCGTGCATCAGCCAGCGCGTGAAGCCGCGCCGGGCGATGAATTTTTGTTCGACGAGGTTGCCGGCGATGGTTCTGCCTGCGCTCACCGTGTTAGCCATCAGCTTCCGGCGCTCGCGGAAGAGCTGCCAGCCGCGGCGCCAGTAGACGCGCGTGGCGGGCCGGCGCAGCCAAAGTGAGTAGCGGTAGACGACCGCGCCGAAGGCGACGACCGACGCCACCGTGTAGCCGAAGAGCGCCGCGTCGTAGTGTTCGAGGTTGCGCGAGCCGACGACGACCAGCACGGTCAGCAGCGCCGAGGCCGCGAGGCCGAGCAGCACGGGGCGGCGGTGTTCGACGGATACGGAAGCTGACATGAGCTTTCCTTGAAAGAGTCTGCAAGCCGGGGACGCGTCCGAAACGCATGAGTGAGCGCGTCAGCGCCCCCACCCTCAACGCGGCCGCCTGAGACTGGGAGCGCCGGCGTCATGTGTACAAATCATTTCAGTGGTTCTCGGAGTTTGATGATAACCGCAACGGTGAAAAATAAATATCACTAAACTGTGGAATCACGCGCCGCCGCACCGAGGATGAAGCGTGTGCGTTGGGGAAACTCCCGCAGCCGCCCCTTCGGCGTTGGGGAAATTTCCATTCGGGGCGACCACCCCGCACAGACACGAGGGGCGCGCGGCGAAGGCTAAAAATATTCTTTGCGCCCTCCCGGTCGGCGCGGGCGCTCCCGAATCTCCCCCTTCACGAGTGCCGGCGCGGCTCCGCGCCGAGGGCGCGCGGGAAGAGCACGCTGTCTTCAAGGTGTATGAGTTGGAGCAGGTTGAACTCGAGGTCTCTCAAGGACTGGCAGAGCGCCCGGTAACTGGCGCCGCCGCCGCGTGGCGGCGTGTAGTCGTCCGTCGCCGCGCGGATTTCGTCGAGCATCGCGCACAACTGGTCGTGCTCGTGCATCAGCATCCTGACGGGGTCGCGCATCGGGCCGAAGTCGGGGGCCGCCGGCGGCTCCGGCCGGCACAGGTTCGTCTCCGTGCGGATGATCTGCGGGAACAGTGAGACTTCCTCCTTCTCCATGTGGAAAAGCAACTCCTGCCGCAAAACCTTGAAGAGGCCGCGCACGCGGGCCAACTCCGGCGGGCTATTTTCGTGCCCCGCGGAGAGCTTGGCGAGGAGCGCGGCGATGGCGGCCACCTGCCGGCGCGCGTAGACGTGATGTTTGTCGATGATGTAGCCGATAAGCCGTGTGAGCGGGAGCAGGTCTAGCCGACACGGCTCGACGATTTGCTCCTCCCGTCGCCGTCGCTCGCCCAGAAGCCTGATGACCTCCTCCGGCGCATGTCCTACTCCCGCGCAGTACTCGCCCGGCGTGGCCGACCCCGCCGCAATCTGGCCGTCGAATGTCATGATGCGTCCCCCCTCGAATGCGATTCAAACGCGCCCGCCCCGCCGCGACTCACGGACGAGGGTATGCAATTTGCTTTCCAGAGCACCACCTAGGGGTTAAGGCGCCGCCGGGCGCAACTCAGTAATCAGACCGCGGCCCTGCTTACCCTGTCGGGCTGTCCACGGAAAAAAATTATGGGCGAACATCACGTCGAGACGAGTAGTGACGATTGCAAGGTGCGTGCGTTCATGCGGGCGCTGTTGAACGACCTCGGGGCGCTGGAGCGGATGCTCGACGAGGGGCGCATCGAGAGCGGCGTCAGAAGAATCGGGGCCGAACAGGAGATGTTCCTCGTCGACCGCCACATGCGACCCGCGCCCGTCGCCGGCGAAGTGCTGGGGCGTGTGAATGATGCGCGTCTGACGACCGAGATCGCGCGCTTCAACCTCGAAGCCAACCTCACGCCGCGCCTGCTCGAAGGCGACGCGTTGCGGCGGCTGGAGGGGGAAGTGGGCGAGGTCATCCGGCTGGTGCGCGACGGCGCGCGCCAGTTCGGGGCCGACGTTCTGCTCGCCGGGATTCTGCCGACGCTTCGGCGCTCCGACCTCGACCTGAGCAACATCACGCCCAGCCCGCGCTACTACCAGTTGAACGACGCGATCATGCGGATGCGCGGGGGCGCGATCAACGCCCACATCAAGGGGCTTGAAGAGGTCAACGTCACGTCCGACAACATCATGATGCTCTCCTCGAACACGAGCTTCCAGGTGCACTTGCAGGTCGGCCCCGAAGAGTTTGTCCCCCTCTACAACATGGCGCAGGCTGTCACCGCGCCCGTCTTGGCGGCGGCGGTCAACTCCCCCATCTGGCTCGGCAACCGCCTGTGGCAGGAGACGCGCCTCGCCCTCTTCCAGCACTCGGCAGACGCGCGCAACTCGTCGCAGCTCGCCCGCCAGTTCCCGACCCGCGTCGGCTTCGGCGAGGGGTGGCTGCGGCGCTCCGTCGTCGAACTCTTCCGCGAAGACATCGCCCGCTTCCGCGTCATCCTGACGACCGAGGTTGACGAAGACCCCGCCGAGGTGCTCGCGCGCGGCGGCGTGCCCCGCCTGAAAGCCCTCGGCCTACACAACGGCACGGTCTGGTGGTGGAACCGCCCGTGCTACGGCGTGAGTGAAGGCAAGGCGCACCTGCGAATTGAGAACCGCGTCATCCCGTCGGGGCCGACAGTCCTGGACGAGGTCGCGAACGCCGCCTTCTTCACAGGGCTGATGCAGGCGCTCCCCGCGGTGTACGGCGAGATAGACAAACTCATCTCCTTCGACGACGCGAAAGCGAACTTCCTCTCGGCCGCGCGCCACGGCCTCGACGCGCAGTTCACGTGGGTCGGGGGCGAGCGGCAGACGGCCGCGGGCCTCATCCTCGAACACCTCCTGCCGCTCGCGCG
>DASVES010000415.1:0-2483 GCA_036380435.1 Pyrinomonadaceae bacterium | reverse complement strand
GATGTAGCCGGCCGAGACGGGGCCGCCCACGTCCGTCCACTCGCGCCCGTCCACGCTGTAGGCGAAGCGGTAGGTCTCGCCGCCGCTCGCCGTCATCCGCAGTTGGACGGCGGGCGCGGAGGGCGCGTCGGCGGTGGCCAGCGTGCGCAAGTCTTTGCCCTCACGCCGCCACACCGCGATTTTTCCGCCGCCCGCGGCGACGCCCACCGACCACTCACGCCAACTGTAGGCCGAAAGCCCCGCGCGAGCGCCCGCGGTCGTGCCGCGCAGGTCAACCTGTGTCGTCGCCACGTAACTGCCCGAGGTCGTCCTGCGGGCCAGGACCGCGGCCGTCCACTCGTCTGCGCGCGCGCCCTTCGGGATTTCGACGACGAGGCGGCCGCCCCGCGAAGGCTCCACGCGCGCCGACTGCTCGAAGAACATCGGCCACTGCCATTCGAGTCCGAGCTGCGGCCCCGCGAAGTCGTCGAAGACTTCCCCTTCGTCGTCCGACACGGGCGCGGCGTGGGGCGACGCGGCGAGGCTCGTCGGCCCGCGGCCGTCGTTGATTGTCGGCCAGCCGTCGGCGCCCCACTTCACCTCGTCGAGCAGGGCCTCGCGCCCGACGTTGAAGGTGTCTCGGCGGCGCCGGTAGGAGTGGTAGAGGAGGAAGTCGCGGCCGTCGGCCGTGGTGACGATGGTGCCGTGGCCGGGGCACTGCCAGTCAGAGTTGTCGTCAAGGATGGGGTTGCGCCGACTCTTCTCCCACGGGCCGAGGAGGCGGCGCGAGCGCGCGACGCCGAGCGCGTAATCGCAACCGCGCCCGCAGCAGGCGTTGCCCGAATAGAAGTGGTAGAACCAACCATTGCGGCGGACGATGTCGGAGCCTTCGGTGACGTGGCGCTCCCAGCCTTCGGTGTTGCGTAGAATTTCCCGGCGACGGCCGAGGAGCTTTGTTCCGTCTGCGGAGAGGCGCTGCGCGAAGACGGAGGTCGGCACGTCCGGCTCGGCGTCGTTGCCGTCGGCCTTCCAGACGAGGTGTGGAACATCTCGCTCGTCGCGGACGAAGAAGGCGTCGATGGAGCCGACGTTCCGAAGCTCGCGGATTTCGCAGACGAGCGGGCCGCGGTCGGTGTACGGCCCCTCGGGACGGCGGGCGGTGGCGACGGCCACGCACAGCGTCCCCACGCGCTTCGGCCCCTCGTCGCGCCGCGCCGTGTAGAAGGCGAAGAAGCGCCCGCGGTCTTCCGTGATCTCCGGCGCCCAGAAGTCGCTCTTAACCCACGCGGGCTTGCGCCGGAAGACGTAGCCGGCGACGCGCCAGTTGACGAGGTCGCGCGAGTGGAGGATGGGGAAGTGCGGCGCCCACGTCCCCGTCGTCGTCATCGCCCAGTAGTCATCGCCGACGCGAATCACCGACGGGTCGGGGAAGTCGCCCGCGATGACCGGGTTGGCATAGGTCGGCCCCGCCTGCTGCGCCGCCGCCGCGACCGCCCAGAGGCACACGCAACCGAGCGCCCGGATGAGGCGCTTTCGCGTCGGCCGCGGCGGGCTTTGGAAGTGTCGAGACATTGCTTCGGCAGCCTTCCTGTCGGTCGTCTCATTTCCTTTCGGCGTCGTCCCCGGCGTCAGGCGACTTTCGGCCGCTGGATGTAGACGGCGACGACGATGATGGCGGCCTTGATGACGAGCGACCAGGCGTACTCGTAGCCCTTCATGTTGATGCTCGTGGTGATGACCTGCATGATGAGCGCGCCGATGAGCGTGCCGACGACCGTGGCGCGCCCGCCAGTGAGGGCCGTGCCGCCGACGACCGTGGCGGCGATGGCGTCAAGCTCGATGTTGAGGCCGACGTTCGGCGCGTCGCTCGCCCCCTGCCGCGCCGTCTCGATGAGTCCGGCGAGACCGGCCAAAAGCCCGCTCAGCGCGTAGACCAACACCTTCGTCCGGTTGACCTTCACGCCGGAGAGTCGCGCCGCCGATTCGTTGCCGCCCACCGCCACGACGTAGCGCCCGAAGGCCGTCGCCCGCATCACGAAGATGGCCGCGGCGACGACGACGAACATCACGAGCACCTGCACGGGAACCGGCCCCACGTAGCCGCGGCCGAGATACTCGAACGTCGGGTCGCTGAAAGGAATCAGGCGCCCGCCGTTGATGACCTGCGCCACGCCGCGCCCCGAAATCAAAAGCGCCAGCGTGACGATGATCGGCTGGATGCGAAAGCCGGAGATGAGCGCGCCGTTGAAGGCTCCCGCGGCCGTGGCGACACAGAGCGCGAGCGGCACGGCGACCCACGTGCCGCTGTCTATCGACGTGGCGGCGACGGCCGACGCAATCGCCATCACCGCGCCCACCGACAAGTCGATGCCGCCCGTGGCGATGACGAAGGTCATGCCGGTGGCGACGAGCATGGTCGGCGCGATCTGGAGGAGGATGTTGCGGAAGTTGTTCGGGTGGAAGAAATTCGGGATGAAGATCGAGTCGATGACGAGCAGCAGCAG
>DASVES010000414.1:0-13765 GCA_036380435.1 Pyrinomonadaceae bacterium | reverse complement strand
CCGCACGCCCCGCTTTAAAAATCTACTGCGCCGAGCAGCCGAACGCCTCGACCTCGACGATGCGCGAGAAGTAGACGCGGCCCGCGTTGACCTTGATGCGTACCCCCGTGGCGTTGATGGGCGTCCCCAGGGTGATGATCCGCATCGCCTTGTCGTTACCCGTCACCGTCCCTGTCACGGGAACCGTCGTGCAGGTCTCTCCGTTGCAGGTCTGCACCTCGAAGTCGAGGATGCCGTAGTAGTCGGCCGGAGTCAGAGGCGTCGGCTCCACCGGGTTATGGTAGTCGTTTTGCAGGGTGTAGACGCGCACCTCGCTGATGGTCTGCTCGCCGTTGAAGTTGATGGTCAGCGTGTCGGGCCAGAGGCCGCGGGTGTCGTCGTTCCAGCCGCCGCCCGATTCCCAGCTCTCGCCCGTGCGTTCGCCGTCGATGGCGCCTGCGGGCGAGTAGTTGCGGCTCGTCTGGGTCGAGGACGCGGTGGCGGTCGCGCCGCTCGATGCGCCGGCCACGTTGACGCTGCAAGCGAGGTTGTTAATCACCACGTTGTCAACGTACCAGCCCTGATCGACACCGTTGGACGAGGCCACATCCGAGGTGTTGCGGAAGCGGATGTAGACCGGGAGGCTCTGCGGGTTATACGTGCTGCCCGGAGCAAAGTCGTTCAGAGAAATCCGCGTGTGGTGCAAGCCCTTCGCACCCGTGTAAGCGAGACGGCCTTGCAGCGGTGAACCCTTTACTGTGGCCTCCAGCGTGCCGTCGAGCGGGGCGTTGTAGTTGCCCTCGATGGTGAAGTTGGCGAGGTCGTAGACGCTGACGTTGTCCGGGAACGGCGTCGCGTCGCCGTTGACGAAAGGAGCGCCCACTTTGAGTTCGAGCACGCCGCCGTCGAAGAAGGCTTCCTGATTGAACGAGTGGTCAAACTCCAGAATTGAAGTCGAAGTCAGAGTGAGGCCGGCAGGCCCACCGATCATCGTGTAGTAGTCGCTTGCGCCGCCACAACTGAGCGCGGTCGGGCAGGTGCCGGGACTCGTCTCGTGGCCGGGGCTGAAGTCCGGCGCGAACATCTTGCCGGCCGTGCCGTAGCCGCCGAACTGCTCGCCCACTACACGCTGGAAGGTCGCCGACGCCGTGCTCGGGTTTCCGCCCGACTCCGTCAACCCCGGCGTGAACCGGCTGTTCGCGGCGGTCGTCTCGAAGGTCTCCAGCGCGAAGACCGGCGTGCCGCTCACGGCCGCGACTGTCGGCGCGTTGAACTTCGTGACCGTGTTGCCCGCGTTGTTCGTGTCAAGGGTGCTGTTGTTCGCGTCGCGGGCCTGGACGATGTAGTACTGAACGTCGGCCAGAGACAGACCCGTGTGGTTGTACGACGTGCCGGTGATGCCCGTCGCGATGCGGTTCGACGGGGAAGGTGTGAACGAAGCGTTCTGGGTTCCGTCGCCCTGCTCGACGGTGTCCACGCTGAACACGTCGTAGACGATCTGAGCAGTCGGATTGAGCGACGTTGCCGGCTTCCAGCTCACGATCAGGCGCGCGCCGTCCTGCGGGTCGTCAACCCGATCCACGCCGGCGAAAAGCGGGGCCGGAGGAATCACGACGCCCGTCACCGCGATGCTCAGCGTGTTGGCGGTGGAGACGCAGTTGAATTCCGTGTCGCGGCTCGCGCGCACCTGATAGAAGTAGGCGCCCGCGGGGAGGTTGCTGTCGGTGTAGGAAGTTCCCGCGCCCTCGGCCACCTGCACGAACGGCCCGTTCTCGTTCTGGCTGCGCGAGACGATGTAACGCGCGGCCCCGGCGACCGGCGTGACGTTGATCTGGACGGTGTTGTCGGACGGGTTGGTGAGCGCGAAGGTCGGCGGCGCGAGCGGCCCCTGCTGCTCGCAGGCGAGCACGCTCGCCGGGACGCTGAAGTCTTCGACGATGACCGGAACCATCGAGCTTGCCGGGTCGGTCGCCGCGCCGGAGTGTGAAGAGGCGGCCAGCGCGCCGACGCCGTGGCTGGCGAAGGCCCGCCAGATGACGGCGCGATTCTCGCCGCCGGTCAGTTCCTTGTCGGCCAGCAGAATGCCGTCGCGCGTGTCCACGATGGACGGGTTGCACGGGGCGATCTGGAGTCCTTTGAGAATCAGCGTGTCGGCGAGACGCGCGCCCTGACTGACCGCGGTCGAGAGCGGCCCCTGCCGGTTTCCGTTAGTGGCGAACTCCCCCGCGACCATGCCGGGGCGGACGATGTGATCGGCGGCATTGATCGTGGGGACGACCACCGGGATGGTTCCGAGGGTGGGCGGGACGGTCGTCGTGTTGGGCGTCGGCGACACGATGGCGTGCGTGCCGAACGAATCGCGGTAGTCAATCGGGTGCTTGGTATCGACCGACTGCACCTGACGCTCGCCGATGAAGAACGACGTGCCGGAGCCGAGGCGTCGCGTGCCGTCGAAGAAGACGCCGGGGAAGACGCCGCCCACCTTCTGCTTCATGATGAGCAGCTCGCGCATGTCCCACGTCATCGCGCTGAAGACCGTGCCGACGTGGTGTACCTGATAAGCGGGGGTGGTCGGCGGGATGCCGGTGCCGACGCCGGGGGCGCCCACGGGGTCGGCCGTCATCTGGTCGCGGCGATTGAGTTTCCTGCCGTCAATCGCGCCGTATGACCAGCGGAAGTTGGTGACGGGGATGGTGCGGATGCCTTTGTCCTGTTCGCCGGTGACAAACTCGCCGGTCGAGTCGTCGTCGGTCATCGACTGCGCGATGGTGTCGGACCAGCCTTCGCCCTGTCCTCCCGACTCGCCGAAGAAGGCCACGCCGAGACAGCCCGACGAACCCTTCGCCGCCGAGCGGTTCGAGACGCCGTGATAGTACTCGTGCGCCACCACGTCGAAGTCGAAGTCGCCGTCGGAGCGACGGAACACGTCCTCGGTGAAGAGATACATCTGCATGCGCGGGGCCGAGCCGTCGGCCGCGGTGCTCATGTTGGCGTTGTTGGTGCCGGAGCCGTCCTGCACCTGCGCGCTCAGACCATCGTGGCCGATGCCGCCCTTGCCGAAGTTGTCCTGCTGGAAGTTCCACGTCGCCTCGGTGAAGCCGATGCTGTAGAGGTAATCGTGGATGAGGTTGTTGTAGTAGAAGAGCGTCACCGCGCCGGGGTACACGTCCGGGTTGGCCGACGCCGGGTAGAACGGCGTGCCGCCGGCGTTGATGCCGCCGTACTCGTAACCCATCGTGTAATCGAAGTGGGCGGCGGTGAACTGCCGGTTGGCGTCGTAGCCGCGGACGCCGTGTGAGCCTTCGTTATCGTCGGCGCGGTCGTCGGCGACGTTGACGTTGTTGCCCTCGGTGTAGTTCGACTGGAAGACGTTGGTGAGCGTGCGGCCGTCGCCGAGCGCCAGGGGAGACCCAAGCGCCGTGAGCGTGGCGGAGAAGGGCTGGTCGCCGTTGCCCGCCGGCGAGTTGGCCGGCAGGTTGCGCGTCTTGGCCTCGGCCGACATGGTGTAGCCGTAGGCGCGCGTGGCGGCGCGAACGTCGTTGGCGGCGGCGATCTCGGTTCCGCCCGTGTTCGTCGGCAGGTAGAACCAGCCGAGGGGCGAGGCGGCCGAAGGGTTGGTGGCGTCGGGGAAGCCGCGCACCACCTGACCGAAGCCGGTGTTGTAGATGAGCGGGTTTTCGTTGCGCGCGAAGACCTGACTCTGCTTGAAGCCGCGACCCGCGAGGCGGTCATTCGCCCCGGCAGACTCGTTGCCGTAGGTCGGAGCGTTGCCCGGAGCCGTGGAGCGCCCGAACCCGCGGTAGCCGGAAAGCGCGGTGGGAGTGGTGTCGGTCACTTTACCTTTCGCCGTGCCCGCCGCGTTGTGCGCTTCGACGAGGTCCTGCACGTCCGGGCGGAAGGTGCCGCGACGGCCCACGCCCGTGCCGCCGCCCTGCTGGAACGAAGTCAGGCTGATGCGGCGCAGAACCTTGCCCGTCTGCGCGTCCACGATTGATTCCCACATGATGCCGCTGAACTGCGGCGTCGTGAGCACGAACCTGTAGGCGAGGCGCGCCTGATCGCCCACGGGGAAGATGACCTTGGTGACGACGATGTCGTCGGTGAAGACGCCGCGCTTAAACTTGGGCGCGGTCTCGGACTCGTAAGGGAGGTTGCCGAAGTTGCGCGGCACCTGCTGCGTCCCCGCGCTCTGGGGTGTGAATCCGCTCACGCCCAAATCAGCCGCCGCGTTCGTGATGGCCTGCTCGGGAGTGATGGTGTAGGCGTCGGAGAGCGGCTGCTCGGGCGTGATGGCGGCGGCGTTGGTGATGGAGAGGTTCGGGAAGCTCTCGCCGCCGACGCTCATGATGCGCCCGGTGCGGTTGACGTTGACGAGCACGCTGCCGTTATAGACGCTCAGGCCGCCCACCATCTGCTCGAAAAGCAGAACGGTCGTGCCCATGTCGGGCAACACCGCGCGGCTCTTGAGTCTTAGGTTTCGGAGGTCGCTGTTGCTGAAGCGGAAGAGACCGCGGTTGGCGGCGATGAAGTCGCGCGCGATTGTTTCGGGGGCCGCCGCGCTGGGCGCCGTCAGATAGCTGCCGTGGCTGAAGAGGTGGCGCGGGGTGGCCGTCAGCCCGTTGTACTGTACCGAGAGACGGGAGCCGACGCTGTTGCCGAGCGAAGCGAGCGCCGTCAACTGGGCCGGTTGCGGGGCGCGCAGGGCCGTCCCCTTGGGCACGCCGTCGGGGCCACGCACGTCGAACTCTTTGGGCATCGCCTGCTGCTGCGTGCCGCCGCCGCTCACCGCCGTGGTGTTGACGGTGACGGTTCCGCCGAGTTGCGCGGAGGAGGGGTTGAGGCTGAAGACCAGTGCGGACGCCAGGGTCGTCGCGATGAGTGTGGCCCTGATAAATCTTCCGTTTCGCATTATTTACTCCTTAAAGATTGGCGGCTGCCCCTCTCGGGGATTCACGGCTGAGCTTTTCGCTCTTAACGTCACAGAAAATAATCCGAGGGAGTTGAGAAATACTTGAGGTCACGCTCGCGCCCCCGTGAGCGTCCGCTAAACTACGGGAACAGTGGAACTTAACTATTTTGCGGGATGCGGGCGGGGTGGTCGCGGCAGGTGGTTGAGGCGACTTGAGACGGTGGCGCGCGGCGCTGGAAAAGTTTTTGAGGCGGCGCAAGAGGGGCACTTGGGCGCTTCCGCCCCGTGACCAAACGGGTGCGGCCGTCCCCATCGGTGGCGCACGTCGATTCTTTTCCGGCGGGGCGCGCGCACGGGGCGCGAGGAGCGGCCGCGGACAGCGCCTACAGGCTTCGGCGTCAGGCTCTGAAGAGCATGGTCATCGCAAACACCGCGCCGATTATCCAAAGCGCGATAAGCATGATGGCGGCCCGTCGCTTGAGCATGCGGGTTTTGCGATTAAGTTTGAATTTCATCATGGACTCCGTTTAATCGAGGTGATTAATCGCCTTCTCTGCTAACTTTCGGGACTTCTCGATCTTCGCGTCCTCCTCTTCGGCGCCGCCCACGCTAACGCGGACTATCCGGTCTTTCGCCAGCACGTAGAGCGCCCCCATGACGTTGTTTCCGAGCCAGAAGGCTTCCTCGCCGACGCCGGCGACCACGCGCGGCTTCTCCGCCTTCTTCTTCTCTTTCGCCCCACGGAACCTGTCCTCCCAGAAACGCCTGAGCGCACCCCTGCCCGCGCTTTGCGGGTCGTCGCGCAACACACGGAGGTGGACGGAGAGGTTCTTCGACCCGTCGGAGGAGATGACCGTGTAGTAGCAGTCCGAGAAGGCCATGTCGGCTTCCGTCCCCGTGCTCGGCTCGGCCCCGCGCATCTGCTCGCCCTGTAGAGACTCGATTTCGGACTTGTCGATTAGCAGACAAGCGCCGGCCGGCGACTGCGCCACGCCGGGACTGGCGGCCGGGGCGGACGTGGGAGTCGCCTGTGTGGCAGACGGCTTCGAGTTCTGATTGCCGCCGCCGCTTCTGGAGCCGCAGCCGTCAGACTGGAAGAGGAAAAGGCAGAGCAGAACTGTGGCGCTGAGTTTGCCGACCATCGGGAAGCTCCCTTATGAAAAATTGAGGGATGAAGGATGAGGGATGAGGGATGAAGTGGAAGCGATTTTCATCCCTCATCCTTCATCCCTCATCCTTCATCCCTCATCCTTTATCTTTCCGGCTCAGGGCTACGGCGCGGCGCAGCCGATGGCCTCAACCTCGACGATGCGCGAGAAGTGGATGCGACCCGCGTTGACCTTGATGCGGATGGCCGAAGTCGTCACGGGCGCGCCCAGCGTGATGACGCGCATGGCCTTCGTGTTGCCGGTGATGAGGCCGCCCGGCACGGTGACGAACTGTGTGCCGTCCCACGCCTGCACCTCGAAGTCGGAAATGCCGTAGTAGCTGGCGTCGGTCGTCTCGTCGGGCACGACGGGTTGGCTGTAGTCATTCTGCAAGGTGTAGACCCGAATCTCGTTGACGGCCTGTGCGCCGTTGAAGTTAACATCGAGCCAGTCGGGCCAGAGGTCGCGCGTGTCATCGTTCCAGCCGCCGCCCTGCTCCCAGCCGACGCCGGTGTTGTCGCCGTCGATGGTGTTGGCGGGCGAGTAGTCGCGGCTGTTGGAGGTGGACGAGGCGCTGGCCGAAGCGCCGTTGGAGGCGAGCGCCCAGTTGACGGCGCACCCGCCGGCGTTGACCGTGATCAACTCTTCGGCCACGTTGAGGCTCGAGTTGCCGGCGGCGTCCTTGACGCTCAGGAACGCGCGGTAGCTGCCCGGCGTCGTGTAAGTGTGCGCGGCCGTCTTCGCGGCGTCGCCGAGCTGCGATGTCGTGCGCGTCTCGGAGGCGCCGTCGCCAAAGTTGAACGTGTATTCGACGATGGCGTCGCCGTCGGCGTCGGTCGAGCCGGCGGCGTTGAAAGCGACATTGAGCGGCGCGAGGCCGGACTTCGGCGTCGCCGTCAAGACCGCGACGGGCGCTTCGTTCGGCTCGCACGCGGCGTTGCCCACCAGCTCGTAGCCGCCCGCCGGAGTGGTGTCGGTGGCTTGCAGCCCCGTCACCGGCTGACCGTCGGCCCGGTTCCAGAAGCTCCGGGCATCCAGCGTGTTCAATCCCTGACCGACGCCGACGTTATCCAGCTTGCTGTTGGAGATGGTGATGGTGATCGTCCCCGTCGCCGGGTCGAAGGTTCCGGCGTCGGCGTCGCCCACGCGCGTCGGCAGGTTGGCGTTGGGCGGCGCGACTTTGCCGTACTCGTAGGAGATGGCTCCCGTCGCGCTCGTCTTCATGGCGACGTAGTTGCGGTCGAATGTGGCCGCGTCGGGCGTGCCCGGCGGGCGGCTCCAAATGACGTACCACTGGCTGCTGGCCGGCGCGGCGCCCGTCCCCACCTTCAGGGTGATGACCAGTTTATTAACCCCTGCGCCGAAGAAAGGCTCGGCGACGGAGACCGAACGAATGTCCACGGAAGTCGGGGCCACGGGCGGCGGCGGCGTGGTGTCGCCGGCCGGGTCGGAGGTGACGCGCACGCCCGGCAGGTTGCAGTGGTCAGGCACGAGCGACGGGACGACTTCGCTGCCGGGGCAGAAGTCGCTCTCGCCGATGATGTTGACCGCCCTCACGTGATAGAGGTAGGTCGTGGCAGGGTCGGCCGTCGTGTCGTCGTAGCTGAGCTGTGTGGCCGGGAGCGACGCGAGGAGGGTCGGCGCGGGCGCACCCTGAGCGCGGCGGTAGACTTTGTAGCCCGTGATGGGCGAGCCGCCGTCGTCGGGCGGCGTCCAGCTCAGGTGAACCCCGGCGGCGTCACTCTGGGCCGTGACGGCGGGCGATTTCGGCACGGTCGCGCCGGTCGGGTCGAAGGCCGCGAACAGGGTCTTGCCGCCGGACTGACGGGCGATGGAGGCGCGGGCCGCGTAGTCGTTGTTGCGGTAGTCGCCGTTGATGCAGGACGAGGTGATGCAGCCGTCGGCGTAGGCGGCGTAGGGCCGGCCCTGCTTGTCGATTTGAATGTCGTTGAAGTCGAGCAGGTTGCGGTCGTTCGGCTCGCGTTCGCAGACGACCGTGCCGGAGTTGCAGATGGAGCCTTGCTGGACGGGGTCGCCCGGCGTGGCGTTGATGGTCGTCCACGTCACGCCGCCGTCGTAGGTCGTGGCGATGTAGAGGTGCCACGCGCCCTTGAACGGGTTGCCGGCGGTGATGGGCGACTGGCCGTCGCCGCCCGTGGTCGAGCCGAGGAAGGCGAAGGCGGCGCGGTCGGGGTCGCCGGCGATCATCTGCGGGAAGGTGGCGTTGACGATGCCGAGGCCCGCGCCGATGCGTTGCAGGTTCGTCCACGTCACGCCCTTGTCGCGCGAGACGGCCGTGAAGGGCAGAGAGTTGCCGTCGGTGCCGCCGAAGTAGATGCGGCCGTCGGTGGCGATGCCGACCGATGGGTCTTTGATGCCGGACGAGGCGGTCGAGCCGGTGACGGGGCGCACGACCCACGACGCGCCGTTGTTCTCGGAGACGACCACGCCCTGCGTGGAGCCGCACTGCTTGTTGGGCACGTAGGCCGTGCCGTCGGGCGCGACCTTGAGGTGGCCGTGGATGCCGCCGCACTGGAGCAGGTTATACATCGGGACGGCCGGGCCGAAGGTCTGCCCGCCATCGAGACTGACGGCCGCCTGCGCCACGGCCGCGTCCTGCGAGGCGTAGTAGACGGCGTTCGGGTAGAGCGTCGTGTCCGCGGGGTCGCGGGTGAGCGGCGCGGCGAACGGGCCGCCGCCGAGTGTCTGGTGATCGACGCCGGAGTTGATGCCGGAGCCTTGACTCTGTATCCAGTCGCCGACGCCCTGGCCGTTCACTCCGGCGTCGTTGTCGGTGTAGACGGTCGAGCTGGCCTTGCCGAGCAGTTGCGAGACGAAGGTGCGGCCCGTGGCCGAATCGGTGTAGAGGATGGGGTCGAGCGTGGCACGGTTGGTCGTCGGGAAGGAAACGTCTTCCCACTTGGCCGTGGCCGGTTGGACGCAGTCGTCGAAGGTGACGCGAAGGGTCTGCGTGCTGGCGATGAAGAAGACCTTGCCCGTCTTCCAGTTGATGCCGACGGACGGCTCGCCGGCGCTCTGGCCCATGCCTGACGGCGGCTGATAGATGGTGTACTCCGGCCCCGCGCCGGTGGTCGGCGTCGGAGTCGGCGTGGGCGTCGAGTCGGGCGCGCACGCGGCGTTGCCGACGAGCGTGTAACTGCCGGGCGTGGTCGTGTCCACCTGCTGCAAGGAGCCGCCGACCTCGCCGGAGCCGATGAGCAACTGCGTCGTGCCGGTGACGGCCGCGAGCTGCTGGCCGGCGCCGGGGCTGCCGACCTTGCCGTTGGAGACGATGATGTTGATTGATTTGGCGGCACCGTCGAACGAGCCGGCGTCGGCGGCGCCCGCCGTCTGGTCGATGCCGTTGGCGTCCTTCGCGCCGTAATCGAAGGAGGCGCCCGTCGCCGGGTCGTTGAAAGCGGCGACGAAGTGAGTAGTGGTTCCCACGTTGAAGTAGACTTTCCAGATGGCGTTGGCCGGCAGGTTGTTCGGGTCGAGGCTTTCGACCTTCACGGTGAAGACGAGCTTGCTGCTGCCGTCGGTGAAGTAAGGCTCGGCGACGAGCACTTCGCGGATGTCCTGCTGCGCCGTGCCGATGGTGGCGTTGTGGTCGCCCGCCGGGTCGGTGGTGGCCGATATGCCAGACGCATTGCACACCCCGCCGCCGCCGCCGCCGGGTGTCGGCGTCGGCGTCGGGGTCGGCGTTGACATCACGCAGGCTGCCGGTTTGCCGGCCAGCGTGTAGGTGGAGGTGGTGGTCGTCGAATCCATGCCCAAGTAGCCGCCGCCGACCTCGGGGGTGCCGACGAATTGCTGAGTCGCCCCGCTCATCGCCGTGAGCATCTGGCCCGCCGCCGCGTTACCCACGTTGCTGCTATTGACGGTAATGACGATGTTGCCGTCCGCGGAGTTCGTGCCGGAGACGGCAGTGCCCAATGTGCGGAGAGAACCGCCCGTGCCGCCGAAATCACCATACTCATATCTGACCGCCGAACTCGTGTCGGTTTCCATGACGACGAAATAACTCACCCCGCCGAAGGTGAAGCGCGTTCTCCACGCGCCGTTCGGCGGCAGCGTGGTGAGACTCGTCACCTTCATCGTAATAACGAGCCTGCTGAATTCAAAATTTCTGTAATCCTCGGCAATCGATATCGTGCGAATGTCAAAACTCTGATTGGCCAGCGGCGCCCCGCTCTGGTCGCCGGCCGGGTCGGTGATGATCTGCACGGTCGGCGTCAGGCACGCTTCGGCCTGCGCGGAGGCGCCCGCGCCGGACGTGAGCGCGGCGAGCACGACGGCGGCGCACAGGAGCACGATTGAAAGAAGCTTGAAGTTCGTGGTGGAACGAACACTGTGCCGGGCGGCAGATTTACGGGGCATGTCGCATCTCCTCATTGAAATTTCGTGGTTGTGGTCGGTCAAAACTTTGTGTTTCCAGATTACGAGACAGAAAATATCCCCACCCGGTTGAGAAATACTTGAGGCCCGAAAAATATTCTTCGGCGGCGGTGCTCACGCGCGCGGGAGTGTCGTCAGGATTAATTATTTCAACACTTAGCCCTTCGCTTGCGAAGCGTCAGGCGGCGACGTCGGGTTTCGTGTGGAGTGGTTGAGGCTTGGGATAGGGTGCCGAAGTGGGGGTATTTCAGATTTCAGAGTTGAGTGTATGGGATGTTGGACTCACCGCAGAGGCGCAGAGGACGCAGAGGGGGCGCAGAGAATTCAACCCTGCGGCGTGAACTCTGCGTCATCTGCGCCTCCGTGGTGAATCTACTCTGCATTCACTCAAGCGAGTTCGTATGAGGTTACAACTTCTGCAAGGTGAAAGCGTCGAGCCAGAGGCGGCCGAAGATGGGGCACGTCCTCACCGCGCAGCCCGACCGGCGGACGATGAGGAGCGCGCCGTCGGCGGGGGTCGTGAACTCGATTTGATACTCGCGCCAGCCGTCGGTCTTAACGGGTACGGGTTCCGCCTGCGCGAGCACGCGAGCGTCCGCGGGGTCGAGGAGCGCGACCACGGGCAGCCCGGCGCTGACTAATTCTTCGGAGCGCGCGGCGAAGACGAGGCGGTAGCGCGCGCCCGGCTCGACCGTGAAGAGTTTGGTGACGAGACGCGCCGAGGGGTCGGGGTCGCCGCCGAAGGTGACGAGCAGGCTGCGCGCCCCATCGCGCGGCGCGGCCGAGTCGAGCGAGAACCTGACCGCCGGCTGGTCGCGCGCGAACTGCCACTCGAAGCCCGCACCGGCCAGACTGCTTTGAGACTCGAAGCCGCCGTCGCCGATACCCGGCGCGTCCGCGCCCGACGACGCCGCCGCGTCCCCCGCCCACACCTCCCGCGCGGCGCGATACTTCCCTGCCGCGATCAAATCTGACACGAGCGAGCGCCGCTCGCCCTCAGCCGCCTCCGCGCCGCCCGCGCGGTATTGCTCTAGCGCCTCTGATTCGCGCCCACGTCTCGCAAAGAAGCGCGCGAGCGCCACGCGCCCCTGCGCCGTGTGCGGCGCGACGGCCCCGGCCACCGCGCGCGCTTCGCCATCGTATGCGCGCCAGGCAAGCTCGGCCGTGTAGGCTGCAAGCGCCGGCCGGCTCTCGGCGGCGCGGCGCAGCTCCGCGAAAGCCTCCGCGGTTCTCCCCCCGCGCAGCAGCTCGTTGCCCAACTGCCAGCGAGGCTCGGCGTAGAACGGGGCGAGGCGCACGGCCTCCGCGTATGCCGCGAGCGCCCCTTCCCGATAGCCCGTCAAAGTGCGTGCTCGCCCCAGCCTTTGCCATTGACGGAAATAACGCGGGCGGAGTGTGGCGGCGCGCTCAAGTGCGCGCTCCGCCGCGTCGAATTCGCCACGACGCGCGAGCGCGACGGCGAGCGCATCGTGCGCCTCCGGGTCGGACGCGTTGAGTTCGACGGCTCGCCCGGCGACTCCCAAAGCGTCCGCGCCCTCGGTGTTGACGCTCAGGCGCGGCGTCGTCTCCGCCATCAGCCGCGACATGCCGGCGCGGAAGGCGTGACGCGACCCCACGACGCACGCGAGCATGAAGGCGGCGGCTAACAGATGCCTCAATAGTCGTCGCCTGTCGAACATCTCCACGTCAGTCACCCTCCTCCGCTCGCGACCTCACGCGCGACGCGGCCGCCGCTTGCTTACGCGGCTCGCCTTCGACGCGAGCGCCAGCGCAGACGACGGCGATGAGCATCACGAGGACGTATGCGTTGGCGGTGACGTGGAGTCCGAAATCGAAAAGGCTGTGGGCGGCGACGGCCAAAAGGCCAGCGGCGGCTCCGGCCGCGGCGGCGCGTCGGAAGGAGTCGGGCGAGCGCAGGGAGCGGCGCGCGCGGCCGACGATCATCCAGATGAGCCACGCGAAGAGTGCTGCGCCGAAGATGCCGCCGCTCGCGAGCAGTTCGAGATAGTCGTTGTGCGCCTGTTCGAGCGACATCTCGCCGGAGGCGTCGTGGTGTGTGGGGACGGCGGCCCGAAACGCGCCGAAGCCCACGCCCGTGAGCGGGTGGTCGAGAAAGAGTTGCCACGCCGCGCGCCAAATCTCCGCGCGGCGGTCGCCCCAGCGCGGCCCCTCGGCAGCCACGTCCGTCGGCAGCGCCTCGATGCGTTCGGCCAGCTTCTCGCCGCCCACCCACAGCACACCGACGAGCGTCACGACGAGCAGGGACGCGAGCAGCGCACCCTTAAAGACCCACGAGTCGCGCCCGGCGCGAGCGCGCCACCCGCGTCGTCTCCGGCCCCGGCGCGACCTTTGCGCGTCTCGTCCTCCATGCGTCTCATCTTCTTCTCTTCTAACGGCTGACGAAGACTCAGACGCTTCTCGTTCCTTCGCGGCCGGAGACGTGTACAGAAGCGCGGTCGAGATGAGGGCGACGAACATCGAGAGGATGCCGCCGCGCGAGTTCGAGAGGACGAGCGCCGTCCAGACGGTGAGCGCCAGAGCGGCGTATGCGGGGAGGCGTCGGCGTCGCCTTGCGGCGTGGATGAGCAGTCCGAGCGCGACGCCGAGGGCCATCTCGGCGAGGAAGGCGAAGTGGTTGCGGTTGATGAACTGCGCGAAGCCGTCGCGGTTGGCGGCGAGTCGCCCGGAGACAAACGCGACCGTCTCGCGCCCGCCGACGAGACGCAGGACGCCGAAGATTGCGCTCAGGAACCCGACGCCGGCCGCCGCGTGGACGAGCGCGCGCAGGCGGCGCGCGCCCGAAGTGTATCGCAGCAGGAGTGCGAGCGCGAGCGCGAGCGCCGCGAGCTTAATGACGAAGCGCCACGTCTCCTGCGTGTCGGCGCTCAGGCTCGCGCCAACCAGCACGCCCGCCACCTCGCGCGCGGGCGCAAGCGCGAGAGTCTGCGCCGCCGCGAAAAGAATCAGGGCGATGACGGGGAGCAGCAGCCGTTGCTCGGGCACGACCCAACCGCCACCCGCGAGCATTCCCTCCAGCATCCACAGCGCCCCGAGCGCGAAGACCGACGCCTCGAACGCTCCCTCCCACCACGGATCGACCGCGCCGTAGGGCGCCGCGACGAGAAAGCCGAGCGCGAGCAGCGACGCGAAGATGAAGCGGTCGAGTGAGCGGCGCGCCCGCTCGGCGCCTGTAGCTGTCCCGGCGTCGCGCGTGTCGGTGTTCATCGGGCGGGCGAGTTTGAGACTTCGCGGTAGAGGTCGAGCGTGCGCGCGGTCATCACTTCGGCGCTGAACTCTTCACTGACGCGCCGCCTGCCGGCCGCGCCGTAAC
>DASVES010000413.1:0-5377 GCA_036380435.1 Pyrinomonadaceae bacterium | reverse complement strand
AGTTCAAAGTTCAAAGTCAGGAAGACGGCTCGTCCTTTGAACTTTGAACTTTGAACTTTGAACTCTTACGTCGGGAGGCGTTGATGGATGAGATGCTAAGGCCGGGTCAGGCCATCCGCTGCGAGCCGTCGGGGATGACCTGCACGGTGGAGACGCTGCTCGGCGCGGGCGGGCAGGGCGAAGTCTACAAGGCGGCGCTCGGCGGCGAGTCGGTCGCCGTGAAATGGTTCTTCCCGCAGATGGGGACGGCCGAGCAGCGCGCGGCCATCGAGCTGCTCGTCCGCAAGGGGCCGCCCAGCGAACACTTCCTCTGGCCCATTGAGATTACGCTCGCGGCCGGGGCGCCGAGCTTCGGCTATGTGATGCGGCTCAGGCCACCACAATTCAAGAACATCGTTGACCTGATGACGCGGCGCATCGAGCCGACCTTCCGCGCGCTCGCCACCGCCGGCCTCAACCTCTCGCACAACTACCTGCTGCTCCATTCGCAGGGACTCTGTTACCGCGACATCTCCTTCGGCAACGCCTTCTTCGACCCCGCCACCGGCGACATCCTCATCGCCGACAACGACAACGTCTCGGTGGACGGCGCAGGCGTGCTCGGCGTGCTCGGCACCCCGCGCTTCATGGCCCCCGAGGTCGTCCGCGGCGAAGCCGTCCCTTCCACGCAGACCGACCTCTTCTCGCTCTCCGTGCTCATCTTCTACATGCTCGTCGTCGCCCATCCGCTCGAAGGGAAGAAGGAGACCGAGATCAAGTGTCTCGACCTGCCGGCGATGACCAAACTCTACGGCGCCGAGCCGCTCTTCATCTTCGACCCTGCCGACAACTCCAACGCCCCCGTCGCCGGCATCCACGACAACGCGCTCGCCTTCTGGCGCATCTACCCGCAGTTTTTGCGCGACATCTTCACGAGAGCCTTTACCGACGGCATACGCGATCCGCTTCACGGACGCGTGCGCGAGAGCGAGTGGCGCGGCGTGATGGTTCGCCTGCGCGACTCGATTTTTTACTGTCCTCACTGCTCGCTCGAAAACTTCTACGACGGCGAGGCGCTGAAGGCGCGCGGCGGCCGGGCGGGTCTGTGCTGGTCGTGCGCCACGGAGCTGCGGCTCCCGCCCCGCATCCGCGTCGGCAAGTCGGTCGTCATGCTCAACCACGACGCGCAGCTCTTCCCGCATCACGTTGACGACCAGAGGTTGTACGACTTCTCCCGAAGCGTCGCCGCCGTGGCCGCGCACCCGTCGAACCCCGGCGTGTGGGGCCTCAAAAATTTGTCGCCGGACAAGTGGGTCATCAGCACCCCCGACGGCGCGGTGAAGGACGTGGAGCCGGGCCGCAGCGCCACCCTCGCCGTGGGCACGAAGATACGTTTCGGCAGGGCGGAAGGCGAGATCAGGACGTGACGGCGCGCGCCGGCCTTCGACTGTAGAGATGTTCAGTTGAGTGAAGCGGGGAATAGATTCACCGCAGAGGCCAGAGGGCGCAGGAACAAAAGGCAGTAGCCCGACCGTGAGGGATGGCGCATGACGCGGGAGCTATACGCCCTCCCTCACGGTCGGGCTACTGCCTTCAGAGTTTGCGAACAAAACATTTGCCGGGGAGTTGGCGAACGAGTTCGCGCATCTCCAGTCCGAGCAGCACGCCCGACAACTCCGAGATGGAAAGCTTACTCGCGGCGGCGAGCGCGTCGATATGCACGGGGTCGTCCGTCGAGAGCAGCTTGAAGACCGCGCGCTCCGGCCCCGAAAGATCATTGGGCACGCGAGACGCCGGCCCCGCCGCGCCGGCCTCTTTCTTCTTCACCTCCGGCGGGAGTATGGCAGCGGCCACTTCGGGCGGGAACTCGGCGACCACGTCCTGCCACTGTTGCACGAGCTTAGCGCCGGCCGACTTGATGAGGTAGTTCGTGCCGAAGGAGTTGCGCGAAGTGATGTTGCCGGGGACGGCGTAGACCTCCCGGTTCTGCTCCATCGCGAGTCTGGCCGTGATGAGCGAGCCGGAGTTCTCGGCGGCCTCGACGACACAGACGCCCAGCGAGAGGCCGCTGATGATGCGGTTGCGATAGGGGAAATTCTCCGAGACGGGCGGCGTCTCCAGAGGAAACTGCGAGACGAGCGCGCCGCCGCGTTCGAGTATCTCATCGGCGAGCTTGCGGTGGTCGCGCGGGTAGACGCCGTCGATGCCGGTGCCGAGAACAGCCACGGTGCGCCCCGCGCCTTCGAGCGCGCCGCGATGCGCCGCCGCGTCGATGCCGCGGGCGAGGCCCGAGACGACCGTCACGCCGCGCGCGGCCAGATCGCGCGCGAGCATCAAGGCGACGTTCTGCCCGTAGGTCGAAGCGCGCCGCGAGCCGACGACCGCCGCGCACGGCGCCTCCATGCACTCGGCCCACGCGCCCCGCACGTAGAGCGTGACGGGCGGGTCGGCGATCTCGCGCAGGAGCGCCGGGTAAGCGCCGTCGTCGAGAACGAGCACGTCGGCGCCGGGGATTTCGCGCACGCGCTCTAGCTCACGCGCCGCCTCCTCGTGCCTGTCCTTGAGCGCGATTGATTCGACCGTTTCGGGCCGCAGCCGCAGCCGCGCAAGCTCCGCGCGCAGCGCGCCGAACACGCCCTCGGCCGACCCGAAACGTTCCAAAAGCTTCGCCGCCGCGCGCGGCCCCACGCCCGGCGTCATGTTAAGAGCGATCCAGTCTTGAATCATGTGAGGAGAGTGAGCAGTGAGCAGTAAGCAGTGAGCAGTTGAAAACAGGTTCGGCGATAAGCGTCGAGTCGCTGAAGCGGCCAACTGCTTACTGCTCACTGCTCACTTTTTTTTGGCGGAGGCGTGTGGGAATCGAACCCACCCGGGCCTGCTCTCACAGGCCCGCAGACGGTTTTGAAGACCGCGCCGTTCACCAGAACAGATGCGCCTCCGCGTGAGGTGGCGAGGGACGAACGCCAAAGAACCTACGCGGCGCGCGGCGCGGCTGTCAAGCGCGTCCGTTGCATCGTGCGCGCTTACCGAACGCGTGCCCCGGCGCGGGGCGCGCTTTACCTGCCGTCGGCGCGCACGCTATCATGCCGCCACGGCCGTACATCCCGAATTTCGCAATTCATATCCGACGACCAACGGAGCCGAACACGTCATGGCTGAAGCTGAAGCGAAGGTTCAACAAGGGGCGCCCGCGGCCGACGCGTCGAAAGAACTCGTCCGCTACGAGGTGCGCGAGGGCGTCGCGCTCCTGACGCTCAACGACCCGCCGGCCAACACATACTCTTACGACATGATGCGCCAGCTCGACCGCCGCGTGCTCGAAGCGCGCATGGACGACCGCGTGCAGGTCGTCGTCATCACGGGCGAGGGCGAGAAGTTCTTCTGCGCCGGGGCGAACATCGCGATGCTCACGGAGGTCACGCCCACCTTCAAATACTACTTCTGCCTTCACGCCAACGAGACCCTGTCGCGTCTGGAGCAGACGCCGAAGATCGTCGTCGCCGCCATCAACGGCCACTGCGTCGGCGGCGGCCTCGAAGTCGCCCTCGCCGCCGACCTCCGCGTCGCCCGCCGCGGCGCCGGTCGCATGGGCCTGCCTGAGATCAATCTGGGCGTCCTGCCCGGCACCGGCGGCACGCAACGCCTCCTCCGTATCGTCGGCAAGTCCCGCGCCATCGAGTTGCTGACGACGGGCGAGCTGTTCGACTTCGAGCGCGGCCGCGAACTCGGCCTCGTCAACCAACTCTTCGACGCCGACACCAGCGCCTCCTTCATGGAGCAAGCGCTGACCTACGCGCGCCAGTTCACCACGCCGGGGCGCGCCGCCCTCGCCGCCGGCCGCATCAAGCGCGCCGTCCAGACCGGCGCCGAAATCCCCTTCGAGTCCGCCCTCGCCTTAGAGCGCGAACTCCAACAGCAACTCTTCCAGTCCGACGACGCGAAAGAAGGACTCGCCGCCTACGTCGAGAAGCGAAAGCCGGAATTTAAAGGAAGGTGATAAAGGGAGGTAATAAGTGATGAGTGATAAGTGATAAGAAAAGGCAGAAGACAAAGTCTTTCTCTTATCACTTATCACTCATCACTTATCACTCGTCACTTATGTACGACAACATCCGAGTCGCGCACGACGCGGGCATCGTGACGATCACGCTGAGCCGGCCCGAGAAGCTGAATGCGTTCGCGGGGCACATGCGGCGCGATCTGGCGGAGGCGCTGGAGCACGCGGGCGCGGACGCCTCGGTGCGCTGCGTGGTCGTGACGGGCGCGGGGCGGGCGTTCTGCGCCGGGGCGGACGTGCAGTTCATGTCGGAGCTGATGGAGCGCGACGACGTGGAGGAGTTCCGGCGACTGCTCGGCGCGGGCCGGCGCGTGCTGACGACCATCAGACAGATGACCAAGCCGGTCGTCGCCTCGGTCAACGGAGCGGCCTACGGCGCGGGCTTTAATCTCGCGCTCGCCTGCGACCTGCGGCTCGCCGCCGAGTCGGCCTCCTTCAGCCAGTCGTTCGTCAAGGTCGGCCTCCACCCGGACTGGGGCGGCACGTATTTCCTGCCTCGCGTCGTCCCCACCAACATCGCCTGCGAGATGTTCTTCCTCGGCGACGCCTTCGACTCTCAGACCGCGCTGCGCTTCGGCCTCGTCAACCGCGTCGTCTCGGACGCCGAGCTTGAGACGGAGACGCGCCGTCTCGCCGAGCGCCTGCGCGACGCGCCGCGCGCCTCGGTCGCCGCGGCCAAGCAGGCCGTCTACATGAGCGAGGGCGAGAGCCTTGAGCGCATGATTCAGTACGAGACCGAGGCGCAGATACAGTGCTTCCAGTCGCCGGAGGCGCGCAAGCGTGTCCGCGCGTTCCTTGAGCGCAAGAAGGAGAGGTAAGAAAGCAGGTGATAAGTGATGAGTGATAAGTAATAAGAGAAAGCATCCGTCTTCTGCCTTTTCTTATCACTCATCACTCATCACTCATCACTTCTTCATCATGAGACTTGCTGACAGGACGGCGTTCGTGACGGGCGGCGGGCGCGGCATCGGACGCGCCGTGGCGCTGGCGTTCGCGCGTGAGGGGGCGCGCGTGATGGTCGTGGCGCGCACGGCGGCCGAGGTCGAGCGCGTGGCCGGGGAGATCAAGTCGGAGCGTGGCGGCGACGACGCTTCGGCGCACCACGCGACGTGCGACGTGTCTGACCCCGCGAGCGTGCGCGCCGCCTTCGCCGTGTGCGCTGAGGCTTTCGGCCGCCCGCCCGATGTGCTCGTCAACAACGCCGGCATCGCCGAGAGCGCCCCCGTCGCCAAGACGAGCGACGAGATGTGGGCGCGGCACCTCGCCGTCAACCTCTCCGGCGTCTTCTACTGCACGCGCGAGGCGCTGCCCCCGATGGTCGAGCGCGGCTGGGGACGCGTC
>DASVES010000412.1:0-20193 GCA_036380435.1 Pyrinomonadaceae bacterium | reverse complement strand
AAGGGCGGGGCATGAAAGTTCCCGCCCTTTCTGCTTTCAAGGGATTGCCCGTGCGTCAATCGCCGTACTGCATGCGCCCTTCCGGCAGGCCCGGCGGATGCGCTCCGCGCACGCGCGCGCCGTCGGCGTATTGCAGTTTGTAGAGACGCCAGTAGAGACCGCGCAGGGTGAGGAGTTCCTGATGAGTTCCTTGCTCGCGGATTTCGCCGTGATGGAGAACGACGATGCGGTCGGCGCGCTGGACGGTGGAGAGGCGGTGCGCGACGACGAGCGAGGTGCGGTCACGCAGCACGCGCTCGACGGCCTGCTGGATGAGCTGTTCGGTCTCGGTGTCGATGGAGCTGGTGGCTTCGTCGAGGATGAGAATGGCGGGGTCGAAGGCCAGCGCGCGGGCGAAGCTGACGAGCTGCTTCTGTCCGACCGAGAGACCGGCTCCGCGCTCGCGCACTTCCGACTTGTAGCCGCCGGGCAAGCGCGAGATGAAGTCGTGCGCGCGCACCTCGCGCGCCGCCCACTCGACACGCTCGGCCGCAATCTCCTCACGCCCCAGACGGATGTTGCCCTCAACCGTGCCGCTGAAAAGAAACACGTCCTGAAGGACGACCGCGAAGTTCTCGCGCAAGTGTTTCAAGTCCCACTCGCGCACGTCAACGCCGTCGAGTAACACCTGCCCGCGTTGCACGTCGTAGAAGCGCATGAGGAGGTTGGTGATCGTCGTCTTGCCGGAGCCGGTGTGGCCGACGAGCGCGATTGACTGGCCCGGCTCGACGGCGAAGGACACATCCTTCAGCACCCAGTCTTCTTCCTTGTAGGCGAACCAGACATTGCGGAACTCGACGCGCCCCTGCGCGCGCCCCGTCTTCTTCGGCGCGTTGGGCGTGGTGACGGCGACGGGGAGGTCGAGCGTCTTGAAGATGCGGTGCGAGGCGACGATGGCCGACTGGAGAACGTTGTACTTGTCCGAGATGTCGCGGATGGGTTGGAAGAGCTGCTGCGAGTACTGGATGAAGGCGACGAGCGCGCCGATGGTCAGGGCCTGCTCACCGGGGGAAGTGGATGCGCCCATCACGCGCCAGCCGCCGTACCAGATGATGAGCGCGACGCCGAGCGCGCCGATGAGATCGACGAGCGGGAAGAAGACCGAATAGTAGAAGATGGTCTCGATGTGCGCGCGGCGGTGGTCGTCGTTCACGTCGTGGAACTGTGTGAACGACTTGCGCTCACGGTTGAAGAGCTGCACGACGGCCGCGCCCGAGAGGTGCTCCTGAAGGAAGGCGTTGATGCGCGCGAGGCGCGTGCGGACGAGGTCGTAGCCGTTGCGCGCGTGCTTGCGGAACCAGACCGTGGCGGCGAACAGGAGCGGCACGGTGACGAGCGCCACCAGCGTCAGTCGCCAGTCCATCCAAAGCATGAAGCCGACGATGGCGAAGATGGTCACCACGTCGCCGAGACCCTCGATGACGCCGGAGGTGAAGAGTTCGTTAAGAGCGTCCACGTCCGAGGTCAGGCGCGTCATCACGCGGCCGACGGGGTTGCGGTCGAAGTAGGCGACCTCCTGCCGCTGGAGCTTGCGGTAGAGTTCGCTCCGCAGGTCGTACATGACGTGCTGGCCGACCGACTGGAGGAAGACCGTCTGGAGGTAAGAGACGAAGAGCTGGAGCACCTTGACGGCGAGGAAGGCGAAGGCGATGAGGCCCAAGCCCGAGAGATTGCCGGGGACGATGTACCAGTCGATGGCCCACTGGAAAAATTTGGGCTGGATGACGCCGAGGCCGTTGGCGAGGAGTGTGAGCAGTAGCGCGGGGATGATGAGCCGGCGGTAGGGGCGCAGATAGCGCAGGAGCCGGCGCGAGTGCGCGCGGTCGTATGCCTTGTCGATGGCCTCTTCTTCGTGGAACTGTTGAACCGCCGTCGCCATTTCTTTCTAAAACCCCTCCTTTTTAGTTGCGCCTCAGCTCGCCGCCAGTTCCTCTTCGAGCAGTTGCAGCTCGTACAGCTCGGCGTACTCGCCGCCGGCGGCGAGCAGTTCTTCGTGCGTGCCGCGCTCGACGATGCGGCCCTCAGAGAGGACGCAGATGAGGTCGGCGTCGCGCACGGTCGAGACGCGGTGCGAGACGATGAGGCTCGTGCGCTCGCGCATCACGCCGCGCAGTTGCGCGAGGATTTTCTCCTCGGTGTAGGTGTCCACGGAGGAGAGCGCGTCGTCGAGGATCAGGATGCGCGGCTGTCGGAGGACGGCGCGGGCGATGGCCGTGCGCTGCTTCTGCCCGCCTGAGAGCGTCAGGCCGCGCTCGCCCACCATCGTGTCGAAGCCGTCGGGGAACTCGCGCACGTCGTCAGAGAGTCCGGCGATCTCGGCCGCCCACTCGACCTCGGCGCGTACCGACTTTTCCACCCCAAAGGCGATGTTCTCGGCGAGCGTCTCGCTGAACAAGAAGGTCTCCTGCGGGACGTAACCGATGGCGCTGCGGAGTTGCGCGAGCGGGTAGTCGCGCACGGAGACGCCGTCCACGAAGACCGTGTCGGGAGGTGCTTCGACGATGCGCGGGATGAGGTTCATCAGGGTCGATTTGCCGGAGCCGGTGCGCCCGACGAAGGCGACCGTCTGCCCGGCCTCGATGGTCAGGTCGATGTCGCGCAAAACCGGCTCGGAGTGCTCCGTGTAGGCGAACGTCAGGTTGCGAAACTCGATGCGCCCGCGCACGGCGGGCTGCTCCTTGACGCCGGCGCGGTCGTCAATCGCCGGCTCGATGGCGAAGATGGCGTTCATGCGCTTGAGGCTCGCCGTGCCGCGCTGGTAGAGGTTGGCGACGTAGCCGAGCGCGATAAGCGGCCAGATGAGAGTCGTCAGGTAGAGGTTGAACTCGACGACCTGCCCGACCGTGATCTCGCCGCGCACGGCGAGCCGGCCGCCGTACCAGATGATGAGCACATAACCAAGGCCGATGAAGAACGTGAGCAGCGGGCGCATCACGGCCGAGATGCGTACCAGACTCAGGTTGCGCTCGGCGTACTGGCGGTTGAGGTCGTCGAAGGCCGCGACTTCGGCGTCTTCCTGCGCGTAAGCGCGCACCACGCGGACGCCGGAGAAGTTCTCCTGCGCGCGGGCCGAGATGTGTGAGAAGAATTCCTGAATCTTCTCGAAGCGGACGTGTACCTGCTGACCGAAGTATTTCACGGTGAGCGAGACGAGCGGCATCGTCAGCAGGAGCAGCAGCGTGAGGCGAACGCTGATGAGAAACATCATGGGCAGGACGATGACCACGACGAACACGGTCTGAAGCGTGTACATGATCATCGGCCCGGCGAGCTGCCGGACGGCGCCGAGGTCGTTGGTGGCGCGCGCCATCAGGTCGCCCGTGCGCATCGACTGGAAGAAGGAGAGCGGCAGGCGTTGGAGGTGCGCGTAGAAGTCCTGCCGCAGATCGTACTCGACGTGGCGCGACATGCCGATCAGGATGCGCCGCTGGAGGAAGAGGAAGACGCCGCTGACGATCTTGACGGCGACGATGACGAGCGCCGCGCTCGTCATCGCGCCCCACGTCGGACGCTGGCGCAGGTCGTCGATGGCGCGCCCGACGAGGCCGGGCACGAGCAGCCCAGCGGCCACCGAGGCGAGGATGCAGAGTGTGCCCAGAACAAGGGATTTTTTATAAGGGCGGAAGTAGCGCGCGAATCTCTTTAAGTCGTGCATACGAAGGATGAGCATATGATGCGGGATGAACGAGCCGAAAGCCAAACGCGCACGCGCGCCCACAACAAAAGGCCCGCCGTGCCGGGCGGGCCTTCGTCGTCCGATGCTCAGCTCTTTAAGATGCGACGAGCGCGGGCACGTCGATCTTGTACTTGCGGATTTTGCTGTAGAGGCGCGGGCGGTAGATGCCGAGGAGATTGGCCGCCGCCTGCTTGTTGCCGCCGGTGCGCTGGAGCGTGCGCTCGATGACGAGCTTCTCGATGTCTTCGAGCGTCATGTTGGGCGGCACGTCCCAGCCGGCGGCCTGCCCGCCCTTTTCGGGAAGCGCGCCGTTCTCGAAAGGCAAATCCACCGGCTCGATCTTGTTGCCCTTGGCGAGCAGCACGGCGCGCTCTAAAACGTTCTGTAGCTCGCGCACGTTGCCCGGCCACGTGTGGCCGAACAGACGCTGGTAGGCCGTCTGCGAGATGCCGTTGATGGGCCGCTGATACTTGCGCGCGTACATCTTCAGGAAGTGCTCGGCGAGGAGCTGGATGTCTTCGCTGCGGTCGCGGAGGGGCGGAACATGAATGGTGATGGTCGAGATACGGTAAAAGAGGTCGTCGCGAAGCGCGCCGTCGCGGATGGCGTCGGCGGGGGGACGGTTGGTCGAGGAGATGAGACGGAAGTCCACGGCGTAGGTGCGCTCCGAGCCGATCTTGCGGTAGCTGCGCTCCTGTAGGACGCGCAAAAGTTTCGGCTGGAGTTCGACGGGCATCTCGGCGATCTCGTCGAGGAGCAGTGACCCGCCCGCCGCGTGCTGGATGAGTCCGTCCTTGTCGGCGTGCGCGCCGGTAAACGCCCCCTTGGTGTGGCCGAAGAGTTCCGACTCGATCAGCTCTTTGGGAAGCGCGGCGCAGTTGACCTTGATGAAGGGCTTCTTGGCGCGCAGGGAGTTGTAGTGGATGGCGTTGGCGATTAGCTCCTTGCCCGTGCCCGACTCGCCGACGATGAGGACGTTGGCGTCCGACTTGGCGACCGACTCGATGGTCTCGTAGATGGTTTGCATCGACTTCGAGGAGCCGATGATGTTGAAGTATTCGGTGCGCGTGGCGAGCTGGCGGCGCATGGTCTCGGTCTGCGACATCAGGTCGCGGCGCTCCATCGCCTTCTCGACGAGCGGCTGGAGCACGTCGAAGTCGAAGGGCTTCTCAAGGAACCAGAAGGCTCCGGCCTTCGTCGCCTCGACGGCGCGCGCCACCGTGCCGTAGCCCGTCATCACGATGACCTCGGTCGAGGGACTGGTGTCCTTCGCGTGTCGGAGCACCTCTATGCCGTCGATGTCGGGCAACTGGAGATCGCAAATGACGAGGTGATGGCCGCCACGGTCGAATTGTTCGATGGCCTCTGCGCCGTTCGAGGCCGTGTCGGCGGTGTAGCCTTCCTCCTCAAGATTCTGCTTGAGCGAGTCGGACATCATCGCCTCGTCGTCCACCACCAGGATTCGCACTTCTTTCCGTTCCACTTCTGCTCCCCCTTTAGAAGAATGGAGTCAGGAGTCCGCGAGTCAGGAGTCAGAATAAAAACGACCCGCTGTTTTTATTTCTGACTCCTGACTTCTGACTCCTGACTTCCTCATGTACTGAGCGGCAGGCGCGCGCGCAGGATGTCGGCCTCGTGCGCCACCTCTCCGCCGTGGGCGCGGATGACGCGGGCGGCGAGAGCGAGGCGCATACCCGCCGGGCCGGCGAAGGACTTGAAGGCGTCGGCGCCTCCCTCTTCACGCCTGGCCGCCCCGCGCCACTCGATGACCGCCAAAGGCGCCCCCTCCGTGTCTTCACGCCGGAGGTGGATGGCGAGCGCGCCCGTCTGTCTTGACTGTTCCAACATCACCCGCGCGCCCTCGCCGACGCCCTTCAGCGCCTCCGTGAGCGCCGCCGGATCAAACTCGCCCTCATAGGCGCCGGCCTCCGTCTCCACCTTCTGACCTTCGCTCGCGGCGCTCAGGATTCGCGAGAGGTCCGTATGAGGCTGCCGGTGCAAGTCCAGCGGGCGGCCCAGGCGGACGAGCGCGTTCATGTCATTGGCCGCGCGTTCCAGCCCGGCGATGAGCTTGCCCACGGTCTCCAGTTCGTCGGCCGGGCGCTCGCCCTTCTCCAGACGCTTGCGCAGGAAAGTGGCATAGAGTTTGAGACCGTTCAATTGGTTTTTGAGGTCATGGACAACCTGCACGGAAGCGCTGCCGAGGTCGCGGAGAGACTCTTCGTCCTGTAAATCTACGGTTAAAGGCTTCATCTAGCTCCGGAACCCGCGAGCTTCCGTGTTCGGTCCGACCCGTCTAACGGGCCGGACGTACCTCGCAGTATGTACGGATTAAACTCAAACTGTGCCAATTTTTGTGTTGTATTTCGATGCGGAATAATAACAAAAAAGGGAACTGTTTGCTAGTCATACGTCAGCCGGGGGCGCGTGCGAGCGTGTTTTCAAGCAGAACTTGGTGGAAGCGAGCGGGGTTATGGTGGGAGTAGAAAAGGACGTGAAGACCGTGCTGGTGGTCGAGGATTTTGAGGACAACCGCTTTATGATGAGGCGTTTACTCGAAATGAGCGGCTACCGTGTGATCGAGGCGGTCAACGGTCAGGAGGCCGTGGAAAAGGCGTGTGCGGAGCGCCCCGACCTGATCCTGATGGATTTGAGCCTGCCGCATCTGGACGGCCTCGCCGCCACGCGCCGCATACGCCAGTACGACGGCCTCGGGAAAGTGCCCATCGTCGCCGTCTCCGCGCACGACACGGCAGACTTCCACGCCGATGCGCTCGCCGCCGGCTGCAACGAGTACGTCACCAAGCCCATCGACTTCGACCAGCTCGAAAACCTCCTGAGCCGCCTCGTTCCGCAAGAGACGTAAAGGGCCGTGAATCGTCAATCGTCAATCGTCAATCGCTAAGATTGCCCGCCCCGCGACTCGCGACGTGCCACACAAGTTGGGCACCGCTCAACCACGATTGACGATTGACGATTGACGATTGACGGCTTTCACTCTATGCCCGAAAGGTTCCTGCCCCTCTTCCGGGAACACGCCGACTCGCTCATCCGCGCGTGGGCCGACGCGGTCTACGCCGACAGCCGCACCGACCTGCCCGTGTTGCTCTCGTACAGGGAGTTGGTCGAACACCTGCCGGAGTTGTTCGACGAGTTGGCGAACGTGCTCGACGAGGCGGCGCAGTATGAGTTGATCGTCGAGGCCACGCGGCGGCTGCGATTTCACGCGCAGGTGAGGTTTCAACAGGGCTGCCTGATGGACGAAGTGGCACGCGAGTTGTTTCTGTTACGCGATGCACTGGGCGATTTTCTGTGGCGCGAGGGGCTTGACGCCGCGGACGGGGATATCCGAAAGCTGCGCGACGCGCTGCGCCGCGCCAACGTTTTTGTTGATGAACTGATTTCGCAGACGATTCTGGTATTTGCGTCTTCTTTAAGGCCAAGCGTGCCGACGAGGAGATCAACATGGCCGCCGCCACGGCGACGCAAGACCGACTTCCCGGAGCGCGAAGAGCATGAGGGCGATGAGCGTAAACGCTGATGACAAGAAAGGCAGAGACACTAGTTATGATCGACGCGCGCACGCGGTTGCTGGTGATGCTCGCCGTCCTGTCTCTGCCACTGCTCATCATCAGCCTTTTCCAACTGCATAGCTACCAGCGCAACCTCGGCGAGCAGTCGCGTGCGACGGCCCAGTTCGAGTCGGCGTCGGCCGCGCGCGCCCTCGAAGAGTGGATCGCCGCCAACCACGACACAGCCGCGCAACCCTCGCCCTTAGGCGAGGGCGCCGCCGGCTCCCTCTATGAGTATCTGCACCGGCACGGGGCTGAGGGCGCGTCCTTCGTCGTCTACGACCCACGCGGCGAAATCGTGCCCAACCCTTCGGCCGGCGGGACGCCCGCGCACCCGCAACGCTCCGAAGCGCGGCAGGTCACGGAGGGACGCTGGAGCGACGGCGTGAAGCGTGTGACGGGCTACGGGCGCGCGGAGCCGGAGGGGTGGGGAGTGGCTGTCGGCATCCCCGTGCCGGAGAACACGCCCGCGGGCCGCGACATCCTCATGCTGACGGCGACGTGGGCGCTCACCCTCTTCGCGTCGAGCCTGCTGGCGTGGTGGGCGGTCGGCCGCTTTACGAAGCCGCTGGAGAAACTCACCGTGACGGCCGCCTCGCTCGGCGAGGGAAACCTTGAGGAGCGCGCGGAGGTCGAGACGCAGGACGAAGTCGGCTCACTCGCCGCGAGCTTCAACTCGATGGCGGCGAACCTTCAGGACAAATTTGAGGAGTTGCAGCGGCAGGGCGCTTTCATCAGCGAAGTGCTCGACAGTCTGCCCCTCGGCGTTGTCGTGCTCGACGCCGGGATGACCGTGCGCAAGGCCAACACGACGTTCGCGCGCTTCGTCGGACGCGACGCCTCGACGCTGGCGGGCTGCGGTCTGTACGAGGCGGCAGCCGGTCTGGCCGTCCTCAGTGAAGTGGTCGAGGACGTGCGGCGCACTCGCCGCGCCTTCGTTAACTACGGGCAGTCGCTCGAACTCGTCGCGCCGCGCGAGGGCGAGGACGAGGGGCCGAAGCACTGGGACGTAATTCTGTGGCCGGTGACGGAACAATCGGGCGGCCCCGGTAGTCTAATCCTCATCCTCTCGGAGGTCTCCAAGCGCGTGCGCGCCGAGAAGCTGGCCTCGGCCGCCTTCGCCGCCGAGAAGTCGCGCGCCGGTGAGCTGGAGAGCGTGATTAACCAGATGGACGAGGGCGTCGTCATCGTGGACGCGCGCGGCCGCTACCGCGTCAACCCGGCGGGCCGCAGAATTCTCGGGCGCGAGCCGTCGGAGTTCCGCGACGGTGTCGAGGCGCTGAACGAAGACATGGGACTGCGTAGAGTCGAGGGCACGGCGCTGGCGCCCGACGACACGCCAATCTGCCGAGCGTTCAATAAGGGCGAGCACGTCCCTGCGGAGCGCCTGAAGATCGTGAGGGGCGACGGCGAGGAGCGCGTGCTGGCGGTCGGCGCCACGCCGCTCGTCGGCGAGGGCGGCCGGCGCGACGGCGCGGCCTCGGTCTTCCGCGACATCACCGACGAGGTCAGACACCACGAGGAGTTGGTCGCGGCCTACGACCGGCTGCGCGAGCACGACCGCCTGAAGTCGGCCTTCGTCGCCAACATGAGCCACGAGCTACGCACGCCCTTGAACGTCATCATCGGCCTGTCGCAGATTCTCCAGCGCGACCCGCAGATGCCGCTCGCGCCGCTTCAGGACGACGCCATCACGCGCGTGGAGCGCAACGCGCGCGCCCTGCTCGACCTCGTCAACGACATGCTCAACTACTCGCGCCTCGAAGCGGGCCGCTCGGCCCTGCGCATCGAGCCGGTGAACGTCGCGGAGGTGGTAGAATCCGTGGCCGAAGAGTTCGCGCACGAGGTGGGCGAGAAGAAGCTGAAGGTGCGCGCCGAAGTCTCGCCGGAGCTGGGCGCCATTCGCACCGACCGGCAGAGGCTCCGGCAGGTGCTCTCGTGTCTGGTCTCGAACGCCATCAAGTTCACCTCGACCGGCACCATCGTCGTCAGCGCCGCGCCGGTTGACGAGGCGCGTTGGTACATCGAGGTGAGTGACACCGGCATCGGCATGACGAGCGACGCGCTCACCTACATTTTTGACGGCTTCCGGCAGGTGGACGACCGGCTCGCGCGCTCCTACAGCGGCGTCGGCCTCGGCCTCGCGATTGCGCGGAAGATCGTCGAACTGCTCGACGGCGAGATCACGGTCGAGAGCCGCCCCGGAGAGGGCAGCCGCTTCCGCATCACCTGGCCGCGCGAGGTGCGCATGCGCACGGGCACCGGCTCGCTCGTCACCGATGACGCGCGCGTCGTCTCCGACATTGCCGACTGGCGCGCGCGTATGAACAGGTGATGTAACTTCTTGCCGGCGGAGAGGAGGACTTAAACGGCCGTGACGCGTTGCAGCAAATGCGAAAGGGAAGTGGACGCCGGGCAGAACTTCTGCCCTTACTGCGCGGAGCCTTTAACGGCCACCGGCCGCGAGCAGTTGGAGCAGGCCGCACGCTCTTCGGGGGCCATGCAGTCGGCGGGGCAGGGGCGCGAAAGATTCCTCCGCGATTCTGATTTAGAGCCGCCGAGCGTCGTCCCGCTCTCCTCGTTCGACGAGCGCCGAGGGGAGACGGAGAAGTCGCAGCGTAAGCTGTTCGTCGTCGTCGGCGCGGCCTCGGCCGTGGTGCTCGCGGGGCTGGTGCTGCTGTTCTCGACGGCCGCGGGCAAGTCGCTGATGGAGCGCCTCACGGGAGCGCCGCCCCCCGACCGTCTCGAAGGCGCCGCCCGCGCCGGCTCGCCCGAGTTCGATCAGAACGTTCAAAAAATCTTCGTTGACTTCAACGCCGACGACGACGCCACGACCGCCGCCCGGCCCATCGGCGACACCGTCATCTCGATGAAGCCGACCCTCCGCAACTTCACCAACCGCACCATCAACGGGCTGGAGCTGCGCGCCGCCGGCTACGACGCCTCCGGGCAGGTCGTCAAGGCGCGCAACTTCGTCATCATTCCCGGCAGGCAGAGCGAGCTTGAGCCGAACAAGACCATGTCGCCCTCGCTCGTCCTCGAAGGCGTCAAGCAGGGCGAGATGCCCGCGAGCCTTCGCATCGAAGTCACGGCGTTCAGATTCAAGTAAACGCCGGGAGCATGGGCGCACGCCGGCTATCAGCGACAAACAGTACCGCGAGCGGTAGCGAGCGGGTTCTGGTCTTGGAAGACCGCACCCGCTCGCTACCGCTCGCGGTACTGTTTGAGTCGTCGGGATGACCGCGCTCCCGGCATGACGTTGAATCAGGCGCCGGCCTCGTCGTTGACGAACAGCTCTTCGAGCGGGTTGCCGACGGGCTGGATAGAGACGAGGCGTGCGCCCGCGATACGGACGGCGCTGAGCGCCGCGTCCACCTGCCGCTCGCTCGGGACTTCGACGCGCGCGCCGCCCGGCGTGGCCGTCACGCGCGCGCCCTCGATGCCCTCAAGCTCCGACTCCAGCCTGACCACGTCCGCGCCCGCCACGATCAGCTCCATTGCGCGTTCGCCGCCCATCTGCCGCAGCTCTTCGAGCCGGCCGACGTGCGCGAGTCGGCCTTTACGCAGGACGGCCGCGCGGTCGCAGAGCACTTCGATGTCGGAGAGGATGTGCGAGCAGAAGAAGACGGTCTTGCCCTCGTCGCGCAAGCTCGCGATGAGGTCGCGCACTTCGCGGCGGCCGACGGGGTCGAGGCCCGACATCGGCTCGTCGAGGAAGACGATTTCGGGGTCGTTGACGATTGACTGGGCGAGACCGACCCTCTGAAGCATCCCCTTCGAGAACTTTCGCAACTGGCGATCCCACGCCTTCTCATCGAGGCGGACGCGCGCGAGCACTTCGGCAGCACGCCGCCGCCGCTCGTCGCGCGCGTAGCCGAACAGCTCGGCCGAGTATTCGAGGAACTCGCGGGCCGTGAGGTAGTCGTAGAAGTATGGCTGCTCGGGCAGGTAGCCGATGCGCGCGTGCATGGCCACGTCGCCGATGTCGCGTCCGAGGATCGTGGCGCCGCCCGCCGTCGGGTACATCAGACGCATCAGGAGCTTCAGCGTCGTCGTCTTCCCGGCGCCGTTGGCGCCGAGGAAGCCGAAGATTTCCCCGCGCCCGACGGCGACCGTGAGCGAGTCGAGCGCGCGCACGCGCCGCTTCCGCAGGAAGCCCACCTCGTAGTCTTTGGTCAGGTTCTCAATCTGGATAACTGTCTCGGTCATCGCTCAGGAATCCCTTCCGCTGAAGTGTCGGGCGCGGCGGCCTCGTGCTTACTGTCGGAGAATTTCCGACCCGAGGCCGAGTTCGACTTCGCAACCGCCCGCGGTGAGGACGTAAGGTTTGTCTGTCGGGTCGAGCGGCGCGCCGTCCGGCCCGAGCCTGAGAACGGGGACGCGACTCAAGACCGGCGCGATGGCGGCCCACGACTCGGGGCAGCGGAGCGCGCGCTCGCGGTAGATGGCGAGCACGCGGCGGATGGCGTCGCGCTCGTCGAGCGAGCGGAGCTGCGCCAGTCTCTTGATGGCCAGCTCCTTGATCTGCTCATCGCCCGCCTCGTTGTGCAAGCGTGTGAACATCTCGCGTGCAAGGCTGCGGTCGCCGCCCTCGGCTTCGAGGCGCGCCGGCATCGCCCTCATCCACGTCGGCGCGTCCGATTGCTGTGCGCCCTCTTCGTAGACGCGGGCAGCCTCTTTGAACTGTCCGCCCTGCCAGTGGATGTAGCCGAGCTGATGATAGAGACGCCACTCCCGCGGGTTGGCGTCGATGCCTTTTTGGACGAGGCGGACGGCGGCCTCGCGGTCTACGGCCGGCAGGACGACCGCGCCATACTCGTATGCCGCGTAGAAATGCGGGTCGAGCGTGGTCGTCTGTTCGAGCAGCGGGGCGAGCACTTTGAGCTTTAAAGGGCTTAAGTCGTCGAGCTGAAGTTGGCCCTCGTAAGCGAGCACTTTCCGGCCGACGTACTGGAGCGAGCGCATCCAGTACCAGTCGGCGACGAGGCCATTGAAGTTGAGACTCAAGCGCCGGGCTGTCTCCGGCTTGAGGTACAACTCGTCGGCGACTTCCGGCGCGCCTGCGACGGGCCGGAGGCTCTCGCTCCAACGCGTGAGGGCGGCGGCCGAGCCGAGTCCAAAGAGGACTGCGGCGACGAGCGCGAGCAGCGTCCGGCGCTCGGCGCGCGCCGTCGCTCCTCCTTCTCCCCTGTCGTCCAACGTGTTGTCTCGCGCGCTCATTTGAAATTACGACGCCGGAAGATGAGGGACGCGGCCGCCAGCAGGGCGACGTTGTAGGCGACGGCGTAGAGTAGTGAGGTGGCCAAAGCCCTCGGCTCGGGGGCATGCCCGTAGGAGGCGGGCGTGATGAAGCTGTAGTTGGCGAGGTTGGGCAGGAGGTAGTAGAGAGTGGTGAAGAACACCTTCGCGCCCTGCGTGCCGAGCGAGACGGCGAAGGCTTTGAGGTCGGCGCTGAAGTGTCCGATGATGAACAGGAGGAAGGAGAGCAGCGCCGAGAGCGAAGGCGAGGAGAAGGATGAGAAGAGGAGCGCGGCGGCCGTGATGATGGTCAGCTCGGCATAGATGAGCAGGAGCGCCGGCCAGACGTAGAGGACGGAAGGATTGTGCGGACGCCTCACGTACATGAGCGCCAGCGTCACGCCGGCGCCCATCACGAGGAGGTTGACCAGCAGCGTCAGGCACAGGCCGATGTACTTGCCCACGAGAAACTCGCCGCGCCCGACCGGCTTCGAGAAGATCGAATAAATCGTGCGCCGCTCGATCTCCTTGTAGACCAGACCGACGCCGACGAAGATCGCGATGAAGACGCCGAACAGAAGCGTCGCGCTCAGGCCGAGGTCGGCGATGATCTTGAACTCCTCGCCCGCCGACAGGTCGCCGAGGAAGATGGCGGCGCCCGTGAGCAGCAGCACGAAGAAGACGAGGTTGTAGAGCACCTTGTCGCGCACCGACTCGCGGAAGGTGTTGCGCGCGATGGCCATGATGCGTCGCCATGAATTCGGGCGGCGCTCTCGAGAACTCACGGTGGGTTGAGCCTCCTCTCTCAGCGCCGCGAATTTTAACACGCCGTCAGTTTCCAACATACGACCTTCCCGTATTCGCCGCGTGGCGCGCGGCGCGCGCCCCGGCACGTAGAGCGGGGGACAGAGCGTGAACTCCGTCCCCCGCGGTTTCCGAATTGGCTAACCGAAGTCTTACTGGTTGCCCATGGCCGTGAGAGCGTCGCAGGCGGCGCGGCTCGCGGCCTTCGAGGTGCCGACGCCGCCGCGCATCACGCCGTCTTCCGCGATGCAGAAGTTGCGGGTGCCGGACTGCGAGACGCCCGAGTCGGTCGTGGGGTCGCCGGTCGCGTGGAACTTCGCGAGGTCGCCGGTCGCGGGGGCGGAGGCGACGGGGGTGGACTCGAAGGTGTAGCCGCTCTTCGCGCCAGTGCCCAGCACCGGGTCGATCAGCTTCTCGGCGAGCAGGTCGCCGACATCGCCGTATTCGCCGTTGCCGGTGGTGGCCTGATAGGTGGCGTTGGCGCTGTGGATGGTGCGGACGGAGGACTGCGCCGAGCCTTCATTGGCCGCGCGGCGGGAGGAGAGGAGATTGGGAACCGCGATGGCGGCGATGATGCCAATGATCGCGACGACGATCAGCAGTTCGATGAGGGAGAATCCCTTCTGGCCTTTCTTCTGGGTCATTGTTCTGAGTGCTCCTTGAACTTGTTTGAGGTTTTGGTTTGTCTCGCGCCCTTCGGGTCGTCGTCGTCTTGGGCAACGCGCCGCGTTGCGCGATTCTGTCGCCGTGTGTTTCTACAAGCGTCGTGCCAGAGGGCGGGGCCGGCGCGGGAGGCGCTAATCGGCTGGAATATTTGCAAGGGTGGCCGCGGCGTGAGGTTCGTGAGTGACACCAGCGGTCGGGCGGAAAACTGTCGCTTTAACAAAAATCGTCAGACGAGCGGTGCCGCATTTTGTCAAAGACGCGGCCCGGCCCGGCGGCCGGAAGTCGTGCCGCGCGTTCCAGAAAAGCCTACCAGAACGTTCCAGAAAAAATTGTGAGAGTGTGAGGCGGAGGAGTGAGTCCCCGCACGCGAAAGCTATGCAAGCCGGGTGCCGTCGATGGCTGACGGACGTGACCGTCGCCGACGGCCGTCAGCGCCGCGCGTGCGGCCGACTTATTCCGCGCCGCCGCGCGTGGACGAGGCGGCGTCGGAGCGGAGTTGGGCCGTGAGACTGCGGATGCCGTGCTTGTCGAGGAGGTGACGCAGGCTACGGACGGAGAGGTGGAGGACTTCGGCCGCGCGCGTCTGGTTGCCGCCCGTGCGGCGCAGGGCTTCGAGGAGGTAACTCTTCTCCAGATGTTCGAGGTGGGCCACGAGGTTGAGGCCCTCGTCGGGCAGCTCGAAGGCCGAGGAGGCGGCGCGCGAGGGGCTATAGTTGGTCACCGATTGCGGGAGCGAGTCGGCCTGAATGGTGTCGGTGCGTTCCAGCGCCACGGAGCGCTCGATGGTGTGTTCGAGTTCGCGCACGTTGCCCGGCCAGGAGTAGCGTTCGAGCAACTCGGTCGCGCCCTCCGTGATGCCGAGCGAGCGGCCGGTCTGCGCGCAGAACTTCTGGACGAAGTGCTCGATGAGCGTGGGGATGTCCTCGCGGCGCTCGCGCAAAGGGGGAAGCTCTATCGGGATGACGGAGATGCGGTAGAAGAGGTCTTCGCGGAAGCCTCCCTGCTTGACCATCGCGGCGAGGTCGCGGTTGGTGGCGGCGATGACGCGGGTGTCGATTGAGGTCTCCTCGTGCGCGCCGACGGGCCGCACCTTGCGCTCCTGAAGGACTCTCAGCAGCTTGACCTGCATCGTCGGCGACATCTCGCCGACCTCGTCGAGAAAAATCGTGCCCTTGTCGGCGGCCTCGAACAGCCCCTTGCGATTGGCATTGGCGCCGGTGAAGGCGCCGCGCGTGTAGCCGAACAGCTCCGACTCCAAAAGCGTCTCGGTGAAAGCGCCGCAGTTGATGGGCATGAAAGGCTTATCGGAGCGCGGGCTGAGGTTGTGGATGGCGCGCGCGACCATCTCCTTGCCCGTGCCCGACTCGCCCGTAATCAGGATGGTTGACTGGACGGCGGCCACCGTCTCGATCATCTGGTAGACGGCCTGCATGCGCGGCGAGTGGCCGATGATCTGGTCGAGCCGGCCGCGCTCGCGCTGGGCGCGCTTGAAGGCGCGGTTCTCCTGAAGGAGACGGAGGCGTTCGAGCGCCTTCTCGACGATGAGCTTGAGTTCGTCAACGTCGAAGGGCTTCTGGATGAAGTCGTCCGCGCCGAGTTTGAACGCCTCGCGGGCCGTCTCGACGGTGGCGAAGGCCGTCATCATCACGACGGCCGCGTCGGGCAGGAATTCGCGCACGGCGCGCAGCATCTCGATGCCTGACATGTCCGGCATCTTCACGTCCGAGACGATCACGTCGGCCGGCTCGGAGCGCAGCATCTCGACGGCGCGCCGCCCGCTCTCGGCCGCGCGCACACTGTGTCCCGCGCGCCCGAAGACGAGCGACAAAAGCTGCCGCATGCCCTGTTCGTCGTCAACGATTAGAAGTTTAGCCATAGCGGAAATCGTGAGGGGAAAACTTGCGAAAGCTATTTGCCGTTGCGGCCCTCACTGAAGTAGCGATCAACGACAGCAGTCAACGCTCGGACGTTATCCTCCGTCCTACTGATGTTCTCTTCCGTTTTACGAATACTCTCTTCCGTCCGCAACTGAGAGTCCACAAGCGCGGAGATGCGCCGGTCAACGTCGTCGCGCTTCCGGTCGGTGGCCTCGAAGCGGCTCAGGGTCGCGTTCGCCAGCCGTGCCACGACATCTTTTAACTCGCCGATGTCGGATGCGAATTGCGCCTGTTGACTAACGACGAAATCCATCGCCTTTTGCATCTCTTCGCCGGTCATCGTTCCCTCCTCGGTTTGAGCATCGCGAAACCCTGGCCGCGGCTCAAGGCTTCGCACCCGGCAACTCCACGGTGATCGTCGTCCCATGTCCCTCGCGGCTGCGGACGTTGATTGTACCACCGTGGTCGCGGATTATCTGATAGACAATCGAGAGGCCGAGGCCGGTGCCGCCGGTCGTCGAGGAGGAGAACGGCTCGAAGAGGCGCTCGACCTGCGAGCGCGACATGCCGCGCCCCGAGTCCGTGAAGGTGATGCGGACGCGGCCCTGCGGCAGCGTCTCCATCTCGGCGCGCAAGGAGCCGCCCTCGGGCATCGCGATCAGGGCGTTGCGCGAGAGGTTCCAGAAGACCTGTTTGATGGCGTTTTCGTCGGCCGACGCCGCGACCGGCTCATCGGGCAAGACCTCTTCGAGCGTGTGGTCGGGGCGCATCTCGGGGCTGTGGCGCAGTAGCGCGAAGGTTTCGCGCAGCGGCTCGCGCAGGTCAACGGCGGCGAGCGAGACCTGTCGGGGGCGCGCGTAGGTCAGGAAGTCGGTGATGATGCGGTTGAGTCGGTCGGACTCGCGCAGGATGATCTCCATCAACTCCTGCCGGCCGGGGTCGTCGGCGAGGTCGTCGCGCAAAACCTGGATGGAGCCGCGCATGGCGGCGAGCGGGTTGCGGATTTCGTGCGCGATGCCGGCGGCGACGCGGCCCACGGCGGAGAGGCGCTCCTGCCGGCGCGAGGTCTCCTCCATCGCGCGCACGTCCGTCAAATCCTGAAAGGTGATGACTAACCCTGTGGTGTCGCCGGCCTCGCCCGAGAGCGGCGAGACGCTGTAGCCGAGGCGGACGCGAAAGCCCTCAGCCGTCAAGCAGTCGGCCTCGAAGCGCGGGCTGGTGTGACCGCCGGCGGCGGCGCGCAGAGACTGTTCGATCTGCGCGCGGATGTCACCGAAGAGGATCGACACGTCCTGCCCGCGCAGGTCGGCCGCGCCGTAGCCGATCATCTCCTCGGCGGCCGTGTTCACCGTGTAGATGCGCCGCGAGAGGTCGGTCGTGATGACGCCCGAGCGGATCGAATCGACGATCCGCTCGTGCAGGCGGCGCAGGGAGGCGAGCGCGTGCGCGGTCTGCCGGAGCTGCACGTCGGAGCGCGTCTGCCGGTCGGCCAGACGCGCCGCCAGCAGGCCGACGACGAGGCAGACGGCGGCGTTGAGTCCCATCGTCCCGAGCACTTCGGCGAGCGGCATCGCGGCGGTCTCGGCCCCGCGCGCGCTCACGAAGCCGAGCGAGATGGAGAGCATCGCCGCCGTGTAGAACAGGGCGCACCCGGCGGCCACGAGCATCACCTCGCGCGCGCCGAGGTAGAAGCTGGCGATGGCGATGACGAGGATGTAGAGCGCGGCGTAGGGCGAATGGAGGTCGCCCGTCTGGGAGACGAGCCAGGTGACGAGCAGGGCGTCGCAGAAGAACTGTGCGCCGGCCTGAACGACGACGCTCAGGCGCGTGAGCCGAAGCGCCGCCGCATAGACTAAGGAGAGGACGAGGACGGCCGCGCCGATGGGCAGCGCGCCGCGCGGCACGGGCGCGCGCGCGCCCGCCACGGCGATGCCGTCCTGCAGGAAGAAGCGCGTCCAGACGACGCTCGCGCCCAGCAGGAGGAGGGCGGCGACAATCCGCCCGGCGATCAGCCACCAGAGTCGCGCGTGCGCGCCCGAAACTCTCTGCGACGGTTCGGCCCGCTGAAGCATCGCGCAGTAGCCTAGCACAAAAGGCGGGGCGCGCTCATACTGTCTGAAAAAAAACGAAAGGCGGGTGCAAAGGCGATGGACTGGCGCGTACTTCTGGCGACCTTCGGGACGATCTTTCTGGCGGAGATGGGCGACAAGACGCAACTGGCGGCGATGACGATGGCCGCGCAGACGAAGCGTCCGTGGACGGTCTTCGTCGGGGCGTCGCTGGCGCTCATCTGCGTCTCGGCCGTCGGCGTGCTCGTCGGCGGCACACTCGGCCACTACCTCCCGCTCGAATGGATCAAGCGCGTCGCGGCCGTCGCCTTCATCGTCATCGGCGTGCTGATGCTCCTCGGGAAGTTCTGAAAAGCAGTGAGCAGTGAGCAGTAAAAACAAGTAAGGCAGCACGGCGCGTCATGCTCCGGCTGCCTTACTTGTTCCCGTCCGCGCGTCCCGCTCAGATGTGGGGGCGCGGTCTTTGTTTTTACTGCTTACTGCTCACTGCTTACTGCTCACTTGCCTTTCAGCGATTCCATATCGATGACGAAGCGGTAGCGCACGTCTCCCTTGACGGTGCGCTCGTAAGCCTCGTCGATTCGCCCGATGGGAATCAGCTCGATGTCCGAGGTGATGTTGTGTTCGGCGCAGTAGTCGAGCATCTCCTGTGTCTCGCGGATGCCGCCGATCATCGAGCCGGCGAGCGTCCGGCCGTTGGTGATGAGCGAGAAGGCTTGCACCTCCAGAGGCTTTTCGGGGCCGCCGACGAGCACCATCACCGCCTCGCGGCGCAGCAGGGCGAGATACATGTTGAGGTCGTGGGCCGCCGACACCGTGTCGAGGATGAAGTCGAACTTGCCGGCCAGCGCCACAAGGTTCTCGGGGTCTTTCGTGACGACGAAGTCGTGCGCGCCGAGCGAGCGCGCGTCCGACTCCTTCGACGGGGAGGTGCTGAAGACCGTGACGCCTGCGCCCATCGAGGCGGCGAGCTTTACACCCATGTGTCCCAGACCGCCCAAGCCCACGACGCCGACGCGCTGACCCGGCCCGACCTTGAAGCGCCGCAGCGGTGAGTAAGTCGTGATGCCGGCGCAGAGCAGCGGGGCGACGTTGGGGAGTGGAAGACTCGCCGGAACCTTGAGCGTGTAGTCTTCGTCCACGACCACCTGCGAAGAGTAGCCCCCGTAGGTCGGCGTCTTCTCGTCCATCTCCGTCCCGTTGTAGGTGGCGACGAGATGATTCTCGCAGTAGTGATCCTCGCCTTCCTTGCAGTTGGCGCAGACGCGGCACGAGTCCACGAAGCAGCCGACGCCGGCGAGGTCGCCCTCTTTGAAGCGCGACACCTGCGCGCCGACGCGCGCGACGCGCCCGACGATCTCATGGCCGGGCACCATCGGGTAGATGGAGTTGCCCCACTCGTTGCGCGCCTGATGGATGTCGGAGTGGCAGACTCCGCAATACTGGATTTCGATGAGCACGTCGCGCGGCCCCGGCTCACGCCGCTCGAAGTCGAAGGGTTGAAGTTGAGACGTTGGGCCGTCGGTGGCGTATCCGCGTGTCGGTAGCATGTGTTCTCCCCGCTGTTCGTTCTATCGAATTTTTGGAATTTACATGGATGGACAGGAGTAACAGGATGAAGAGGGAAAACTCAATCTCTGATTCAAGATTTGAGATTTCAAATCATCTTATCCCGTGCATCCTGACCATCCATGTTAATAATTCTTTCCCGAAGACAGGCCGCGGACATGCCACGCCCATAGAATGTTGTCAGCGTCTTATGAAGCGGCGGCGCCCTCGGCCTGCCCGTTGCGCTTCTCCATGGGCACATAGTCGCGCGTGCGCTGGCCGAGGTAGATTTGGCGTGGGCGGGCGATCTTCTGGTCGGGGTCGCCGAGCATCTCGGCCCACTGCGCGAGCCAGCCCGAGGTGCGCGGGATGGCGAACAAGACGGGGAACATGTCCACGGGGAAGCGCATGGCGCGATAGATGATCCCCGAGTAGAAGTCCACGTTCGGGTAGAGGCGGCGCTTGACGAAGTACTCGTCTTCGAGCGCGATGCGCTCTAATTCGAGCGCGAGGTCTAAGAGCGGGTCTTTGCCCGTCACCTCGAAGACCTCGTAGGCGATCTGCTTGATGATGCGCGCGCGCGGGTCGTAGTTCTTGTAGACGCGGTGGCCGAAGCCCATCAGACGGAACTCGCCGGCCTTCACGCGCTTCATGTACTCGGGCACGCGTTCGACGGAGCCGATCTCGTTGAGCATCCTCAAGAC
>DASVES010000411.1:0-2620 GCA_036380435.1 Pyrinomonadaceae bacterium | reverse complement strand
TTCCTCTACGTCGAGGACTGCGCCGACGGCATCCTGCGCGCGGCGGCTCTCTATGACGACTCTCCGCCCGTCAACATCGGCAACGGGCGCGAGGTGTTCATTAGCGAGCTGGTCGAGACGGTGGCGCGCATGACGGGTTTCGAGGGCGAGATTCGCTGGCAGCCCGCCCGGCCCAACGGCCAGCCCAAGCGCCAGCTCGACACCACGCGCGCCGCCGAGAAGTTCGGCTTCCGCGCGCAGGTCACCCTCGAAGAGGGCCTGCGCCGGACGATTGCGTGGTACGAAAACACCTTCCCGGCGGCCAACGCCCAGAAGAACTGATAGCCCGCGACGCGCACGCACGGGGACGCGCTCGCTCCGGCGCCGCCACGCACAGTAACGCGAGCGGTAGCGAGCGGGTCGCTTACCCGAGCAGACCCGCTCGCTACCGCTCGCGGTACTGTTGGCGGTTGGCGGTTGAAACGGGTATCATTTTCCGCTTCCGCCGGGGGTGGAGAAAGAGGGGGTGTGCGACTGTTGGACGGGGCCGTGAAAAAGCGTTCGTATCGCGCCGAGCGAGACTTCGGACTCGTCGTCGGCACGGTCTTCACGCTCCTCGGCGCGTGGTGGCTCTACCGGGGTAAATTTGAATGGGTCGCGCCCGTCATGCTGTGCGTCGGGGCGGCGCTGGTGTTGTCGGGGCTGGTGTTGCCGCGCGCGCTCGTCCTCCCGAACCGTGGCTGGATGGCGCTGGCCTCCGTGCTCGGCTACGTGATGACGAGGGTCGTCCTCGCGCTGGTCTACTTCCTTCTCGTCACGCCCATCGGCGTCGTCAAACGCCTGACGGGTTGGGACCCTTTGGGGCGGCGCACGCGTCGCGGCGAGAGCTACTGGCAGACCTACCCGGAGCGGCAGCAGGACCCGCGCCATTTCGAGAAGATGTACTGAAGGGGTTGAGACACGCGTCATGTCGAAGATGCAGGTCTTCAGTGAACTGTGGGAGTTCATGAAGCACAACAAAAAGTTCTGGCTCGCCCCCATCATCATCACGCTCCTCCTCGTCGGCTTCCTCCTCGCCGTCACCCAGGGGTCGGCGCTCGCCCCGTTCATCTACACGTTGTTCTAGTGATAAGTGATGAGTGATAAGTGATAAGAAGGAAGACGGCGGCGCGCTTTCTCTTTCTTATCACTTATCACTCATCACTTATCACCTTCTTATGACACGCATCCTCGGCATCTCGGCCTTCTACCACGACTCGGCGGCGTGCCTCGTCGTGGACGGGCGCGTGGTCGCCGCCGCGCAGGAGGAGCGCTTCTCGCGCGTCAAGCACGACCACCGCTTCCCGGCTCACGCCGCGCGCTACTGTCTGGAGGAGGCGGGCCTGTCGGCCTCGGAGCTGGATTACGTCGGCTTCTACGACAAGCCGCTTTTGAAGTTCGACCGGCTGCTGGAGACCTATCTCGACTACGCCCCGGCGGGCTTCCCCTCCTTCCTCAAGGCGATGCCGCTCTGGATGCGCGAGAAGCTGTGGATGCCCGACCTCATCCGCACGGAGCTGGCGAAGGCCGAGGGCGCGGAGGATCACCGGGAGGCGAAGCGGCGCGCCAAGCGTTACGAGTTCAAACTCCTCTTCGGCGACCACCACGAGAGCCACGCCGCCTCGGCCTTCTACCCGTCGCCGTTCGAGGAGGCGGCGGTGCTGACCATCGACGGCGTCGGCGAGTGGGCGACTTCTTCCATTGGCGTCGGCCGCGGCCATGAGCTGAAACTTTTGAAGGAGCTGCGCTTTCCCGACAGCCTCGGCCTGCTCTACTCGGCCTTCACTTATTACACGGGCTTTCGCGTCAACTCGGGCGAGTACAAGTTGATGGGCCTCGCCCCCTACGGCGAGCCGCGCTTCGTCCCCATCATCAAGGACAAGCTCCTTGAAGTGCGCGACGATGGAAGCCTTCGGATGAACCACGAGTTCTTCAGCTACTCGCAGGGCTTGCGGATGACGAACCGGCGCTTCGACAAAGTCTTCGGCGGCCGTCCCCGCCGGCCCGAGTCGCGCATCACACAGCGCGAGATGGATTTGGCGAGCAGCATCCAATGCATCACCGAGGAGGTGATGTCGAAGATGGTCGCCCACACGCACCGCGAGACCGGGATGCGCCGCCTCTGCATGGCCGGCGGCGTGGCGCTCAACTGCGTCTCGAACGGTCGCATCCTGCGCGAAGGCCCCTTCGAGGACATCTGGATTCAGCCCGCGGCGGGCGACGCCGGCGGCGCCGTCGGCATCGCGCTCTCCATCTGGCACCGCTACCTCGATAAGCCGCGCACGAGTCCCGAGAAGGCCGGGACGTGGCGCTCGCCGCGCGACGCGCACAACGGCGACATCCCGCCCTACGCCGACGGCATGAGCGGCTCTTATCTCGGCCCGCGCGACACCGAAGAGAACATCGAAGAGTTTCTGAAGTCACACTCGCTGCCTTACAAAAAGTACGAACGCGAGGAGTTGCCCGGCGCGGTGGCCGACCTGCTCGCCGCGGAGAAGGTCGTCGGGCTGCATCAGGGCCGCATGGAGTTTGGCCCGCGCGCTTTGGGCGCACGCAGCATCATCGGCGACGCGCGCTCGCCCCGCATGCAGTCGGTGATGAA
>DASVES010000410.1:0-6442 GCA_036380435.1 Pyrinomonadaceae bacterium | reverse complement strand
GGCCGGCTCGGCGCAGATCAGGGTGCTCGCGCAACAGTTCGCGTGGAACTTCCACTACGCCGGCCCGGACAGCCGCTTTGGGCGCACCGACCCCAACCTCATCGACGACTCCTCCTCGCCACCGCGCGGCAACATCGGCCTCGACGAGACGGACGCCGCCGCGAAGGACGACGCCGTCAGCTCCACACTCATCACGCAGGTGGATCGGCCCGTCGAACTCGTCTTGCGAGGCCGCGACGTGACACACAGCATCTGGGTGCCCGAGTTGCGCTTCAAGCAGGACCTCGTCCCCGGCATGGACATTCGCGTCCACTTCAAGCCGCAGAAGGTGGGTCGCTACGAGCTGGCCTGCGCCGAGTTGTGCGGCGCACTCCACTATCAGATGAAGAGCTACCTGCTCGTTCTGCCTGAGCAGCAGTACGCCGAGCTGATGCAGCTCCCGCAGAGTGAGTTCACCCGCCGCGTCACGCAGCTCTACGAGCAGTACCCGTTACCGCAGTACTGATGAACCCTGAGATAGCCTTGGCGCTCGCTCGCGCCGGGAGGACACAAGAGAGATGGCCGAGGTCGATCCCACTCACCACGAGACGCACGAGGAGGCCGACGTTCACGGCGCCTCCGCCGCCGCTCATGCCGCGCACCACCACGGCCCGCCCACGGGGTTCATCAGGAAGTACATCTTCAGCATCGACCACAAGGTCATCGGCATCCAGTACATCTTCCTCGCCCTGTTCTCGGTCTTCGTCGGGATGTTCATGTCGGTGCTGATGCGAATCAAGCTGACGTGGCCGATGACGGGCGTGCCCGTGCTGGAGACGATCTTCGGGGCGGCGGCCGCGCCGGGCGGCGTGATGTCGCCGGAGCTATATCTGTCGCTCGTGACCATGCACGGCACGATGATGGTCTTCTTCGTGCTGACGACCGCGCCGCAGGGCGGCTTCGGCAATTACATCCTTCCCATTCAGGTCGGGGCAGATGACATGGCTTTCCCCGTCCTCAACATGCTCTCCTTCTGGGTGACGCTCGTCGGCCTCATCGTCCTGGTCGCCGCCATCTTCGCCTCGGGCAGCGGCGTCGTCGGGCCGACCGGCGGCTGGACGGGCTACCCGCCCTTGAGCGCCGTCGGGCATCTCTTAAACGTCCCCGGCATGGGCATGGGGATGAACCTCTGGATCATCAGTATCGCCATCTTCTGCGTCGGCTCGCTCTTGGGCGCGCTCAACTTCATCACCACGCTCCTGAACCTGCGCACGCGCGGGATGTCTTTGATGCGGATGCCGCTCACGTGCTGGTCGTGGTTCACGACGGCCGTGCTGGCGCTCCTCGCGTTTCCGGTGCTCCTCGCCGCCGGCATCCTCCTGTTCCTTGATCGCAACGCCGGCACCAGCTTCTTCATCCCGACGGGTCTGAGCGACGGCACGCGCGTGCTCGACCATCAGGGCGGCTCGCCGCTTTTGTGGCAGCACCTCTTCTGGTTCTTCGGCCACCCCGAAGTCTACATCGCCATCCTGCCGGGCATGGGCGTCACCTCGCACATCCTCTCAACCTTCGCACGCAAGCCCGTCTTCGGCTACCGCGCGATGGTCTTCGCCATGTTCGCCATCGGGCTTTTGGGCTTCTTCGTCTGGGGCCACCACATGTTCATGAGCGGCATGAGTCCCTACTCGGCGATGGCCTTTTCGGTATTGACGCTGGCCATCGGCGTGCCCTCGGCCATCAAGACCTTCAACTGGCTCGGCACGCTCTGGGGCGGCAAGATACGATTTACCACCCCGATGCTTTTTGCGCTCGGCTTCGTCTCGCTCTTCGTCGCGGGCGGCATCACGGGTCTCGTCCTCGGCCAGACCACGCTCGACTTCTCGATGCACGACACCTACTTCGTGCTCGCGCACTTCCACCTCGTGATGGGCGTGGCCGCCATCTTCGGAATGTTCGCCGGCATCTACTTCTGGTTCCCCAAGATGTTCGGGCGGATGATGAGTGAGAAGCTGGGAAAGATTCACTTCTGGCCGACGATGATCGGCGTCTTCACCATCTTCGTCCCGATGCACGCGATGGGCAACGTCGGCATGCCGCGCCGCTTCTCGTCCTTCATGGAGTACAGGTTCCTTGATCGCCTCGACGGGCTGGTGATGCTGGTCACGATTGCCGTCATCATCACGGCCGCGTCGCAATTCATCTTCCTCTTCAACTTCTTCTGGAGCATGTTCAAGGGGACGCGGGCCTCCGGCAATCCGTGGGAGGCGACGACGCTGGAGTGGGCGACGCCGACGACCCCGCCGCCGCACGACAACTTCGGCGGCAACGTGCCGACCGTCTATCGCGGCGCATACGAGTTCTCCGTCCCCGGCGCCGAGCGCGATTTCATCATGCAGCACGAGACGGAAGCCGAGGGGCGGGGTGACGAAAGTCTGAGGGGGCAAGAGGGCAAGGGGAATGGTCACAACGGTCACGGGCACTGAGCAGCAGCGCGCCGTCCGCACGAAGAAGGGAATCGGCCTCGGGCCGCACCCACCGGGCGGCAACGGCTCGCGCAAGAACGGCGGCGGCGGCGACCGCTCACCCGGCGGCGGCGGGGAAGAGGGCGAGCGTTGGTCACCCGACCGCTACCGCATCGGCGTCTACGTCGGCCTCGCCTCAATCGTGATGATGTTCACGGCGCTCGCCAGCGCCTACATCGTCCGCGCGGGGTTGCCGACTTCGACCGACTGGCGCCCCACGGCGATGCCCTCGGTCGTCGTCGTCAGCACCGTGCTCATCGTCATCAGCAGTCTGACGATGATGCTCGCGCAGAAGAGCCTGGGCCGCGGTGACGAACAGCCCTTCAGGCGTTGGCTGGCCCTGACACTCTTGCTGGGTCTCGCCTTTCTGGGGTCGCAGCTTCTCGCGTGGCGGCAACTCGTGGCGCAGGGCGTCTATCTCGCCACGAACCCGCACAGCTCTTTCTTCTACGTGCTGACGGGGCTGCACGGCCTGCACCTATTGGGCGGCATCCTCGGCCTGAGTTACCTTCTGTTGAGGGCCGCGAGGGGGGCCGGGGGCGGAGAGGCCGGGGCGAAGCGGCGGGCCGTCTCGCACATGGTGGGCGTCTATTGGCATTTCATGGACGGCCTGTGGGTGTTTTTGTTCATGCTCCTATTCTTCTGGAGGTGACGCGTCTTGAGCAGCGAAGCGCACGCGCACGCGGGGCAGGTGATTACGGCGGACTGGGGCGGCGGCACACTTCCCTACCGCGTCGGCCACAAGAAACTCGGGATGTGGCTCTTCATCGTGTCGGACGCGATGACCTTCTCGGCGATGCTCATCGTCTACAGCTACGTCCGCGCGTCGAGCGACGAGTGGCCGACGCCCTACGAGTTCTATCCGAGCATCATCTTCTCCACCGTGATGACGCTGTGCCTGCTCACGTCGAGTTACACGATGGTCAAGGCCGTGCAGGCGTCGGCGCACAATAACCTGCGCTCCGCCCGGCGTTGGCTTTTCGGGACGATCCTCGGCGGCGGCGCGTTCCTCGTGCTCCACATCATCGAGTGGATTAACGTCATCGACCACGGGCTGAGGCCGTTCTCGCTCCCCGCTGAGTGGGCGCAAAGGTGGCCGAACGCGCCCCCGCTGTTCGGCGCGTCCTTTTTCGCCATCACGGGCCTTCACATGTTCCACGTCCTGACGGGCGCCATCTACCTCGGGTGGATCATGCTGCGGATCAAACACACCCGCCACGAAGACGTGGAGATTAGCGGCCTCTACTGGCACTTCGTCGATCTGGTCTGGATGTTCGTCTTCCCGCTCATCTACCTGATGTCGTTCGACCCGACCGCCGGGGGGCACTGAAGAGAGAGGAGGAGCTAAACGGATGAGTCGTGTTTTGAGTTCCGCGCGGGGACTGTTCGGCAAGCAGGACGTACTTTTGGTGTTTTTGTGCGTGCTGCTTGCCGGGGTCTTTCTGGCGCTTGCGGCGACAAACCTCTCGGGCGGCATCAGCGGCCTCCTGAGTATCGACGGCCTATTCCTGACGGCCGTCGCGCTCACGATGGCGCTCGTCTTCATCAGCATCCCCGCCATGTATCTGCGCGAGCGCGGGATGCTCAACAATCCGTTCACGCTCGGGGAGGGCGTCCCCGCGGCGCGCACCGCCGAGGCCGCCGACCTGCACTTTGAGGGGACAACCAAACTCTTCCTCTCGGTGCTCGGCGCACTACTTTTCCTGACGCTCATCGAGGTGCTGCTGGCCTATTTCAAAGTCAGCCTACTTGTCATGCTGACGCTGCTGATCGGCCTCTCGCTCATCAAGGCCGCGCTCATCATCGCTTACTTCATGCACCTCCGCTTCGAGCGGCTTAGCCTCGTGCTGACGCTCATCCCCATCCTCTGTATCTGCATCTGCCTGCTCTTCGTCTTCTTCCCCGACAGCAGGCGCTCCCACGACCTGCGCGCGGTACAGGTCAAAGACGCGGTGGAGGAGGCCCGGTGAGACATTCAACTGAGCGCGCATGGCGAAGTACCCCCCTACGTCTCGCGGCACTAATCGCCGTGGGGTTGGTGCTCGTCCTGATCGCGCCGGCCGGGGCGGACGCGCAGTGCGCGATGTGCAAGTCGGCCGTTCAGGGCGCCGGTGAACAGGCCACGCGGGCGATGAACTCGGGGATACTCGTCCTGCTCATCCCGCCGGTCGCCATCTTCTGTTCGATCTTCGCCGTCTTCATCAAGTACAAAAACGGCGACGAGCGAGCCGACACGGAGAAGCATGACGCAAGATGACAGACTCGCGCGGATCGACGTGAGCCGGCAGACCACGAGGGGGCGCGCGTGCCCCTCCTGCGGCGGCAAGATCATCCCTTCCGACCGCGCCATCTATCAGGCGGCCGCCGGCACGACAGACACCTTCCCGCTGTGGCAGTGCGAACGCTGCGGCTACGAGGAGATGGGCCAGAAGCCGAAGGCGCCGCCCAAACCCTCCCATCCCAAGAAAGTCTAATTATGAGCGAAGCCGACAACGTGAGCGTGGTTCAGCGGGCCTTCGAAGCTTTCGGCGGGGGCGACGTGCCTGCCTTCCTCAGCTTCCTCTCCGAAGACGTAGAGTGGACGATTGCCGGGCCGCCGTCAGTGCCTTACGCGGGCGAGCGGCGCGGGCACGAGGGCGTGACGGAGTTCTTGCAGGCCATCGGCGGCGCGGTCGAGTTCGAGCGGTTCGAGCCGCAGGAGTTCATCGCGCAGGGCGACCGAGTAGCCGTCGTCGGCTTCGAGCGCGCCCGGCTGCGCTCCTCTGGGCGGACGTTCGATAATCCGTGGGTGCTGCTCTTCACGCTCAAGGACGGGAAGATCACGCGCTTCCGCTCTTATGAAGACACCTACGCCGTGGCGCAATCCTTCGCCGGTTGAGACGAAGCGTCGCGCGGCCGCCCGACATGTTGAAGATGTCTGAGAAGGAAGATTTGACTCTCCGCGTACTGCGCCTGTTCCCCGAGTGGGGGAGGGAAACGCTCGACCTCCACGAACTGTTCGAGGCGGGCGACAGCAACGACCCCGACGCGCGCCGCGAAGTCCTCTACACGGTCGAGATGCTGGTCGGCGAAGGTCTGCTCGAAGAGCGCGGGAACGATTTTTACGCGCTCTCGCCGGAGGGCCGCAGGGTTTTGCAGGAGCAAGCGGGCGGGGAAGGTTAGACCTTCTGTTAGAATTATTGTTGATGGACCATACAGCCCTCCCGCACCTCAACGCCGCCCTCAACGCCACGAGCTTTCTCCTGCTCCTCGCCGGCTTTTACTTTATCTCCCGCCGCCAGATCGGCGCGCACCGCGCCTGCATGCTCGGGGCGCTCGGCGTCTCCATGTTATTTCTCGTCTCGTACCTGATTTATCATTTCGGTTACCGAGGGATGACGCGGTTCACGGGGCAGGGAGCAGTTCGCTATTTCTACCTGACGATCCTGCTGACTCACACCGTTCTCGCCGTCGTCATCGTCCCCTTAGTTGCCCTGACTCTGGGCCGGGCACTGCGCGGCGACTTCCCCCGACATCGCCGCATCGCGCGTTGGACTTTCCCCATCTGGCTCTACGTCTCCGCGACGGGCGTCGTGGTTTACGTCATGCTTTATCATTTGTATCGCTAATGCGGGGACGAGACGCGGCGGGCGCGGCGTAAAGGAAGTGTCAACGAACAACCAGAACGGTCATCGGGGAGCGGACGAAAACCCCCGGCAACAGAAGCGGCGCACGCCATGGCCGCTGATGGTTGTGGCCGCGCTGTTAGTCATCGTGCCGTTCGCCTACTGGTACGGCACATGGTTCGGCCGGAGCTTGAGCGACGAGCAGATCGAGAAGTATTTCAACGAGGGTGGAAACCCGCGCCACGTCCAGCACGCACTGTCGCAGATAGGTGAAGGGTTGGAGGCGGGGAAGCCGGGCGTCGGGCGCTGGTTCCCGCGCGTTGTCGAAGCCTCGGG
>DASVES010000409.1:0-5505 GCA_036380435.1 Pyrinomonadaceae bacterium | reverse complement strand
TACCTCGACTTCTTCAACCGCGAGCCGGACGCCTCGGGCCTCGCCTTCTGGATGGGCCAGACGACGGGCTGCGGCAACGCCGACTTGCAGGTCTGCCGCAACAACGTCTCCGGGGCCTTCTTCGTCTCCGGCGAGTTTCAGGAGACGGGCTACTTCGTCTACAAGATGTATCAGGCGGCCTACGGGGTGCGCGCGGGCGAGCCGGTGCCGACGACGCTGCGGGAGTTTTTGCCCGACCTCCAGCAGGTCGGCCGCGGGGTGGTCATCGGGCAGGCGGGGGCCGAGGCGCAGTTGGAGGCCAACAAGGCGGCCTACGCCGCCGAGTTCGCCGCGCGCGCGCGCTTCGCCGCGCTCAATGCGATGACGCCCGCGGAGTTCGTCAACGCACTGCACGCGAACACGGAGAACGCGCTCACGCAGGCCGAGCGCGACAGCCTCGTCAGCCGCCTGACGCTCGGGCAGATCACGAAGGCGCGGGCGCTCCGCGAGGTGGCCGAGAACGGGGCCGTCAACCAGAAGTTCTTCACCCGCGCCTTCGTCCTCATGCAGTACTACGGGTATCTGCGCAGGAACCCCTACGATGCGCCGGAATTGAACCTGGACTTCGGCGGGTACAACTTCTGGCTGGGGAAGCTCAACCAGTTCGGCGGCAATCACATCAGCTCGCAGATGGTGCAGGCCTTCATCACCTCGGGCGAGTACGAGCGCCGCTTCGGGCCGTGATAGGCCACCAACTCTGCCCCCTCGGCGGTGGGCCTTCCTGCCGCCAAAAATCAGGAAGGGCGTCCGCGACGTGCCTTTACCGGTGTGGCTCCACGCCCCGCCGCTACAGCTGCTGGATCGTCCGCAGGTCGTAGCCGTCATCGAGCAGGTGCGTGGCGAACGAGTGGCGAAGGGTGTGACAGCCCCCGTGCTTGGTGTGAGCCTTACCGCGCGCATCGCTTCCTTGACTCGCGGCAGGCGCGCGGGTACTTACGCGAGAGCGCCTGAGGCAACTCGACGCAGCCGAAGCCGGCTCGCAGATCGTGCTCGTGCAGGGCCTTCACACGCCAGAGGTGGATGCGGAAGGGATCGGACAGTGGGCCGGGTAGCGGCGTGCGCCTGTCTTTGCCGCCTTTGCCGTCCCTGACCACGACCTCACCATAGCCGAAGTCCACGCACCTCGACCCTCAACTTCAGACACTCGGAGAGCCTGAGCCCCGAGCCGTAGAGGAAGGAAGCCATCAGCCACTTCTGGCCGGAGCGGTGCGAGAGGACGGCGCGCACCTCCTCCCTGGTGAAGACAGCCGGGACGTGAGCGGGTCGCCGAGCCAGGGCAGCGTCATGCCGAGCACATCCCGGTAAAGGAAGAGCAGGGCCGAGAGCGCCTGGTTCTGGGTCGAGGCCGAGACGTTGCGGGCCGTGGCGAGGTGAGAGAGGAACGCCGTCACCTCGGTGGCGCCCATCTCCCTGGGGTGGCGCACGTTGCCTGACAAGTCGCTCAAGCCGACCGCGCATCAGGCGGCCTCTTATCGAGAACTTGGCGCTGTCGCAGTTGGATGCGCGGCGGCTTAGCTCCGGCGTTAGGCGCAAAGTTGAAAGGAGGCGGGCGTGAGAAACAAAACCTTGATAGGTATTGCCTTTCTGGTTGGCACGTCGTTCAGTTTGCTAGCGCGCGGCCAGAGGGCTGAGTTGCAAACTCTACCCCAAACAATCACGCTCTTCTCCAGAATCACACACAAGGATGATGGTTACGGAAGATCAGCCTTCAATTTCCGGCATGGCGTCAGGAGCGATGTGGAAGGATGGGAGCGCCTCACTTTCAATCGTGCACATCTTCTGTATGGGAGTATCTCCATTGATGGCGATACGGATTGGTTCAGCGTCTCAATGGGTGGTGAAGACCCGAGCCGGATTAAAGATTTGGGCGAATTAGAGTGGTCTGACATCCACCACACGCCCTTCCTCCCGGCTAACCCTCAGCTGTCGACTGGTATTAGATTCCCAGGGATAGATGAAACGTTCGAGTCATCTTCCGACGGCCGGGTGACACAAGCAGTGGCCGGCCATATGTACGTGGTGCATATCAAGAATCGGGAATCTGACCTGTATGCGATGTTCCGGGTCGATGCTCTTGAGCGTAATGATCACTGCGCTATCTCCTGGAAGGTAGTGCCGTCGCCTGAGGATTAAACCGAGGAGTAAATTATCAGCCGCGCCTAACAACGGTATGCAGCGGACGCGCAAATCACGTTGGCTTTTATCATCTATGGCCCGTGCGCGCGGCTGATGCCGGGCGTTAGATGCCCCAATGTTATTCTGGCACTGAGAGAAGGTGCGCTATGAGTGACACAACCAAAATTATTGCGTTCGCCCTCTGCGCGGGGCTGGCCATCCTCGCCCCAGGGGGCGCCAGCCCCGCGCACGCTCAGCGGAAGGCGGGCGGCGGCGGCACCGTTGCCTGCGACGCGGAGGCGTATGCCAACGACCCGGACCCCCGCGGGATGAACGTGCGCTCGGGGCCGGGAGCTAATTATCAGGTCGTCGGCAATCTGCCGAATCAGGATGTCGATGGCATCCTTGTCCATCTCACGGGCTCGCAGGGTGAGTGGGTGAGAATCGACCGCGCGGTAGAGCAGGGCGGTGACACGGAGCGGGTTCTCTTCAAGGGGATGGGGTGGGTACACGGCTCGCTGCTCAGCGTCGACGGCGTGGGCGGGTTGGACGGTGGGAGTCCTCTCTATCGCGGGCCCGTGGCGAAGGGCCGCGTTCTCGTCAGGGTTCCGGTTGACGGGGGCGGGGCCACGGTGCGTGGATGCCGTGGCCGGTGGATGTACGTCGAGCATAAGGGGGTGAAGGGTTGGGCGGCTCCTGGCACGCTCTGCTCGAATGCACTCACGAATTGTAGCTAAACCGGGGGCCGCGTGCGCCACCTGACAACGGCATGCACCCGACCGCGCATCGCCCCGCTGCTCATACACCCCAAGGGGAGGGCCTTCACAAATCAATTAAGACCCGATCCCTGCGGCCGGCCCATGAAACTTATAAAAAGAGGGGGGCTAGAGTAGTTAAGCTGAAAATAGGTGGCGTCCGTCCGACGTGGCGGGGTCAGGGCCAGTTGACGACTTTGCCCTTCGGCGTCGGTGTGGGGCGCGGCTCGTCGGCCGGACGGGTGGTGCGGGTGCTTCTCTGCGCGGAGTCGTCGCGCGCGGGGCGCGTCGCCGGGGCCTCGGTGCGCGTGTTGTCGGACGCGGCGGAGTCCTGTGGCCGACGCGTCGGAAGCGCCGGCGCATCGTCGGCCGTTCGCTCCGACTGCCCGAGATTAACCAATGCCGGATCGCCGCCGGACGCGCGCCCGGCCGGCTGGTTGGCCGGATATGTCTCACGCGGCCGGGCGGTCTCGACCGTGGTCGCCGCGTCGGTCGTGGCGGGCGGGAAGTATGTCGGGACGCTCGGCTGTGTCCCCGGCGCAAGGCCCACCGTGCCGACGCCCTGCGAGGCGGGGTCTGCGGGCAGGGGCGAGGCGATGGGCGTGACGGGCACGGCCGGCTGCATCTCGATGGGCGCGGCCGTCGCGGGTTGCGCCGACGCCTCGGGCGTGGCCGCGAAGCGCGCGCCGTCGCCGGCCGAGGGTGCGCCCGCGCCACCGAATTTGTAAGCGAGCAGGGCGGCGCCGACGGCCAGGAGCGCCATCCCGAGCGCCGCCGAGCGCCAGAAGCGTGCGCCGCCGTCCGCGCGCCGCGCCGCGCGCGCGGCCAGCTCGTTAACTTCCCTCCTGACCTCAGGTGAAACGGCTAACATCTCCGCACGCAACTCATCCGCGCGCTCGAAGATTGAAGCGGCCGGCGGCGCGTGCGTGTGCGCCGGGATTGGTGCGGGTGCGTGCGCTTGCATGAAGACCTGCGCGGGTGTGGGAGCGTGGGTCGGCGCGGCAGGCGCGGCGGAGGACTTCCTGACGGCGGTGGCGATGGTGACTTCGTCCAATTCTTCCCGCGCATCGCCCGCTGGTTCGACCCGCCTTGCGGCGCTCGTCGGCGTCAGTATCGGCGGCGTAACGGCGGCGTTGATTTCCGGCGCACGCTCCGGCGTCGGCGCGATTGGCCGCAGCGTGTCGGCCTTCGCGTCCTTCCCCGTCTCCACGACGGGCGCAACCTTTTCAATCTCCTTCTCAATCGACACGCCCGCCGCTGAGGCGTCGTTGATGAGCCGCGCGACCTCGAGGTGGCCGCGCGAGGTGGCCCACTTGGAGGCCGTCGAGCCGTTGCGGTCGGTCGCCTCGATGTCGGCTCCGCGGCGCAGGAGTTCGCGCGCCGTCTCGGCGTGGCCGAAGAAGGCTGCGAGCATGAGCGCCGTCCAGCCGTCGCGCCGACTAAGGTTCGGGTCGGCGCCGCGCGTGAGGAGCACGCGGACGAGCGGGGCGTGGCCACGCGCGGCGGCGCGCATCAGGGCCGTCTCGCTGCCCGGCGTGCACACGTCAACGTCGGCGCCCTCGGCCAGAAACCTTTCGACGGTGTCCGCGTCGCCGCGGTCGGCCGCGCTTATCCAATCCTGTGAGTTGAAGAGTTCCTGAGCCATGAGAGCAGTCGGCGGCCGGTGCGGCGTGTCGGGCCCGCGCGTCCGCTTCGCGGGATAAATTTCGAGACTTTGTCGCCGCGCCGCGCGTGGCGAGCAGGCCCGCACGTTGGAGTATAACGGCCGGCGCACGCGGCCACAACAGGCGTGAACTGTTCGCCGCGCGCCACGGCCCCCGCCGGCGCGCGCGTTCGCCCACGAGCGTGGGAGATGATCCTTTTCGCCGCCGCACTGCGCGTTAAGAGTAGGACGGCTCAACGGGGCCACCGGGAGGAGACGCGAGACGATGAGAAGACACATTTTCGCATACCCACTCGTGCTGCTGGCGGCGTGCGCCATCTTCGCGCAGGCGGGCCGGGAGCGGGCGGCCGAGATCGCGCCCGCGATGCACGTCGCGCCGGCCGAGCACGTCGCCGGACACAGCTTTCACGTCGCGCTCCAGCCGGAGACGATTCAGTGGAAGCCCTTCTACGAGGGCGCGGAGATCGCCGTGCTGGAAGGCGACCCCGCAGCCGCCGGCTCGCACTACGTCATCCGCATCAAGCACCGCGACGGGCTGAAGGTGCCGCCGCACTGGCACCCGTTCGACGAGCACTTAACCGTCATCACGGGAACGTGGGTCATGGGCATGGGAGAGAAGTACGACCTGACGGGCGCGCAGGAGTTCGGCGCGGGCGCTTACCTCGTCTCGCCGAAGAACGTCCCGCACTACGCCCTGTCGAAGGGCGAGACCATCGTTCAGGTGCATGGCACGGGGCCGTTTCAGGCCGTCTTCGTTAACCCGGAGGACGACGTATTCAAGAAGAAGTAGGTGAATGCGGCGAAGGGCGCGCGTTAGAAGTCATAGGCACCGCCAGCCGCCGGAGGCGGCGGCATCTGTTCCCCGGTCGTGAGACCGGGGAACAGATGCCGGAAAGTATTTGAAGCCCCGGAGGGGCGAAAGAACTTCAAGCC
>DASVES010000408.1:0-17959 GCA_036380435.1 Pyrinomonadaceae bacterium | reverse complement strand
CGCCCTCTGCGCCTCTGCGGTGAGTTGACCTACTACCCACTCAACTGCAAGCCACTATAGTCCCATGCGCCGCCTCCGGCGGCTCGTTGACCGATTTATTTCGCGCCGACGGCGCGGGCCGCGTTGACGCGCCCGCCGCTGGAGACCTTGCCACCGAGCACGTCGAGCTTGTCAACGGAGTCGAGAAGACGCGAGCGCAGCTCTTCGGCCGAAAGGTCATTATCGACCGAGAGAATGAGCGCCGCCACGCCCGAGACGACCGGCGTCGCCATCGAAGTGCCGGAGGCTTCGCGGTACTGGCCGTTGAGCCACGTGCTCAAAATCTCCGCGCCGGGCGCGGCGAGGTGGACGCTCTTGACGCCGAAGTTGGAGAAGCCGGCGAGTTCGTCCTTGCGTGTCAGCGCGGCGATGGAGATGACGTTGGGCAGGTTGTAGCTCGAAGGGAAGTGCGGGCGGCGATCCGTGTCCGCCGTGGAGTTGCCGCTGGCGGCGATAAAGAGGATGCCCTCCTTGCCGGCCTTGCGGATTACGTCTTCGAGCGCCTTGGAGCGGAGCGTCGAGCCCCAACTGGCGCTGATGACGCGGACGTTGACTCCGGCGCGCTTGCGGTCGATGACATAGTTGATGGCCTCGATGGCGTCCTTGGTCGTCCCCGTGCCCGTGGAGGACATGAACTTCAGGGGCATGATCTCGACCTTCCAGTTGACGCCGGCCACGCCCTCGCCGTTGTTGCCGACCGCGCCGACGATACCCGCGCAGTGCGTGCCGTGGCCGTTGTCGTCCATCGGGTCGCGCAGGTTATCGACGGCGTTGAAGCCGCGGAGGTCGTCCACCGCGCCGAGGTGCTCGTCCATGTAGGCGGGCATGTCGCCGGGACGCAGCCACATGTTCTCCATGAGGTCGGGGTGCGTGTAATCCACACCGCTGTCGAGGACGGCGACGACGACGCGCTCACTGCCCTGCGTCTTCGCCCAAGCGAGCGCCGCGCCAATGTCGGCACGCTCCTTGCCGTTGCGGAGGCCGCGGTTGACGAGCGCCCACTGGTCGCCGAGCATCGGGTCGTTCGGCAAATTCTCGCCCGCCCCCGGCGCGGCCGCTTCCGACGCTTGCTGCTCCGCCGGGATACTGAAGCGCTCGACCGGGTCGAGTTCAATCGCCTCGTTCGCCTCCGCGTACTCGACCTCGGGAAGCGCCGCGTACTCGGCGACGACCTCCTGCGGGTCAACGTCGTCGAGGTCGTCGATCTCGAAGAGACCTTCGACCGACTCTATCTGGTCGTCCACCGCGTCGTTGCGTTCGCGCGTGATCTCCGCGATGCGCTCGTCGGAGACGCCCGCGCGGAAGCGCACGAGGATGTCTCGGGCCTCGCGGTGAGCGTCCGGCACCTCGCGGTCGTGAATGGGGAACTCGGCGCGCGGAGCCTCGACGAAGGGCGGGGGCGTGTGCGTCTGCCAATGACGAACCTGCCCGATGAAAGCGGCCACCGCAACCAGCATCAACGCCAGCGACGCGTGCCAGACGAAATTCTGTCGGTTCATCATTTCACTCCTCGGAGAGCTGTTAGCTCTTAGCTGTTAGCTTTCAGCCAGCGTCTTCAACCGCACTGTTTTATCTTCGGCGCGTCCGCCGCTATTGTCTTTAGCTAAGAGCTAACAGCTCCTCAAATCCTGTAGTTCCTGCCCTTGAAGTCGCAGAGGCGGAGTTGGCGTTCGTCGGCGCGGTACTCGTAGGAGCGCGCGCCCGCCTTGAGGCGGATGCGCCAGCCCGGCGTGATCATCATCCCGCTCATCTCGTCGCCCTGCGGCGCGCCCAGAGCCATGTCGGGGAACTCCGCCTCCTCGACCGACTCCTCTTCGACCTCACCCTCAGCCACGCCGAGCCGCTTCGCCAGATCGACCCGCGCCCGCCCGACCACGTCGTCTTTGTCGAAAGACATCGGAAAGTTTATCCCCCTGCCGCTAGGTGCGTTCTCAACAAACTGAATTACGCCGCCGGCCGCGACGCCGTTCCACCACTTTCAACGCTTTACGTATTCTGCTCCCGCGCGGCCGTAAAGGCAAAAGCTCGTGAATCGTCAATCGTGAATCGTGAATCGATGGAGTTGTCGCTCAAATCGCCTTGAGCGGGGCCGCTCAAGACGGGCCTTGGCTCAACCACGATTGACGATTGACGATTCACGATTGACGGCTCTATCTGAGGTCTCCGCAGAGGTGTTGCAAGAGGGCCGCGACGGCGATGGCGGCCGTTTCGGCGCGCAGGACGCGGCCGCCGAGTGTGACGACGCGCCAGCCGGCCTCGCGCGCCGCGTCGATCTCTTCGGACTCCCAACCGCCCTCCGGCCCGACGAGCGCCGTCACGGCCATCGAAGCCGCGTCCGCTTTGCCCAGCGCCTCGGCGAGCGATGCGCCGTCGCGCTCCGAGAACATCAGGCGCCGCGTGTCTTCCGACGCGGCCGTCGCGACGAACTCTGAAAACTCGACCGGCTCCGCGACGGCCGGCACGCGCGCGCGCCCCGACTGCTTGGCCGCTTCGAGCGCCAGCCGCCGCCAGCGTTCGAGTCGCGCGCCGGCGTCGCGCGCGTCGCGCAGGCGCACGTCAGCGCGGCGCGTGATGACGGGCACGACGGCGCGCACGCCGAGTTCCGTCGCCTTCTGCACGACGAGGTCGAATTTCTCACCCTTGAGCAGCGCGACGGCGAGCGTGAGCGCGAGTGGCGACTCGGGCCGCGGCGGCTCCACGGGGCCGCGCACGTCGAGCACCGCCGCCGCGCCCCCCCGCGCCTCCCCACGGCTGCCGCGCCCGCCGCCCGGCTCGCGCACCACGCACGCGAACTCCCGCCCCTCGCCGTCGAACACCGTCGCCTCGTCGCCCGCCCTCAACCGCAGCACGTCGCGCAAGTGCCGCGACTCCTCCGACGACAACACAACCTCCCGCGCCGCACCATCGCCCGACGGCGCGAAAGCATCACTCGGTGCATAGAACCTTCGCAGAGACATAGGAGAAGTGATAAGTGATGAGTGATAAGTGATAAGAGGGAAGCTGATTTTCTTATCACTTATCACTTATCACTTATCACTTGAATCGTTATTGCCACCCACTCGCCGTCCGTGGTGATTTCGTAGTTCTCCAGCCCCAGTTCGCGCAGGCGCGTGGTGACGGCTTCGGCCTGTGTGTCGAGGATGCCGGAGAGGAGGAGGAGGCCGCCGCGGGCGGCGTCGCGGAGGGCGGGGAGCAGCGGGAGAATCACGTCGGCCGTCAGGTTGGCGCAGACGAAGTCGGCGGGGGCCGTCGAGTCGTCCACGGTGCCGACGCGGAAGTTGATGCGCTCGGCCACTCCGTTGAGCATGGCGTTTTCGTGCGCGATGGTCACGGCCGACGGGTCTGTGTCGCAGGCTTCAGCGACTGAGTCGGGGCGGAGCAGAGCGGCGGCGATGGCGAGCACGCCCGTGCCCGTGCCCACGTCGAGGAGACGGCCGCCGCGGAAATGTTGCTCGACGGCCACGAGGCACAGGCGCGTCGTCTCGTGCGTGCCCGTGCCGAAGGCCATGCCCGGCTCGATGCGGACGACGACGCGGCCCGGCTCCGCCCCCACCTCGCTCCACGGCGGCGCGACGAGGAAGCTGCGGCCGACCTCGACGGGTTGCCAGCCCCGCTTCCACTCGGCGAGCCAGTCGCGCTCGGGCACCTCGCGCGCGCCTATGTCGCGCACGGCCGTGGAGGCGAGGCCGTAGACGTGCAACGCGTCGAGCAGCGCGGCGCGCACGCGCTCGATTTGCGGCGCGTCGTCGAAGTAGCCGGTGACGCGCGCGAACGGGCCTTCGACGGCGCGGCCGTCCGGCCCCGCCCCGAAGGAACTCTCCGTGCCCAGCGCGCCCGCCTCCATCAACGCATACTCGGCGGCCTCGCGCGCCTCCGCTTCACAGGTCAGGTCGAGCGCGTACCAGTTCATAGGCTTTGCGTGATAAGTGATGAGTGATAAGTGATAAGAGAAAGCATCTGTCTTTTCTTATCACTTATCACTTATCACTTATCACCTTTCGTTGATGCCCAAGTCGTTTAAGGCGCGCTCGGAGTTGCGCCAGTCCTGTTCGACCTTGACGAAGAGTTCGAGATAGACGCGCGTCTGCGTGAGGCGTTCGATGTCGCGGCGGGCGCGGGTGCCGACCTCCTTGAGGCGCTCGCCGCCCTTGCCGATGACGATGCGCTTCTGCGAATTGCGCTCGACGTAGATGGCGCAGAAGATGCGCGTCAGTCCCGGCTCGGATTCGTCGTAACGCTCGGTGACGACGGCCGTCACGTAGGGAATTTCGTCGCCGGTGGTTTGCAAAATCTTCTCGCGGACGATCTCGGAGACGAGGGAGCGCAAGGGTTGGTCGGTCAATTCGTCTTCGCCAAAGATGGGCGCGCCAGTGGGGAGATGTTTGACCACCTCACTGACGAGCGCCGCGACGGCGTCGCCCTTGCGGGCCGAGAGCGGGACGACGCCGGCCCACTCGTGCTCGGCCGAGTACCACTCGATGAGCGGCAGGAGCGCGGTCTTGTCGCTCAGTTTGTCGGTCTTGTTGAGGAGCAGGAGGGCGGGCTTGCCCGTCTGCTTGACGAGGTCGAGGACGAAGCGGTCGCCGTTGCCGGTCGAGACTGAAGCGTCGCGGATGAGACAGATGAGATCGACGCCCTCGAGCGCGTCGTGGACGGAGGCCATCATGCGGCGGTTGAGGAGGTAGCCCGGCTGGTGGACGCCCGGCGTGTCCACGAAAACCAACTGTCCCTCGGGGCGCGTGATGACGCCGCGAATCTGATGGCGCGTCGTCTGCGGCTTGTTGGAGACGGCCGCGATCTTCTCGCCGACGAGCCGGTTGAGCAGAGTGGACTTGCCCGCGTTCGGCCGCCCGACGAGCGCGACGTAGCCGCTGCGGTAGTCTTCCCGCCCCGCGGGCGCGGCGGATTCTTCTTCCGGCGTGGATTCTTCTTCTTGCATCGATAGTGAACTTTGTTAAGACCGAAGTGTAACGCCTGCCGCCCCGCGCCGCCAACGCCGGGGAGAGTTCGACCGAGCGCGCGGCCGTTAATGCTTGACGGTCGAGCCGAGTTCGATGAGGGCGCGGCGCAGACGCGTGTGGCCGTGGAGCAGGCGCGCGTACTTCGTCTCGTCGGGGCCGGCCTTCGTGCGGATGATGCGGACAACGAGGCGGCGCTCGTCGGGAGTCCAGCGCGCGAGGTCGGGGATGAGGGCGAGCGCGAGGGAGAGACGTTCGAAGGCGCGGCGCTCGTCGTCCGTCCAAGCGTCGGTGCTGACGCCGAGTGCGCGGGCGACCTGTGCGGCGGAGACGGCGCGCGTGCGCTCGGGGTCGCCGCCGAAGCGGTCGCGTGTGCGGCGCTGGACGGCGAGACCGATGTGGCGGACGCGGAAGTCGTCCCACGCGCCCGCTTCGGCGCGCGGCGTCTCGTAGAGCGCGTAGCCGGAGGCGAGGCGGCGGAGCGTGGCCGGGGGCGTGCGGTAGGCGGGGCGCGCGGCGAGCCGGCGCTCCTCGGCGCGCAGCAGTTTCGACGGTTCGGCCTCGGTGGGGCGAAACCCGAGCTTGCGGTAGAACCAGAAAGCGCCCGACTCGATGCCCTCCTCGTTGCCCGAGCTGCCGAGCTGATACGGCTCGACGGAAAAGGTCTCGACGCCGTGGAGCTGCCGGAGCAGACGCATCACGCGCGCGTAAGTCCACGCCGACTCGCCGTCGCGGAAGGTGTAGAAGAGATTGAAGCCGATCTCCGTGCGCTCAAACAGCGTGAGGCCCTCGGCGTAGGCCGCGGGCACGCCGTTCTTGAAGACCATCATGGAGAGATAGGCGAGCAGCGGCAGGCGGCGCGCGGGCGGCACGCCCCACGCGTAAATTTCGGTGCCGCGGCCGGCGTCGGCGCGCACGACCGAGCGGGTGTCGGGATAGGTGAAGCCGTGCAGCTCGCGGTAGCGCACGGCCATCGCGTCGCGCGCGACGGCGAGCATCCTCTCGGCGTCGGCGCGCGTTAATTTCTCGACCGCGAGCGGCGGCCCTTCAAGCTCGCGCGCGAGCGACACGTCGCGGCGTCCCAGAAGCGGCTCGGTGTGGAAGAAGATTTTGCGGACGCTTCGGCGCGCGTGCGTCCGCGCGGCGCGCGTGTCGCCGAGCCGCCAGCGCACCCAGATTTTGAGAGGGTCGAACAACTCGGCGCGCTCTTTGTCTGAGACGGGCAAGCGGTCGAAGCCGCGCATGAGCCACTGGAGGTCGGTCTCGCCGCGACGGCGGGCCGCGCGCAGCCACTTGAGGAAGGGCGCGCGCGTATCGACGTAAGCGTCTTCTTCAAACAGCGGGAGCAGTCGTGGCCAGACGACGTTCAAGTGCGCGCGGTCTTCGTAGTCGTCCCAGTCGATCTCGACTCGGGAGGGGTGCGCCCCGGCGAGCCAGCGCACGACCTCGTAGCTGAAGATGGCGGAGAACTCCGTGCCGGCGATGCCGGACACCTCCGGCTCCGCAAGCGGCGAGAGGTCGGCCCCCGCGTCGCGCGCCTCAGCAATGCGCCGGCTGAACGTCTTGAGTATCGACTCGGTCTGTCGCAGAAGCCCCGCGCCCTGCGGGTAGGCGCGCATGAAGACGAGGATTTCGTGGAGGCGGATGAGCGAGTCGGCGTCGCGGAGGCGGCGGCGGGCGACTTGTGACAGCAGCGTTCTCAGGCGCTTCCGCCCCGCCGCGCCGGAGGGGCGCTTGAGTTCGTCGAGGCGGGCGAGCAGGCGTTCGACTGACGGTGTCGGCACAGGTGAACCCACGCGTGCGGGGCTGAGTCGAGCGGAAGACTTCTAACCCGCGCCCGTGGGCAAGTCAACTCATGCGGGCGGCGCGCGTGAGGCTCACCAACCGCGCGGAGGCTTCTCCCAGACGACGCGGCCCTGCTGGTCGATGTAGGCGTCCACGCCGAGCGAGAGGCCGTCCATCGTGCGGTCAACGGCGGCGAGTCCGCCGGAGAATGGCGCGGCGTGGTCGTACTCAAGAGGGATGCGGACGTTGCCCGCGTGGTCGATGTAGCCCCATCCGGCCTCCGTCCCCTCGCGCGCGACGGCGACGGCCGCTAAGCCCTCGGAGAAGCTGCTCCCGTAGGCGTAAATGGGCGGGATGACGAAGCGGCCTGAGCGGTCGATGAAGCCCCAGGAGTCGCCGCGCTTGACGAGCGCCTTGCCCTCGGAGAAGTCGCGCGCGTCGTCAAACTCGACGGGGATGACGGTGCGCCCCGCGCGGTCGATGAAGCCGCACTTGCCATCGCGGCCGCCGACCCGAAGCATCGCCAGCCCCTCCCGAAACTCACCGCCGTGGTCGCCCTCGCTCAGGCGGAAGAGGACTCGGCCCGCGCGGTCGATGTAGGCGGCCTGATAATCGCCGACCCACACCCGCGCAAGCCCCTCTGAGAAGTGGCCCCCCCCGACGAAGCGCAGCGGGATGCGGACGCCCCCGTCGGGGTCGATGAAGCCGTAGGACTCGCCGTCGGGCGAGACGAGGGCCAGACCCTCGGAGAAGGGCCACGCGAACTTGTAGACGGGCGCGACGACGGTCTTCCCCGTGCGGTCGATGTAGCCGCGCCTGCCGTCTTCGCCCTTCACGAGCGCGCGGCCGTCGTGGAAGTCGCCGGGGGCGCGATTGAAGGTCGGCGCGATGACCACCCTGCCGGTCTCGTCAACGAAGCCGTAGGCGAGGCGGACCCGGTGCGAGCCGGGGCGCGTGTCGATGCTGAAGCTGGCAAGGCCCTCGGAGAAGTCTTCGATGCGCGCCCGCCGCCGGCGGCCGGGATAATCGCCATCACCATCGGCATCCCGCCAAGAGGGCGGCATGGGCAGGCGGTACTGGCCGTCTTTGACGACGTCGGTGAAGTCGATGCCGTCGGGCGCGATGACCACTCGGCCCGTGCGGTCGATGAAGCTTGTGCCGCCGCCCACGCCCTCGACGGGGAAGAGTTTGCGCGGCTCTGGCTTCTGCACGCGCGCGGCGGCGCCGCCGACGAAGAGTGTCACGGCGAGCAGAAGGAGAAGCGGGGTGAAGAGTCTCTGCATCGGGGAGTTGAGTCTGCGGCCTCCACGTGCGACGTGTTTACGTGTCATGCCGTTGGAACGCGAGAGGGGCCGCGGGTTTGCGAGCAGGCGTCGGGCCGACTCGCGATTAGGCGACGGGCCGGAGCGAGGCCGCGCCGACGTTGAATTGATGTCGGCGCGGCCTCGCGGGCGTCCGGGTGCGTGGCGCGGCTCAGGCGTTCTGCCCCGCGGCCTTGAGGGCCAGCTCGCCGTTGAGACGCATGACTTCGAGCGTCATCTCGGCGGAGGCGTACATGTCTTTCACGTCGAGCCACTCCTTGACGGTGTGGATGGCGCGCATCCCCGTGCCGAAGTTGGCGCACTCGATGCCGCGCTTGTTGAAGATGTTGGCGTCGCAGCCGCCGCCCGAGGCCACGGCCTCGACCTTGAGGCCCTTGCGCTTCGCGGCCTCGTAGACGAGCTGCACGACGCGCGACGTTTCGGGCACGTCCATCGCGTAGTACTCGCGGTTGACGTGCGCCTCGACGCGCCCCTTCGTGGTCACGCCCGCGACCGTCACCTCATACTTGGCGGCCGCCGCTTCCAGACACTTGACCATGTGCTCGGTTTGCTTGTTCAGCTTCTCCTCGTCGAGCGAGCGCGCCTCGCCGCGGAGGAGGACGAAGTTGGTGGTGATGTTGGTGGCCTCGCCGCCCTGAATGACGCCGATGTTGGCTGTGGTCTCCTTGTCGATGCGGCCGAGCTTCATCGCACTGATGGCCTCGGCGGCGATGCGGATGGCCGAGATGCCTTCCTCGGGGGCGACGCCGGCGTGCGATTCGAGGCCGTAGATTTTGAACTCGAAGTGGTTGGCCGAGGGGCCTTTGGTGAAGAGGAAGCCGGGGTCGTCGCTGTCGAAGACGAGGCCGTACTTCGACGCAAGCTTCGACACGTCCACGTGCTTGGCGCCCAAAAGCCCGACCTCTTCGCAGATGGAGAAGACGGCTTCGATGGGCGCGTGCGGGATATTTTGTTCTTGCAGACAGCGGATGGTCTCGATGATGACGGCGCAGCCCGACTTGTCGTCGCCGCCCAAAACGGTCGTGCCGTCCGAGCGGATGATGTCGCCCTCGACCACGGGCTTGACGCCCTCGCCGGGCACCACCGTGTCCATGTGCGCCGACATCATGATGGTCTCGGCGCCGGGGATGGTGCCGGGAAAGCGCGCGACGACGTTGCCGGAGTTGCCCCCGACCTTTTCGCCAGCGTCATCGATCTCGACCTGCGCGCCCATCTCTTCACACAGTTGTTTGATGCGCTCGGCCACCTCGCGCTCTTTGCGCGAGACCGAGTCGATCTGGACGAGTTCGAGCAGAAGGTTCTTGATGCGCTCCTGATTAATCATTAGTCGCCTCCGGCAAACGTCGGGCACCTGACTTCGGGGGCGCAGGCCGCCTCCCGTTTCGGAATCCGAGGTTCGGGGTTTCAGATTGCTTGGGCGCTAATTTACTACACGCCGCCGCCTGCGGGCTACAAGGCGGGCGGCGTCTGAAGCCGCACTCACTGGCAGGCGCCCGGCCCGGCCAGCTTGGCCCACGCGCCGCTGACGTAAACGCACAGCGCCTCGGACGTGTCGAAGTAGAGGTCGCCGCTCGCCGGGCTGGCCGGCGGACTGGCGATAGGCTGGAGGCGCATGGCGTCCGAGACGTGGAGCTTGCGCTGCGGCGAGATCGTGCCGACGCCGACGTTGCCGCTGGCGTTAATGGCCATCGCCTCACCAAAGGAGCCGACATCGAAGCGTATTTCGTCGAACCCCTGCGAGCCGCCGCTGCCGACGCGCAGGATGTTACTCGGGTCGCCTAGCAGGGCGCGCTTCTGAGCGCCGGAGGTATTCTTGAGGAACAGGCCCTGGTTGTTGTCGAGCAGGATCGCCCCACCGCTGACGTGGAGCCTCGCCCCGGGGGCGTTGGTGCCGATGCCGACGCCGCCCGTGGCGTTGATGAGGAACTGGTTGGGGGCCGTCGAGGAGAAGTACGTGTGAATGTTCCATCTGGTGCTGTCAGACCAGACGAACGAGCCGTCATGCTGGGAGTCCGCGTACGTGCCGGCGGCGAAGCTCCACAACCCCTGCGCCCTGTTGTCGGACCCGCCGGGTATAGTGGAATGAAGGCCGCTGGCGTGGTTTAACGTACCCCCGCCGACGGTGGAACTAGGGCCGCTGGCGGTGTTGGTATCGCCCCCGCTGACCGTAGCGGCATACGCGTCTTCCGTCGTGCCCGCATTGTTGCCCGCCCTATTCCCCACGCCCCCGCCCACCGTGCCGAAGATGTCCGTGACGCGGTTGGCGGCATCGGGGTGTCCCCCACCGCCGATGGTGGCGCCCAAGATGCCCGCCGTCACCGCGTTGCTGCTGTTGCCGCCGATGATGTTGGGGACATAGGTCGCCTGCGTCCGCAGCCCCGTGAAGTTGACCGTGCCGTTGACGTGCAGCTTGGCCTGCGGGTCATTCGTCCCGATGCCGACGTTGCCGGCGGAGGTGACCCGCATCCGCTCGGCGATGGTCCCACCCGTCGGGGCCGAGCGGAAGATCACCGCCGCGGAGTTGTGCGCCCCCGCGTCCACATACGCCTGACCCGGAAACAGCGCGTGCCCGTTACCGAAGAACTGGATGGCCGCACCGGCCGGGCTGGCACTCAGCGAGGGCGCACCATAGATTCTCACCCCGCCCAGGTTGTCCGAGAGCCGGATGTCTCTGCCGTAGTTCGGGAAGCCGGGGTTAGTAAATACCAAGTCGCCGTCGACGACCGTGTCGGCGAGCGCGCCGGCCTGCGTCTCGGGCCGAGTGCCCCAGCCCGGCAGCGGCGTGCCGTCTGAGGACAGGCGCACGAGCGCCCCGGCATCACTGATCGTCAGGCGGCTGCCGTCGGAGAAGCGGAAGCCGTCGCGGGCGCGCACCTCGCCGGCCACGTCTAATGTCGCCTCGGGCTTGTCGGTGCCGACACCCACCCGCCCCTCGGCGGTGACGCGCATCCGCTCCTCATCTTTCCCCGCGAGGATGTCGCCGGTGCGCAGCGTGAGGTCGCCCGCAGTGGCCGTCACGGCCCCGTCTCGCCCGTCGTGCGTGCTGAGGGTCGCCGCCCCTGCGGCCTCACCCCGGCTCGCCCCAACCCCGCCCGAAGGCTCGGCCTCGCCCAGTGACAGTGCCGCGCGCCCGCCCTCGACCAGCACCGCGGCCTGCTTGACGCTGAAGCGCCCCATGAGATCGCGCGCCGTCAGCACGCAGGTGTAAGCGCCGTCGCGGTCGTCTCCCTGCTCAGGGGCCGCCCAGTCGCGGACGTTGCCGGGCAGGAAGTCCGAGTCGAAGACCCGTGCGCCGGAGGCGTCGTAGACCTCGAGGCGGGTCTGTCTGACGGGGCCGACGGCGGCGAAGCGCAGGCCCCGCTCGGTGGCCGTGGCCGTGATCGTGATGGCGGCGCTCTGACGGGGCCGGGCGGGGGCTGCCGGCTCTTGCGCCAAAGCAGAGGCCGAGGCCAAAAGGATCAGGGAAAGAACACGCAGCCCTGAGTGGGAAGTAGACATGGGAGAAACTCCTTCAGCGGAAGTCGTCGAGGGTTGAGCGTCATCGAGTAAATGATAAAACGGGGATCAGCTTTGGAAACGGCAAAACATCTGGCGAAAAAGCGGCGTGGCGGCGGTATCTTAAACCCGTGGCTCGTAAGCGTGACGTGGCTCAGGATATTGCCCGCGCCTGCACCTCAAGTCAATGCTTTTCGCGCTGTATCGCCTCAGATGGCGACGGCGTCGAGGGCGCGTTGGAGTTCTTCGCGCTTGGCTTCGAGGGCGGAGTCGTCGGCGTCGGGTGGGACGTGGATGGGGGGGGCGATACGCACCGTCGCGCGCGTGAAGGGCTTCGGGATTTGAAAACGATCCCAACTGGGGACTTCCCAGAACCGCTCGGCGTTGACGGAGAAGGGCAGCACGCTCTGGCCGGTCTTCTTGGCGAGGAGGAGCGCGCCCATCTTGGCGACGTGGCGGGGGCCGCGCGGGCCGTCGATGGTGAAGGCCGTGGGGCAGCCCTGACGGACGAGTCTGACCATCTCGACGAGCGCGCCGACGCCGCCGCGGGTGGAAGAGCCGCGCGCCGCGCCGTAGCCGAAGCGGCGGATGAAGCGCGCGATGTATTCGCCGTCGAAGCTCCGCGAGGTCATCACGACGATGCGGCGTCGGCGCCAGAAGTAGGTGGCGAGAAAGACGCGGTCGTGCCAGAAGGTGTAGACGGGCAAGCCCCCGTCACGCGTGGCGGCCTCCCAGTACTCCCAGCCTTCGACGCGGAAGCGCACCGTTCGGCCGACCGTCCGGATGAGCGCGTAGAAGGCGAGATCGGCCGCGCGTATCAGCAGGCGGTCTTTGAGCTTATGGCCGGAGAGGTCGCCGAAGGCGTAGGCGCGGCGCACGCGCTCGTCGGCCGGCGCGTCGGCGTCGGTGCCGTGGGCGCGCTCGTCTGTGTCTGGGTCGGCGGGCGCTCGCATGGGTTCGGAGAACATCGGGCGTTTCGAGTCTAACAGAAATGATTCTCGGCTTCAGTGGATGGCCGGGGCCGGGCACGTCTCCGGCGCGGCTGGCCTTCCGCCGTTTTTTGTGCGATATAGTGGAAACCCTGCCCTGTGCGGCTTCGTACAGCGTAGGCGGAAAGCGTGTGTCTTCACTCGCACAAGCGCGCGTTGCCCGAAAGTCGTGCCCTCCCCATCATATAAAGCCTTAGCGGGAAGAGAGGTCGGTTGGAGAAAAGGCGCATCCTCATTGTGGACAGCAACGAAGAGCTGCGGACGCTCCTCGCGAGCGTGCTCAGCGAGCTGGGCCACGAGGTCGTCGCCACCGGAGACCGCACGACCGCCCTGGCCCGCGAAGACCTCGAAGACTTCGACCTCATCATCTCTGACCTCACCGAAGACTCCGACGCCGGCGGCGGCATCGAGATCATCGGCGAACTCAAACGCAAGCGTCTCATGGTGCCCGTCGTCGTCTCCTCCGAGGAGACGCAGCAGAACGGCGTCATCAAAGCCTTCAAGCTCGGCGCCGCCAACTTCGTCCGCAAGCCCTACGAGCGCGAGGAGCTGCGCACCATCGTCGATAAGACCTTGGGCTACAAGCTCCGCTTCGTGGACGACCTCAAGGTGCTGCCCTACGTGCGCGAGCGCGTGGAGTTCGAGCTGCCGAGCGACCTCTCGTTGATGAACGGCGTGCTCCACTACCTCATCGAGCGCGTCGCCGGCTTAGGCATCATCCAGCCCGAACGCTCGAACCTCTTCATCGCCTTAGACGAGGCGTTCGTCAACGCCGTCAAGCACGGCAACAAAAACGACCCGACCAAGCTCGTCCGCATCACGGCCGATCTCTCGGCGAACGAGGCGCGCTTCCAGATCGAGGACGAGGGCGACGGCTTCGACCCCAGCGCCATCCCCGACCCGCTCGACCCGGCCAATCTCTTCAAGGCTTCGGGCCGCGGCGTGCTCCTGATTTACAACATCATGGACGAGGTCAAGTACAATGATCGCGGCAACCGGCTGACGATGGTCAAGCGCCCCGACAAGTCGCTCGACTCCGAACTCATCGAATCGCTCTCGCCCCCCGATGACCTCTCCGCTCCCAATCACTGACGCCGCGCCCCGTCGTCGCCCCGCGAAGCGCCGCCGCCACCATCACTTCACGCCCTCGATAAAATTCTACGCGCTGCTCACGGCCGCCCTCTTCGCCGCACTCGTCGTCGCTCATCTGCCCGTCATCTCTCTGCCCTACTACTGGGACGAGGCCGGCTACTTCATCCCGGCCGCGCGCGACCTCTACCTGACGGGCGACCCCGTGCCCACCTCCTCGCCCTCGAACGCACACCCGCCGCTTGTGCCGGCCTACGTCGCCCTCGCGTGGCACTTGTTCGGCTTCCACATCGCGGTCGCGCGTGTGAGCATGCTCCTCGTCGCGGCGCTGGCGCTCGCCGGCCTCTTCCGCCTGTCCGAGCGCGCCGCCGAGGGCCGCGCGGTGGCGTGGGCGAGCGTCCTGTGCACGGCGCTCTACCCGGTCTTCTTCGCGCAGAGTTCGCTCGTCCACCTCGACGTAGCCGCGGCGGCGCTCACGCTCTGGGGACTCGTCCTCTACCTGCCGCCACCGGGAGCGACGAGGGAGGGCGAGGCGGTGACGGAGAAGACGGACGAGGGCGGCGTTACAACGGAGAAGACGGATGAAGGCGGCGCTGATTTCGGCGGGGCGTCGGGTCTGCGACGGCGCGTGGCTTGTGTCGCGCTGTTCGCGCTGGCGGCGCTGGCGAAGGAGACGGCCGTGCTCGCGCCGCTGGCGCTGGCCGGTTGGGAAGTCGTCGGTCTCGTCGTCAGGAGGTTCAGACCGGAGGCAGCGCGGCGCGTCTTTCTGGAATTGAACCGCCCCGCGTGGCACACGCCGCTGCTCGCGCTGGCGCTCGCGCCGCTGCTCGCGTGGCTGCTCTATCACCAGCGGCGCACCGGCTACTTCTTCGGCAACCCGGAATACTTTCGCTACAACGTCGAAGCGACGATGAACCTCGCGCGCGTCATCGACGCGGCCGGCTGGCGACTCCGACACGTCCTCAGCCACATGAATCTGTGGGTGCTGACCGCCGCGACGGCCATCGCGATGCTCCTGCGCCCGCTGAGCGATGGCGGGGCGCGCGAGCGCCGGCGCATCGACGCGCGCGTGCAGATGGTCTTCGCCGTCGTCGTCGCGGCCTACGTCGTCGCGCTGTCAATCGTCGGCGGGGCGGTGCTGGCGCGCTACATGCTGCCCGTCTTGCCGCTCGTCATCCTCGTCTGCGTCTCGACGCTGCGGCGGCGCGTGCGTCGCTGGCCGCTCGTCGTTGCAATCGTCTGCGCGGCCTTCGTCGCCGGCCTCTTCTGGAGGCCCACCTTCTACTCGATACCGTGGGAAGACAACCTCTCCTACCGCCACTTCGTCCTGCTGCACAGGGACGCGGCCCGCTTCATTGAGGAGACTTACGAAGACCCGCGCGTCTTCACCGCCTGGCCCGCGCGCGACGAGCTAACGAACCCTGCCTACGGCTACACGACGCGGCCCCTGCGCGTCACCGTCGGGCCACAGGACTTCGGACGCGAGAGTCTGGAAGAAGCTCGGCGGCGAAAATCCGAATACGACACGGCGCTCGTCTTCTCGACGCACGGCGGCCCGTCGCTCGAAGAGTTGACACAGGCAATTGGCGGGCGCGTCCGCTTCCGCGAGGAGCGCGGCGGGCAGTGGGTGGCAGTGTTGGAAGTGAGCAGTGAGCAGTGAGCAGTGAGCAGTAGGTGAGCGGTGAGCGGAAAGCAGTAGAATGGTAGTCGCACCTGAAAGAACGCGCGTGAGCGGTGACGGCTGAAACTGCTCACTGCTTACTGCTTACTGCTTACTGCTTACTGCCCACTCGAATTCTATGCCTTACGAACTCTTTCTCGCGCTCAGATACTTGCGCGCGCGCCGTGGGCGGCGCGTGGCGCAACTCACGGCGCTGGCGGCCGTCGCCGGCATCGCGTTCGGCGTGGCGGCGCTAATCTTTGCGCTCAGTCTGGCGAACGGCTTTCGGGACGAGCTGCGCGACAAAATCCTGCGGGGCACGGCGCACGTCACGGCGTCGCGCGCCGACGGCGCCCGGATCGCGGACTGGCGCGGCGTGGCCGCGCGCCTGCGCGACGTGGAAGGCGTGGCCGCGGCCGAGCCGACGACCTACGCGGGGGCGCTCCTGAGCGGCCCCGACGGCGCGGCCTACGCGCTCGTGCGCGGCGTCGATTCGGGGTCGGCGCACGCGCTCGGAGAAATCCGGCGGACGCTTGAGGGCGGCGCTGTTGAAGATTTATTTCGCGCGGAGGCGGCGGGCGGCGTGGGCGTTGCGGAGACGGCGCCCGTGATCGTCGGCGCGGAGCTGGCGGCGCGTGTGGGCCTGGGTCGTGTGGGCGCGGAGGGCTGGCTCGTCTCGGGCGAGGAGTCGGCGGCGTCGCCCGCGGGGTTCGAGCCGCGTGCGCGTCGCGTGCGTGTCGTCGGCGTCTTCCGCGCGGGACTGTTCGAGTACGACTCGGCATGGGTCTATGCGCCGCTCGACGCGGCGTCGGCCGGCACGGCGAGCACGACGGGCGGCGCGACGGGTGCGAGCGCGTCGGTCATCAGCGTCGAGGCGAAAGACGTTTACGAGGCGGGCGAGGTGGCTGCTCGTCTGCGGGACGCGCTCGGGCCGGGATGGGCGGTCGTGGACTGGCGCGAGGCTAATCGGCCGCTGTTCGCCGCGCTCGAACTCGAACGGCGCACCGTGGCGCTCATCATCGCGCTCATCGTCGTGGTGGCCGCGCTCAACATCACGACGACGCTTGCGCTCGTCGTCGTCGAGCGGCGCGCGGACATCGCGGTGCTGCGGACGCTCGGGGCGGGCGCGCGCAGCGTCACGGCCCTGTTCGTCATCGAGGGGGCGCTCGTCGGGGCGGCGGGCGCGCTCGCGGGAGTCGCGTTGGGCTTGGCGTGCGTCGCCGCCGCGAACTACTTCGGGCTGGTGCGTCTGCCGCCCGATGTCTACTCATTGGCCTCCGTCCCGCTCCACGCGAGCGCGCGCGACGTGTCGGTCGTGGCGCTCGCCGCGTTCGCCGTGAGCCTGCTCGCGGCTGTCTACCCGGCGCGCCGCGCGGCGCACGCGCGCCCGGCCGAGGTGCTGCGGCAAGGATGAAAAAGTGAGTTCAAAGTTCAAAGTTCAAAGTTCAAAGTTGGAAGAGTCGGCGGGTGCGGAGACGGCGACGGGCGGGCGTCCTGACTTTGAACCTGGAACTTTGAACTTTGAACTCCTGGTGAGCGACGTGCGAAAGTCTTTTCGCGACCCGGCGGGCGGGGCGCTGGAGGTCTTGCGCGGCGCGACATTCACGTTGAAGGCGGGCGCGGCGCTGGCGGTCGTGGGCGCGTCGGGGGCGGGGAAGTCCACGCTGCTGCACGTGCTCTCGGGGCTTGAGGCCGCGGACTCGGGCGGCATCAGTTTGGGCGGGTTCGACATCGCGCGCGCTCACGGAGAGGAGTTGGCGCGTTGGCGCGGCCGGGAGGTCGGGTTCGTGTTTCAGTTCCACCACCTGCTGGCCGACCTGACGGCGGAGGAGAACGTGGCGCTGCCGCTCGTGGTGGCGCGCGCGCGTTGGCGCGTGGCGCGTGGCGAGGCGGCGCGGATGCTCGACGCCGTGGGCCTCGCGGGGCGCGCCGCACATCGGCCGGGCGAGCTTTCCGGCGGCGAGCAGCAGCGCGTGGCCGTCGCGCGCGCACTCGTCCGCCGCCCGCGCCTCGTGCTCGCCGACGAGCCGACCGGAAATCTCGACGCGCGCAACGCCGCCGACGTGGGCGCGCTCCTGCTCACACTCTGCCGCGACGTGAGCGCCTGCCTCGTCGTCGCCACGCACAACGAACAACTCGCGCGCACCTGCGACCGCCGCCTCGTCTTACGCGACGGTCGCCTCCACGCCGAAGACCCCGCTGCATGAGCGCGACGTTCACTTGAGTGAAAGCGACATTGATTCACCGCAGAGGCGCCGCAGGACGCGAAGCGGGCGCGGAGAGATTCAACCCTGCGGCGTGATCTCTGCGCCTTCTGCGCCTCGGCGGTGAGTTGACTTACTATCCACTCAACTGTAAGCCGCTATAAACGCAGGCATGACAGACGCCAACACGACTGCCTACTGCCGCTTGCCTTTCCGCCTCGCGTCACAAACTTCTGTCCACAGGCCCCGGCCGCGTGTTATAAAAATTGTGTGCGGTCGCCGGGTCGGCCGCGCGCGCTTCGCCCCGCCGCCGGCCTCACGCCTGGGTTCCACACACCGAAGCTTCCGAAGGAGTTAAGACCGATGGACAAGAGATTTTTGCGCGCCGCGCTGGCGTTTGCGTGTCTGTGCGGGGCGG
>DASVES010000407.1:0-19429 GCA_036380435.1 Pyrinomonadaceae bacterium | reverse complement strand
TTAACCGGAGCATAGTTTGTATAGTACCCTGTGTGGAGACGAAGTTCGTCCGACCCAAGTGCCTGCTGAGACGAGGGCGGTAGAACAGGCCGCCCTCATGTGCGACACGGGCCGGCTTTCCGTACGGTCCGGCGACTTCCTGTGGCCGGCAGGCACTAGGGATGTTGTCGTGCGAGTTCCGGTCGAGCAGGTGCCCTGGACGCTGAGGGACGTCGAGCACATCCCGCCCGAGGAGATTCAGGCGGCGATGCTGCTGATCGTCGGCCACGCGGTCGGCATCGGCGTCGACTCGCTGCTCTCAGAGACGGCGCGCCTGTTCGGCTTCAGCCGGGTCGGCGACAGGATTCGGGAACGTCTGCTCGGCCAGCTCAAGTCCCTGACGCGGGCGCGTAAACTCGCGCTCTCAGGAGACTCGGTTACACTTCGCGGGACCGCCGCCCGATGACCCGCTGCGCGATGCCCTTGAACATGGAGAGTGGAGGACATGGGAGAAGGCGGGAGGACGGGCAGTTACACGTTGGCGGGCGGTGACGCCGGAGTCGCTACTGCTGACGCGCACGTTAGCGGGGGTCCGCGAGGTCGCCCCGAAACCGCGCGCCGTTACATCCGCGAAGGCCTTCGCGACCGGGCGGCGCGAGACATGCCGCCTGAGAGGCCGCTGGCGTCGACGTTGCTGCGGGGACGAAGTTGCTCCCGAGCTTCCAGTCGGTGACCAAGTTCACTTCACCCGGCGGCGTGAAGACTGACGACCCGGACTACGACTCGCGCCTCTTCGTCTGCTGATTCACGGACGGGCTGGGCGACGGCCTCCACGAGGCCATCGGTCGGGTGCTTTCGCCCCTCGACTGGGAGTCAAACGCGGAAGATTTCGACATCATGCCTTAGCGGCCGGCGGCGAAAGACGCGCCCCCCTCCTGGGTGGCAGATTACCAGGGGCCGCGGTAGAAGCCGACTGCCAGACATAGTAGGCCGCGGGGTGCGGCCTACTATGCATTCGGCGCGTATTCAATCGACAACATCTTTCAAATGAGGTGAGAAGTGATATCGGGAACCGGGACACAAGTGTTCATACCCAAAAAGTCGCCCGCGGGGGGCATACTGTTATGGGCTGTCTTACATTTGATTCTGGGGTTTGTCGCATGGTTCGTGCTGACGACGATTCTGATGTCAATCGTGGAGAGAGTTGTCGGCCCCGTCGGCGAGGTTGGACTCGCCGACGTCATCGTTGTCCTCTTTCTACTAAGTGGAACCATAGTGGTGCCGCTGTGCGTCTTTCTCCGCTGGTATGTTGCCACCACTCTCGCCATCGCTTTAGATGCGGAGACCGGCATAACGCTGACAAACAAGAGCATGCGGCGCGGCGAGCAAATCAAACACTACCACTGGCAAGATGTCACTGGGACGCAAATGATCGGCACAACCTCGGGCGAGGGTATTCATACAGAGTATACATTTTATGTGTATACGGCGGATGGGGGGGAGATAAAAATACCGCGATCGATGGGGAGCTTCGATTATTTCTTAGATATTGTTAATCGGGCGACGACACACCTCACGTACACGTGGATGTACGTTGACTATACAATCGCAGGGAGGGACCAAGGTTGGCATCAAGTGACTCGGGCGCAAGGATGAATCGCCGGTAACTCAGTTATGCTGCGACATCGCGCCGAGCAACGGTCTGCACCCGACCGCGAAGAGCGCGGCCTTCATCCACTAGATTTAGCAGTAATTACGTTTGAATGCGCATCGCGTGATGCCGGGCGTTAGCCCCCTCTCGACATTGAGTGTGAAATGAAAATAACAGCGCTTCTGGCTTGCACAATTCTTTTAGCGGCCCCATCTTTGGCACAACGTAAAAGCCATGACTACAAGCTTCCGACTGGCGCTTTAATTATTGAAACTCAACCCGTCAAAACGAATAGAGCTTTGATTCTGTGGGTGCTCAACCCCAGGAGGATTCCTCGTGACCTCCCCGATGAGCCTTACACCTGCCCGGAAGAAACGAGGGGGAGTTATTACAGCGGCGCAACACGAGTCTCGCTGGTGGATACACGGACGCGCAGAATCATCAATACCCTTGCAGTGAGGCAGGAGTATAACGAAGGGGTTGATGAGTTCGATACTCCTTATCAAATTCACTCAGGCTCGCATTACCGTGTCGGAGATGTCCCGGCGGGGCGTGAAGGAAAGCCTACCATCATGTGGCTGAGAGATTACAATGGAGATGGTCGGGCTTTAGAATTCGCTTTATTTGACGCGCTGGCATGTATGGGGCTTCAAACCACTTTGATCGGATATAGTGAGCGTCAAGACAAAGTAATTCAATATCCGGTTCGCTTAGTAGTTGAGGATAAAGGAAAGCGTTCAGTTGAGATCAGGCGTTGGGTGGATTATTTGTTCAGTGGAAAACCGAAGGGCGCCGGCTACTGGAGATATGAAATTGATTATCGTGGCAGAGGCGGGCCGCTGGCTAAATATGAAATACGCTATAACAGACGGGCGGAGAGATTCGAAGGTAAAGTTGTGTATACGGAAGGCGAATAGAATGATTTTCTAAACGGTGGGTTCTCTCAACTCATTCAACCGGACTCGCAAGCAGGGCGTCCAGGCGTAAAGGTCGAACTGGACAGTCGAGAATGATTTGACAGAGCTATTTGCGGCGTGGGGCGCCACACGGCCTGCCTGCGAACGTCAGTGCGAACTGACGTTAAATATCGTCCGTCCCCGAATCGACTCCCGAGTTCATACTCGTATCCAGCCCCGAATCGAACCCCGTATCCACTTGGGCGGCGGACGAATCGAAAGTCGATTCGTAAGTCCCCCCGTCGCGACTGCTGAAGAAGGATCATAAACGGCGAGGTCTCCGCCGTGCTCGCCTAGATCGCCGAAATGGTCGGCCGACTCCTGGTGTGCGGCGGCCGACGAGGCAGACCTTTCCGCATTCTCGAAGTCGCCTTCCGCAGCGTAGGCCGCGGCATTGTCCGCGTAATAGTCGGCCTGTTTTTCTTCGTGGACGGCCCAATCCATATTGTACTTTTCGGCATCGGCCTGTCCCATGTGGTCATCGCCGCCCGCCCCGGAGTCGGCTTCATAAGTCGCGTAGGCGGCGTTATCGGCGGCCTCGCGTGCCGCCTCATAGTCGCCTTGTTGGGCATACACGGCCTGCTGCTCGCTGTGTTGTTCGGCTTCCGCCAATGGTGCCCACTTGAAAGGATGGGAAATCAAATGACCGATGGCGCTCTTTGCACTGCGGCATGGCTCCTGGTCGGTGCTACCGGTAGCGTGCCTGGAGTTCTCGGGTTGGCTAATGGACGCCTTGCCTTCACTACCGAGGAGGGACGTATCTTCGATGTCCCCCTCTCCGAAGTGAGCGATCTAAAGTTTCCCTGGTATTACTTTGGCGGGGGCGTCAAATTCAGAATTAGAAAGGATCGTTACCGTCTGTCTTTCGTTCGACCTAATGATGCCAGTGATCCCCCTGCCAGCCTCTTAGCCAGAACTGAATTTGACGCTCCTGCCCCATTCCTCAAGGTTATGGATATCGGTGAGGGTCGTCGGGCCGGTAAAGCATGGAAGGCTATGTTGGACGCACGAAAGTCAGCTTAGAAAGATGTTTGAAAAGTAGCTGCCCGTCAGAAGGGGTCAGGTAAGTTTTGGGTATGCCTAACCAAATCCACCCGCCTGATCTGACCGACGGTCAGTGGAAGCATGCCAAGGACTTGCTGCCCGGGTGTCGCTGACGGCCGACGATGCGGGGGTGCTGGTGAAGCCGGACCTGGCGCGGTGGCAGATGGCCGCCGAAGTTACGCCTGCCCCTGACCCCGACCGGATCAGCCCCCGGGTCCTGGCCCCGGTCCGCCTCCGCCGCAGCCTCCGCCACCGGAGCGGAGGCTGCGGCGGTTCCACGGCACGGTGAACCTGGACCCGGCGCGCGTCGGCCGGGATGCGAGTCGGATCTCCGACGAGGTCATCGCTCACCTTGCGGGGCACGTGGGAGCGGAGGTGACGGTCACCCTGGAGATCGAAGCGTCACTGCCGGATGGCGCCCCTGATCAGGTCGTCCGCACCGGGACGGGGAACAGCCGGACATTGAAGTTCACGAGCCACGGGTTCCATGCGTAAAGCTCAGGGCATGTATCACTGAACCGGAGGTGCCTTCTACTTTGGTTTAGGAATCGGATTGACATTCCAAGGATTCGCTACTTATGTGCTTTTTTGTGATTGCATTGGGGCTGGAAAACGTGATGGCAATTGTAGACTTTTACGACTACAGCATTTTTTGCAACTCAACCTTCAACCACGGTTTTGTAAGCCACCGCCGTAGCCTTTGTTTCCTCTGACGACTCGTCGCCGCTGCGAAAATACTGAAGCAGTTTCCACCCCAGGATGACCGCCACGATGACGCCGACTATTACCCATGTCAGGTTGCCTAACAGTTCGGCCAACGCCCCCACGCGGTCGCTGAAGATGTTGCCCAGGCTCACATAGATCACGACCCACAGCACTTCGCCTAGGACATCCCAGAAAAGAAAACGAGGCCATGAGTACCCGGTGATGCCGCTCGTCAGGTTGAGCCACGGGCCGAGGGGCGTCACCAGCCACCGGCTCAAAAAAATCCCTACCCCGCCCCATCGTTTGGTAAACGCTTCGGCCCGCTTGATCATCTCCGCGCCGCCAAACCGTTCCGTGATTCGGCGAACGAATTTGCGACCGCCCGAGCGACCTAGCCAGTAGCCGATCTGATCGCCGATGATGGCGCCCGCGCTGCATATCATTAGCACTTGCCATAATCCCATCTCGCCCTGCGCGACGAAAGAGCCGGAGGCGATGAGCAGCAGCGTGATGGGGAAAGGCACGCCCGCAGAGGAGACAGCGAGAATGACGAAGAGCGCGGGCAAGCCGTAGGTCGAGAGCAATCCTAAAAGTTGATCGGTCACGGCGGGCCTCCCTTATCCGGGGGCGGGGGCGGCGGTGGTGGATACGGAGGCCGAACGTGAACAATCGCGTCTTGCAGGACCGCCTTAACTTCGTCCATCGAACGATTCTGCGCGCGCGCTATCTCACGCAAGGGGCGCTTGTCCGGCGGCTTGTGCGGCAGACCAAGCGCTTGATACAGGACGTGGGGAGGTACACGATAAGAGTGGGCGACGTAGCCGACAGGCATCCACCCGCGAATCTCCTCATCTCGGTGATAGCTCCAGTAAACGGCATCGCGCACGAAGCGAAAAGCGTGCAGCCCGGTAAATCCTATGATGAAGAGAAAGGCGGCGAGCACCAGCCACTGCCGCCAATTAAATCCTTTCAAGGTTTGAACTATTCGTCTGCCCCTCATCTGCCTTCCCCTGCGGACCGCCGGATAATTCTATGTCGTCTCGTTAAGTGATCCGGTGTTCATCCATTTTAGAATATAGCAAACGGCGATTAATTCCGAGCATGCGCGCCGCCCCCGCGCGATTACCGCCGGCGGCTTCGAGCGCGCGCCGGATCAACTCGCGCTCGAGCGCGGCGACCGCCCTGTGGAATGGAAGTTCAAACAATTTGCTTTCAGCGTTTTGAGGCGCGATGGTCGCCGTCGCGTGGTCGCCTCCGAACAGATGTTCCGGCAGAATGACTTCGCCGCTTGAAGTGACGGCGGCACGCTCGACCATGTTTTCGAGTTCGCGCACGTTGCCGGGAAAGTCGTAAGCGAGCAGTTCGCGAAGCGCGGCGGGCGACAAAATTTTAGTCTTGAGCGCGTGGCGTGAAACGGCGCGTTCGAGAAATGATTCGGCTAGTTGCGGTACGTCGGCGAGCCTTTCTCTCAGCGGCGGCAATCGCACTTCGATGACGTTCAGGCGGTAGAACAGATCTTCGCGGAATCTCTTCTCTTCCACCTCGTGCTTCAGGTCGCGGTTCGTCGCGGCGATGACGCGCACGTCTACGCCGACGGACTCGGTGCCCCCGACGCGCTCGAAGCGGCGCGCCTCGACGGCGCGCAGCAGTTTCACCTGCGCCGCCGGGCTCAGTTCTCCGACCTCGTCGAGAAAGAGCGTACCCGTGTGGGATAGTTCGAAGCGCCCTTTCTTCTGACGTTCTGCGCCCGTGAACGCGCCGCGCTCATGGCCGAAAAGTTCCGTCTCGATCAAATTTTCAGGCAGGGCGCCACAGTTGACGGCGACGAACGGCCCGCGGGAGCGCGCCGAATGTCGGTGGACGGCACGCGCGACCAGCTCTTTGCCCGTCCCCGATTCACCCGTAATGAGAAGCGTGGCGTCGGTCGCTGCGATGCGTCCGATCTGTTTGAAAATGTCGCGCATCGCGCGGCTCACTCCGAGCATCTCGAACTGCCGGTCACTAGACGCCGCCTCTTTAGCGCTCTCGTTTGTAGAACCGTCTCGGCGCAACGCCTCCGCTTCGCGGTTGAGCCGTCGCTGCTCGGCGGCACGGCGCAGGATGGCGACCGTTTCATCCAGATCGAGAGGCTTAGTGATGTAGTCGTAGGCGCCGAGCCTCATCGCCTCGATCATCTTGGAGCTGTCGCCAAAAGCGCTGATGACGATGACCGGCGCGTCGGTCAACTTCTCTTCCTGAATTAAGCGTAGCACACTGAGTCCGTCCAGCTTCGGCATCCGCATGTCGAGGAAGACGACATCGGCGACGGTCGCGCCGGCGCGCAACACGCGGACGGCCTCCTCGCCATTGGCCGCTTGTGCCGCGCGGAAGCCCTCGCTTTCAACCAACTCGGCGAGACTCTCCCGCAGGTTCGTCTCGTCATCGATGATCAGAACTTGAGCCGCGTCTTCTTTCATATTGCTAATGTGCGAACGAGAAGTAGACCGCCCCGACGATGAGCGCGTAGGAGACGAAGTTGTTCCACTTGAGCGTTTGGTCGAAGAAGAAATACGCGATCACCGTGAAGACCACCAGTGTGATGCACTCCTGCATGATTTTCAATTGCGTGACGCTGTATGTCTGAGAGCCGATGCGATTCGCCGGAACCTGAAAGATGTATTCAAAGAGCGCCACCGACCAGCTAATCAAGATCAACCAGACAATCGGCCTCTCTTTGTGCTTGAGGTGACCATACCAGGCGATGGTCATAAAAATGTTCGAGATGATGAGTAAGATGACCGTCTTCATTCCGCGCCCCCTGAGTTAAATCCCGGTCGTTGATCGAATCGTTTACTGTCCTCAGCCTGTACCCGTTGTGGCAACTCGATCAGAAAGAACGCGCCGCTCCCGGCGCGGCTGACAAAGTTGATGCGCCCGCCGTGCGCCTCTACTATCTCGCGCGCAATCGCCAGACCGAGACCCGTGCCCGTCTCGCGGGCCGTAAAGAAAGGCTCGAAGATGCGCTCGTGACCTTCCGGGGGGATGCCGCGCCCCGTGTCCTCGACGCCGAGGCGGGCCACTGCGAGGCCATCTTCGGTAGTGACGACCTGACAACTGATCGCGAGTTGTCCGCCGTCGGGCATCGCCTCCAGCGCATTCTGGATCAGGTTGTCAAGCACCTGCGCCAGACGCTCCGTGTTGCCTTCGATCATCACGCCGTCCGGAGACACACGGGTTTCGATCTTCACGCCGGCGCGCTCAGCTACGTCATTGAAGAGCGCGGCGCGGTGCCGGACAAGTTCGCACAAATCGAGCTTGCTTTGTTCGGGTGGCCGCGTCCGACTGAATTCCAGGAGGCGGCGGACGAGCGCATCCAGTCGATCTATCTCTTCGGTGATCACGCGGAAAGTATCGTCTAACTTATCAGGCGCACTCTTGGCGCGGCGCGCCATCTGGACTTTGAGCTTGATCGCCGCCAGTGGGTTGCGTACCTCATGCGCGACCCCCGCGATAAGGCGACCTAGAGCAGAGAGCCGTTCGCTCCGCCGCAGGTCGTGTTCCAGTTCGGACTGGCGCGCGAGGTTGACGCGCAACGTGTCGGCCAGTTGATTGATCGCCCCGGTAATGCGCGCGAGTTCCGGCGTCAGAGGCGGCGCGATTTGTTGACTGAGATCATTCGTGAGACCCGCCAGTCCCTGCTCGATGCCCGACACGCCGGAGCGTAGGTCCCTGACGGTCGTGAGGGCCAGCCCGCTGACCACGATGATACTCAAGATGAGCACCGCGAGCGCCGCCAGATTAGCTTTGTCAGAGACGCCCGTGAGGTTCGAGAGACGTTGCATGGTCCACGCCGCCGTGATGGGACTTGATGAGTCTCCATCCGCCCGAGATGAGATGTCCTCAACCTCTGAGCTGTCCGCTTGCACCGGGTAGGCGACGACGATGATGCGGTCGCTCCCCGTTTGCATCGCGCGCGTGGCGGGCGCTCCCGCTTCGTTTACCTGCTTTGCCAGCGCGCGGATCATATCAGTCCTGTCCGAGGCTAAAACCATTTGGCCGCCTGTTCCAGCATTTGCCGGGAAGGCTTGGCCGACCAGCGCGCCGTCGGTGGCCCGGTAGAAGCCTCCGGCCGTCTCAGGGAAACGATGGAGCGTGGCGGCCGTGAGGCGTGAGAGCGGGTCCCGATACGCGGCAAAAAGCGTTTGCACATGTGGCGGCAATGGGCGTTCGCGTGGGCCTTTATCACGGGGCGCTGCCGGGCGGTCGGGCCGAGCCGCGGCCTCTTCAATGGTTTGATAACCTGACGGATGGGCATGAAACGCACGCGCCAGATCACGCGCCGCCGCGTGCAGTGAAGAGTCAGCCTGGCGGAGAGCGAATACTTCCGTCGCGCGAGCCAAACGCCAGGCGACGAAGAGGGCGACGAGGAGCGCGACGAGCGCGAACGCGGCCAGCATTGCCAGCCGCGCTCGCAAACTCATCTTTCTGATTGCATCCAGCGTCGTCATCTTCTGTTCCGGTTGATCCTGTGCTCGTGCCGCGCTAGCCATACAAGCCATCCTGTCAATGCCTCAACCGGCGCGGCCTTCGATTCTGAGGCAACCGTCAGCGCAGTCCACGTGGCTGTCCGTCGTGGTCACCGCCCCAGTGCGATAGTCTGGTTGCCGACCGTGATTAGCGCCGGGCGCATCACCGTGCCGCGCTCGTTCCGCACGCCCGTGCCTTCGATGCTCACCTGAGTGTCTGCCCCCTGCTCGGCGGCTACCACAAGCTCGCCAACCTTCGGCGAAAAACGCACCTGCACTCCGCCCGACAGGATCAAGCCGTCCACGTCGCCGTGACGGTTGACCAGATGGTCTTTGATCGCGCCGGTGGCTTTGAATGTCTCCGGCGGCGCCGGCTGCCCATTCTCCGTCTGATTAGCGTCTGCATCGCCACTCGGTGCGACATTCGGTTCCGTCTTTGCTCCCCCTTGCGCGGCTGCAGCAGGCGGAGCGGGTCGGCCGCCAGGGCCTTGAGGCATACTCCCGTCACGTGACTTACGTGGATGCTTTGGCCCCGACCCGGCTTCGATGATGGTGCGCCCGTTCGCGGAAATCTGTTCGACACGAACTTCGCGCCCGTAATCTGATTTTGAGCCGGCGCGCCCCGTCGCAGTTACTTCGTCGCCCGAATTTATTTGCGCCGCGACCGCTTCGCCTGTTTGCGGGCTGAAACGCAACTGGTCGCCGCTGGCGAGCAGCAGCCCGTTAACCGCGCCCCGGTCATCGAGCAGATGTGCGGCGACCTGACTCTTAATTGTGACACTGCGCGTCAGAACCCACGGCATCCCCCAGATAGCCGCAAAAGTTCCGATACCGATGATAAAGGTGCTGACAGCCACCAGGAGATGGCGTGTGCCGAATAGAGACATGATTCTTACTCCCTCTCATCATGGTACGGAGCACAAAACGGTGCATCCGGCAGGCCAGACTCACGGCTTCCGCCAATGAATGTGCTGCGATTGGCTACAGGGCAATGGATGTGCCGAAGCCGAAGCGTCTTAAAGAGCCAACAAAAGCGGCGCGTCCATCCGAGGTGAGTAATGATGTGGGTTGAATGTGTGAGAAGAGAGCACAGCGGCGTCGTGCTTTTTTCTCACACTTCAACTAAGGAAAGTAATAGCGGGAGCGGTGCGGTGTGTGCTGTTTTCAGCAGAATTTCGTTCCCTTTACCACCGGCTCGACCATCGGGTAAGGATTGTATCGGCCCGACAAGTCGCAGGCGAAAGTAATCCGATCTGTCCCTTCGTCTTTGTTTTCGTCGATTAGACGCACTTCCAAGGTGTGCTCGCCCTTTGCCAGCGTGTCGCCGGGGATGGGGAAACTCCACGTCATCTCACCTGTCTGGCGCATCTCGCTCCAGTCTCCTTCGTCGGTGCGCGCCTGCGCTGAGGTGATCGGCGTGGCCGACCATCCTCGCGCGTGACATTCGGTCGGGCCTGTCACAATATGCGCAGGCTTTGTTGCCAGAATGACCCGGCGCGGGTGCGTAATCAGCGCGATTGGGCCTCGTTCCTCTCTGGTGCGATAGGTGAGTGCGAGGTCCTCCCCATCAAGATGCACAATGGCGTAACCGGCGGCTCCACCTTCCGGATCGCCGATTGATCGCATCGCGAAATAAACATTGCGACCATCGTTGGCCATCTGCCCGTAGTGGGTGTGCCCGGAGAAAAGCGCGGTGACCGGCCGGGTTTGCATGATCTCGCGCCACTCTTCGATGCCCGGCCCGGCGTAATTTTCCCACACCTGGAAAGGATAATTATGCTGAAAAACGATGACGCGCTCCCCGCGCGCGAGGGCGGCGTCCACTTCATAGCGAAACCAGATTACCTGTTCGTCGCTCAAACCGACCGGCTTGTACTGATTCGTGTTCAGACGGATGAAACGATAACCACCGACCGTGAACGCATCGTAGGTCGCGCCGAGTTGCGCCTGATACGAGTGGCAACCGGGATCGTGATGCGCGTCGTGATCGCCGACCAGTGCGTGGAATGGCATCTTCAATTTGCTCGTCACGTTTTTAAAGAGTTCCCATTCTTTGTCGCGGGCGTGCTGCACGTTGTCGCCGGCGAACTGGACGAAGTCCGGCCGGATCAGTTCATTGACTTCATCCGCCATCCAGTGGGCGGTCTGGTAATTGGGGCGGTCGTCCGTTTCGAGATGGAGATCGCCCGGCCACACGAAGGTGACTGATTTGGTGCTCATTTGATTATCCGGTTTCCTCTCTAGGTGGCCTCGGCACTCCGCACGAGTTCGGCGAAGACGCCATTCTTTGCGACAAGGTCATCGAAGGCGCCCTGTTCGACGACGCGGCCTTCGTCGAAGACGAAGATGCAGTCCGTTTGATTAAGGGTGGTTAGGCGATGGGCGACCATGATGACGGTGTGCGATTGACGCGCGTGGTCGATGGCGGCGCGGACACGCCGCTCGCTGATATTATCGAGCGCGGAGGTTCCTTCGTCGAGGATGAGGACGGGGGGGTTTTTGAGAAACATCCGCGCGAGGGCGATGCGCTGACGCTGGCCGCCGGAAAGATTGCCGCCGCGTTCGGTGAGCATGGTGTCATAACCCTGGGACATCTGCAGGATTTCTTCGTGGATGTGCGCCTGGCGGGCGGCGTCCTGAATTTTGTCCGAAGTGGTCGCGCCGCAGCCGTAGGCGATGTTTTCCGAGACGGTCCCTGAAAAAACAAAGGGCACCTGGCTGACGTAGCCGATGCTTTTCCCGATGTCTTCGCGGGAGAGCACGCCGATGGGTACGCCGCCCACCAGGACTTCGCCGGACGCGGGATGAATCAATCGCAGCATGCAACGCAGCCAGGTTGATTTTCCCGAGCCGGAGCGACCGGCGATGCCGATGGTCTGGCCCTGACGAATTGCCAGCGTCAGTCCGTTGAGGATGCGCCGCGGCGCGCCCTCGGGCGTAGTGTAATCAACGACCAGGTCCTGGCACTCCAGCAACGGAATGCTGCCGTCGAGCCGAGGCGCACGCACAGTGACGACCTCGAAAGATTGGTCCTGCGGCTGGTTCAACATTTCGAGCAGCACGCTTACTTGCTGGCTGCTCGAGTAGGTCTCGTCGAGAATGCGATGCACTTCCTTCAGCGGCCGCGCGATGTTGAGGTAGAGGAGTGAGAAGGTGATCACGGTGCCATATTCAATCTCTCCGCGGGAGGCGAGCACGATGGCGTAGCCGATGATCGCCACGTGAAAAAGCCCTTCGTTAATCGCTTTGGCCCAATCGAATCGCGCCATGGCCAACCCGTGTTTCATCTCTCGCGCCCGCCGCGCTTCCGCGGCCGTGTCGATGCGCGCCACTTCCGTCGGATAAGTGTTGGCCGCGCGGATGTACTCGAGGCCGCCCAACTGCTCGACCACTGTCCCGTCCAGACCTTCTTTCGCCCGCAAAAGACTTTCGCGAATACCCTTCTGCGAGCTGACCTGCCAGATCGTAATCAGCAGGGAGAGCGGCACCACGCAGACCATGATGAGGCCGATTTTCCAATTAGTGGCGAGGCCGTAGTAAAGCGCCACCCCTGCGGTGAGCACCGCGGGGAGGAAGTCGGTAAAGCTAACTCGGAGAAATTTAACGAAACCTTCGATGCTGCGTGAGATGCGGCCGTGCAGCGATCCGACGCGCTCGCGCGCGAGCGCGCCCAGATCGATCTTGAGCAGATGGCCGACCAGGCGCACCATCATGTTGGCTTCGATGCGTGTGGCGGTGCGGCTTACCAGCCAGCGCCGGACAAGTTGCAACGACTCCTTCCCTATGTAGAGCGCGGTGAGAATTGCCAGCGCCCGAATGACGAAGGGCATCAGCTCCTTCGGCTGGGCCGCAACGTTCGTGACGCCATCAAAAAACTTCCCCAGGAGCAAGGGAATCTGGTTCTCGAGGAAGGCGACGAGCGCCATGATGAGCAAGCCCGACCCGAAGCCGAGCTTATCGGCGCGCGGAAGAAGTCGCCAGATCTGCTTCCGGCGTTTCCAGACGACGGCGAGATCGCCCAGGAAGGGTGACGGTTCGGCTGTCGGGCGCTGTTCGGCCATGACTAACGAGTTAACGCACGAACGTGAAATAGAGGCTGTAAAAGACGAGCATAAAGAGCGAGAACGGCAGGCCGAAAGCAAGGTAACGGCGGAAAGTGATGGCGTGTTCGGGGTCCTTGAAGCGCTGACTTTCCTCCGCCAGAATGATCCCCGCCGACGCGGCCGTGACCAGCGAACTGCTGCCGGCGCAGATGCCGCCGCCGAGCGCCCAGGCGGCGGCGTGCGATGGGTCGAGTTGCTGGATGGGAACCGAAACGGCCGTGGCCCATGAAGCTGCCTCCGTGAAGGTGGTGCCGAAATAGCCGGTGACGGCGATGACCCAGGGCGCGGCGTTCGCGGCGATGAGTTGGTTGTAAAGCGTACTGCCGATCCACGAATGCGAGACGCAGCCGGCGAGAACGAAGATGGCGGCGAAGGCGAGATAAACGTCAAAGCCCAGCGAGGTGAGCGTGTGATAGCGTTCTTTTGGTCGCTCGAGTAAAACTGCGGTGACGATTGTGATCGCACCGATGGCGATGGCGAGCTTGGTGAAGATCACATGCAACACGATGAAAAAGACGAGCGACACGAGACCGATCGTGAGCAGGCGGCGATCAATGGCGAGGTCGGCTTTTGCCTTTTTCCAGTCCGCCGCGGTCTGCGCAACCTGCAAAGTATAGAAAGGAACCTGGGTGACACCGGCCTGTCGGCTCCGTTGGCTGATTCCGCGTTGGGTGAGGATCGTAGCCACGATGATGAGCGCCGCCATCACGATCAGGTTCGCGGGCAGCACCTCGCGCATGAAATCGCCGGCCGTCAGGCCCCACGTCGCCGATTCGATGATGTTGGGCGTGTCGCCCCAACGCGTGGAAAACCCGCCGAGATTACTGGCGATGAGTGCCGCGCTCAGAATCCAGCGCGACGGCACGTGATACGACGCGCACAGCCGAATGATTACCGGCGTCATGATCAGAATCGAGGTGACGTTGTGCATGAGTCCAGCGGTGACATAAGTGGCAAAGAGCAGGATGCCGACGAGCAGCGGCGTCGTGAGGCGCGGGTGGCGCAGCCTGACCTTGCCCAGTTGATGGCCCAGCCATGCGGCAACCCATTTGAATCCCTGCGAGCGCTCAATCATGTGCGCCGGAATGGCGACGGCGGTAAATAACACCGTGATGTCCGCGTAATGCGCGAAGCCTTCGCGGAGTATTACCGGCGCGCTTTCCCATTGGATGACGAGAAACGCCAGGCTCACGAGGGTCATCGCCAGCGGCAGCGGCACCTCGTACCTGGTCATGGCGAAGAACGCGCCGAACAGCAGCACGAGCATGAGCACGCCGGCGGGCCAGGTCATCTCCCAGGAATCGATTAGCGCGGGAGCGGTGCCAGCCGCTGGTGCCCCCCCGGCCGCCCAGACGGGCGCGCAATAAGCGAAGAAAACGGCCATCACGCCAAACAAGGGGAGAAAGCGCAACGGCATTTTCATATGAATGAAACCTCAACCGCGGGTTGAATCTGAACGTCGCTGGGATTTCGATGCGGCCGAAGGTGGGCGATCAGGCGGATGCCGGCCGGAAGGAGTTTCGGCTCGAGCACTTCGGCCACCGCTACCTCCACAAACAAATTGTCGTCGTCACGAAACGCTTCGAAGACGAGCGCCTGCATCTCCTCCGCTTTCGCGCGGCAGGCGCGCGCCCCTTTCACCGCACGCTCCATGAAGTCGTGCAGCGAGCCGTGAACCGTTCTCTCGCTCGGTTCGAGAAATGTCACGTCCGCCACGGGAAGAAATAGATTCGGCAAATGTGGCGGGAGTGGGAGAATGAGCCCTACTTTCTGACCGCGGCAGCCCGCGAGTAATTCGCTGTTCCGTTTATAGGCGAGGAGGCGTATGTGCACGCTGATCGACTCGAACGCAAGATCGAGAGGGATGTTCTCCGCTTCGAGAACGCGCAGTCGTTCTTCAGCTTCGGGAGCGCCGTACTGGGAAGCGTACTTCAGCAGGTCGGAAGTAGTGGTTGCTTTTTCTGTCTCGATTAAAAGGCGCAAAACTTCAAGCAAATTGAGTTCGTCTTTGACCGGCGCCTTCCTACCCGGGGGTGTAGTTGGTGAGTCAGCCATCGCTCCCTTTCACGTACAGCATGATTTGCAAAGCAGTGCGAAGCGCATTATTCGCAAAGCCGTGCAAATTCGTCAAGGAACTTTTGGGTAATTATTGCTTTCCTGCGGGCGCGCGATCCTGTAGGTCAACTCCAAGCACACCGGGGCCGAAACCATCGATGCGAATGCGTCGGCCTTCACGCAAGACTTCTATCCAGCCCCCGGCGAAGCCTCCGGTTACCCATGCGTAGGCGCTCGTCACCGATTTGCCGTTGGAGGCGATAAGCTGATCGCCCGCTCTCAGTTCCGCGGATTTCGGTTGGCCTTCCGGCGGCGCGACGGCGGTGATGATGACGCGCACCGAATCGAGCACCGTTCCGTCGCTACGCGTGTGGGTAACGCTTTGAAGATTGCCGCCGGAAAACTTTGCTTCCCGCGTGCTGAATCCGACCAGCTTCTCGTCGAATCCGGTATCGTAAATGCGCTCCCGCTGTTCTTTCGCGTCGTACTCCTCTTCGTGACGCGCACCGTTTCCGTTGGAAAGGAAAGACAACGGTTGGCGATTCGCATCGCAGATCTGTTTCACCCAGCGCTTCATTTTTCCGTTGGAGTGCCATTCCGTATCGAGGCGCAAGACCGGGCCGCCAAAATCCTCCAGGGCGCAGCCAATTTTCCATTCGGTCGTGAGGCGGCCGTTCTCATCGTAAAAATCTTCGGTCGCGGTGAAGAGCAGATCGGCGTCGGTGGCCAGGTTCCCCTGGGCGTCCTCAAAGCGAGAAACGTTGTGACGGAGACGCCCTTGAGGATCGTATTCCGGCTCACTGACATACCGGTAATATTTGAACCGCGCCGGATCGTGCTCGTCCATCGTCTGCCGACGCAGGGCCCCGGTGGCATCGAATTCGTCAATCAATCGGTGATACCCGCCCGCACCCGTGCTGTAAGTTTTTTCCCCGGCCGCATCGAAATATGTTTGCTCGATCCGAACGCCGCTCGATCCAGACGTGTAGGTGAAGCGTTTGATCGCATAACCTTTATCACCCGCGCGCGGCTTGCCCTCGGCGTCGAGAAGTTTTTCCTCGATGACGTTGCCATTCGCGTCATGGCGCAAGGCGCTTCGCCATGAGGTCGCGCCGGCGAATTGAACATCCGCCGGGTGACCAAAATCGTCGTAAGTGACGTTGACCTGGCTGATCTGTTTGAGCGCGCCGTCCGTGTCGGCTTTGAAATAGGTGCGTTGCGTCAGTTCGCCACGTTCGTTGCGCTTCATTTCCTGCACCGACCATTCCGTCTCCGCGGCGCTCACGGGCTTTCCCTCAGGGTCGAGATTGGTGACGCGCACGGGGTTGCCCGAGCCATCGTTCTCCCTCACGACCGCGGCGACGCCATTCCACACGGACGGTTGTCCCTTCGCGTCGCGGACTTCTAATCGATCCTCCCTGCCCCAGCTCATGTTGAAGGCGATCATACCCACGCGATTCGCCGCGGGCTGGCCGTCGAGCCCCAGATTTACCAACCGAACGATGCGGCCCGCGTCGTCGCGCTCGAGCGTGTACCCGTAAACGCCTTCCCCGTTGGCGGCGGGCTTGCCGGCAGCGTTGAAGAAGCTGATCTTCATGTCGCGGCCTTTGGCGTCGCGTTCGAATTCCATGTGCGACGCGCCGTCGCGACTGGTGGCGTCAAAGCCGCGCATGTTAACGAAGCGTGCCCGCGCGGTGTGACCGAAGGAACCAGAGGCGTCCTGATGATCGTAGAGCATGCGCCAGTTCACCTGGCCGTTCCGATCACGTCCGGTCGCTTCCCGCGCCTGATTGCGCTCGTCAAACCAGAATTCGACCTTTGTGGTTTCCTGTCGCGCCTCCGCATAAAGTTGCGCCCCGGCCAAGCCCTCCATGTAGATCGGAATCATCTCCGGGTTCAAAATCCGACGCAGCACGGCCGGGTGACCGCGCGCGTTCAAGACTTCCGCCTTGACGATGGGGCCGAACCGCCCGCGCCGCGTCAATCGCAAGTAGGCTGCGCGCTGTGAAGCGTTCTCCTCGCCGATCTTCTCCAGCGGCTCCAGGCACCCGTTGACCCACGCCACCTGCGCCGCATACTCCAGACGCGGACGCTGATAAAGCTCCCACCGCGCGAGAAGTGCCAGACCGGCGACGGCGAGCAACAGTGTGGTCGCCGTCGCGACAAATTTCCATGGATTTCGCCGCACCCATTTTATGCTGCTGGAAACGGTGTTCGGCGGCTTGGCGAGAATCGGTTCGTCGTCGAGATAGCGCCGCAGGTCTTCGGCGAGGGCCGCGGCGCTCGCGTAACGGTCGCGCGGTTCTTTCCCGAGGCACTTCATGCAGATGGTTTCGAGGTCGCGGGGAATCTCGGGCCGATGGTATGCGGGCGAGACCGGGTCCTCGGTAAGGACGCGCACGGTGATTGCTGTCTCGCTGTCTTCCGGCAGGAAAGGCGGGCGCCCTGCGAGCATTTCGTAGAGGATCGCGCCCAACGAATAAACGTCGGCCGCCGGCCCGACGTGCCGGCTGTTCCCCTTCGCCTGCTCCGGCGCCATGTAGGTCGGCGTGCCGATCACGACGCCGGAACGGGTCAGGTTAGCGTCGGCTTTAAGACGCTTCGCGATTCCGAAGTCAGTGACCTTCGGGACGCCGTCAGGATCGAGCAACACGTTGGCCGGCTTCATGTCGCGATGCACCACGCCGTTTTGATGGGCGAAGTGCAGCGCGCGTGCGACGTTGACCAGCAACTGCGCGGCGTCCTCCGGCGAGGGCAGCTCTTTGCGCAGACGATCCGCGAGCGAGCCGGCCTCCACAAATTCCATCGAGAAGAACGGCGCGCCGTCGTGCTCTCCGATTTCGTAAATGTGCGCGATGTTGGTGTGATTTAGCCCGGCCGCCGTCTCTGCTTCCTCGAGAAACCGCTGCAATTCATCCGGCCCGTGATGGCCGGTTAACATCTTGAGCGCGACGCGGCGGTTCAGCTCGATCTGGCGCGCCAGATAAACCACACCCATTCCGCCGCGCCCGAGCTCTCCCTCAATCTCGTAACCGCCGAATACTTTCAAGGGAGGCTTTAGCGGGCTCGATGGTGACGGAGGCGGGCTTACACTGTGATCAGGCATGGGCGGATTATCACACAAACTCACCGAGAATATAATCCCATCGCCGCCCGAAGAAGATTGAACACGCGGGCACAGCTCCACTGACACCGCGTCAGAAAACCGGAGTGGTCGAAAGGCCGACGCGGGTTCTAAACCCTACCCTCTCCGCCACGTTCCCTTCAAGCTCAGGGATATTATCTGTTGTATCAGAGATCGTGCCACCGCATTCACATCCGAGTTATGACATATTCAGTTCCTGTATCTTTACCACTCAACCAGCCGCCTAACGCCCGGCATCACCCGCCGCGCGTTCAAACCCCCCGAGGGCGTCTTTCATACTCTTCTTTGCCATAGGTTATCAGCCGGGTCGAGGGCGGGGACTTGATTTAAGCGTTAGGCGACCTTGTTGACTGGCTTCAGAGTCTTGACGCGCCCGCGCCATCTTCGCCCTCTCCTGCTGGATGTTCGCGAGTTTGCGCGCCGCCCGCTGGAGTTGACGGAACCGGATAGGCTTCAATCTCAGGTAACGCTCTCGTCAAATCATCGCCTTGCCGTTTGTTCACCGTCCGTTTATCAGCCGGCCCGCCCCCGGCGAATCTCGGCGGCCTTCTCCCGCTGCTCGTCAGTGAGTTTAATTCCCGACAACTTCGACGGCCCCAAGTCTCGGTCACTCACGCCGGGGACGTTCGTCCACTTGGGCGAGTAGTTTGCGGTAGGCTTCGGAGAGCGTAATTGACTTGGGCCGCCCCTTCGGGTTGCCGGACTGGCCGGGCCGGAAGCGCCGCCCGAGCTTGTTACCTTCGGCGAATTTGCCATCAGGCCGCTTGTTTTCCGTCTGTTTTTCAGACGCAGGCATGGAAACACCTCCAAGGCGAGATTATGGAAAAAGCCGAGTCACAACCCTGACTCTTCCCACTTGTGCGAACCATCTGTCATCGTACGCAGGCGGCGCAGCTCTTCGTCGCCACCAACGTCTTCATACCGATGGCGTCAGGATGGTGACCTTATGAAACTTAACCTCATGTAACCTAACCCACTCTGGCGGCTACGAAGTCCGTTTCATTCGGTTGTATTCGTTTACGTGAGGGTAAGTGGTGTGCCTCTTCTGGGATTCATAACCCCAAGGTCGCGTGTTCGAGTCACGCCCCCGCTACCAACAAATTCAACAGGTTACGTCAGCCGGCGGCGGCCCTCGGGGGCCGCCGTTCAGCTTGTGTGGGGAAAGGGCACAGAGCGCACAGAGGAAGCAATTTGTCTTTCTCTGTGCGCTCTGTGCCCTTTGCGCCCTCTGTGTTGAAATGAACTCGCCCGACGCTCAACCCTGTTTGAAATTTGCTCTTGCTTCT
>DASVES010000406.1:0-8314 GCA_036380435.1 Pyrinomonadaceae bacterium | reverse complement strand
CGAGTGAACTGCTCGACCCTCTGCGCCTCCTCTGCGTCCTCTGCGCCTCTGCGGTGAGTCCGACTTACCTTAGATTCAAGTTTGATTCTCTTAAGGCAGGAAAGCTCTTCCACCCGACAGGTGTCACGGCTTCTCTCGCAGGCGTTCGACGATCTCTTTGAAAGCCGCTTCATCGCGTAGCGGCGCAAGCGACTCATTGCCGGCGACGGCGTCCGCATCGGTGAACCCGCTCTCCACGGATTTCCTGAGCGTCGTGAGCGCCTTCTTCTTTTCCCTGTTGACCGCGTAGGCGCTGGCGAGTTCAAACAAAACCTGCGGGTTGTCAGGGATAATCTCCGCCGCCACTTCGAGGTGCGAGACGACGCGCCCGCTCTCCACGCCGCGATCCCGAAGGTTCGCGGCCGACTCGTAGTAGTGCGCGAACAACTGGCGCAGCGTGCGTCGCGCCACGCGGCGCTCGCCCGTGTCGCCGCCCGCGCCGGCCGCCTTCCCCAGTGCAGCGACGGCCCTGCGGAATTCCATCAACACGACCGCCGGCTCCTCCGCGCCCGAGCGCGACTCGTGGAGCGCCCGAATCCGGTCGAACAAATTCTGCTGCCGGCGAATCTGCGCGCCCTCTTCGTCGAGCGCCCGCCTCACCTCTTTCGACTCGCCGAGGCGAGCAGCCCTGCCCGCCTCGCCCGCCACGTCGCGCAAGCCCTCGAAGTCTTCCGCGAGCGAACGGTAGGCGACCCAAGCGTCGTAGACTCTCCCGGCCGCCTCATCGTCCACGGCCTTCGCAAGCATCTTGTCCCAGAGTTCGCCGATGAGTTTTTCGTCACGCGTGCGCCGCCCCGCGCGCATCGCCTGAAGCTCCATCCACTCAACGGCCTTCGTGCAGACGTGCGCGGGCGCCCACGAGTGGCCGCCGTCGAAGACTTCGAGGCGGTGTGGGAAGCCGAGCCGGGCGAGACGCTCGTCGAGGAGTTTCAACTCGGGGAAGTTGAAGTCGTCGGCGCCGGCCATGCCGAAGAGGGCGAAGCGGGAGGAGGCCGAGGGGTCGATGTCGGGCGGGAAGCCGGCGCCGCAGGCGATGACCCCGGCGAGACAGTTCTGGCAGAGCTGGTTGACGCGGACGGCGTGTCGTGCGCCGCCGGAGAAGCCGGCCGCGTAGAGCCGTCGGTCGTCGATGGAGAGACGCGCGCGCGTGTCGGCCCACACGGCTCGCGCCGCCGCGACCGACGGCGCGAGCGGCCCGTTGCGCGAGTTGTTGGAGCCGACGACGATCCAGCCGTACTTCTCGGCCGCCTCGCGGAACCTTTCGACGGGGACACTGCCGCGCCCGAGAGGGTCGAAGCAGTAGAGAATCGGCCACGCGCGATTTGTCGAATAATGGGACGGGAGGTAGAGCGCGTAGCTTTGCGACGGATCGTCGCGCGCGGCGAGACGTTCGATAATCTGTCCGCGCGGCAGTTCCTCCGCGTGAGCGCTCGACGGCGACTGCGCGGCAGCGGCGGGCAGGAGGCAGCAGAAGAAGACGACGATGACGAACAGAGTTTTCATCGGGCGGCGGGCGAATGAGGGTCGCCATTAGAAGTCAGGTCAGGCCGCGCGGGATGTGCCTGTCTGAAACTCTTTCGCGGCCTTCAGCAGCCCGATGCCGACCTCCCACGTCAGCACGTCGTCGGCGAACGCAAAGCGTCGCAGCCCTGACAGGGACGGCGGCACGCAGCACCCCGTCTCACACAGCAGCGCGACACGGCCGTCGTAGAGGATGACGGCCACGGCGATCTGGATGAGCAACGCTTGCCTGATGACGTGCTCGCCGGATTCATCCGGGCGATAGTCTTCGGACGAGACGACGAAGACGGCGGCGTCCGCCTCGCGCATCGCCCGCGCCTGCTGTTCGGGGGGGAGGAGCGAGTCGGCGTCGCCACGCGTGAAGACCTCACACACGTCGCCGGCGATGGCCAGAGTGGTCTCGACCTGAGCGGCGAGTGCGGAAGCGCGGCCCGCGGAGACGAAGATACGCAGTGCCCCGCCCGCGGCCGCCGGACGCGTCTCCTCGTCGTCGCCGAAGGTGTGCGGCCGCGCGGGTCGTGCATCCGACTCGGCCGCGGCGGCCGGCGCTTCCGCCGACGCGCGCTCTCCTTCCGTCTCAAGATAGTCGGCCAGCTCTTCGCGGTCGATACGCAGGCGCGCCGGCTGCCCGCGCTTGCCGACCGTCACAGCGCCGAGCTGCGCGGCCTGACACAGGTGGAAGAAGCAGACGACGTGGCCCTCGTTCGTCTGTGCGTGCGCTTCGGCGCCGAAGAGTTGCTGCCAGAAGGCGCAGACTTCCGTGTGCGTGATGATGTCGGCGTGTTGCCGGCGCATCCAGAGCAGGGCTGCGTGGTAGGCTTCCGTCCGCCGCAGCAGCGCGCGGTACGCTTCGGACTCGGGTTCGAGCCGGCGCGCGAACTCCCGGCCCAGCGGCGTCAGCAACAGCCTCGCGTTCCGTCGCTCGACCAGACCCCACATCTCATACGCGGCGACCTTGCGCGGCTCGAAGATGCGACGCCTCACGTCCTCCACCGCCTCCAGGACGGAGACCCCTTCGGGCTTCTTCTTCAGATACTGCACGACCTCGCGCACGTCGCCGGCCGTCGCCAGCGTCGGGAGGCCGCAGCGGGCGCCGTCGCCGTCGTCGTCAACGGCCCGTTGTTGCAGGAGCCGCAGGCGGGTCTGCTGCTGCTGCTGGCGCTCGCTCTCGCCGCTCTCCGCATCCTCCGAGCTTAAGGCGTCCGCGCCGTAGCCTTCCGCGAGGCCGCGTCTCACACTGTCCGGCAACGTCGAACTCAACAACCTTGACATGGGGGAGTGCTTCCTTCCCTTCGCTGCTCGATTTTCACCCGTGCTCGTTCCCTGAACGGATGGACGCTTCCTTTGACTGCCCGTCGCACGGGCAAAGATGCCTGAGCGGCTACGGCCCGAACTGATTTTGTGATGGAAAGGCTGCTTTTGATGACGACGCGGATTAACATTGGACGGGAGTGAAGCGCCGCCCCCGCTTGCAAAGCCCTTGCAAACGCCAAAAAGCCGTCAATCGTGAATCGTCAATCGTCAATCGTGGTTGACGCGCGAGTCTTGAGTAGCCACGTCGGCCGACGCCGGGCGCGGCTTTACGATATACGATTCACGATTGACGGCTTTTGACGATTTACGATTCACGATTTACGATTCACCCACCCATGCTCTCCATCGTCGTCGGCACCGCCGGACACATCGACCACGGCAAGACCTCTCTCGTGCGCGCCCTGACGGGCGTGGACGCCGACCGCCTGCCCGAAGAGAAGCGGCGCGGCATCACCATCGACCTCGGCTTCGCCGAACTCGACTTGGGCGACGTGCGCGTCGGGTTCGTGGACGTGCCCGGCCACGAGCGCTTCGTCAAGAACATGCTCGCCGGCGCGCACGGCCTCGACGCCGTCGCCCTCGTCATCGCCGCCGACGAGGGCGTCATGCCGCAGACGCGCGAGCACTTCGACATCTGCCGCTTGCTCGGCGTCGGCGCCGGACTCGTCGTGCTCACCAAGACCGACGCGGCCGACGCGGAACTCTTAGAGCTTGTCCGCACGGAGGCCGAGGAGCTGGTAAAGGGGTCGTTCCTCGAAGGCGCGGCTGTGGTCGCCGTCAGCTCGCGGACGGGCGCGGGCGTCGAAGAGTTGAAGACGAGACTTCGCGAGGTAGCGCTCGCGGCGCCAGCGCGCTCGGCCGGGTGGGTCGCGCGTCTGCCGGTGGATCGCGCCTTCACGGTGCGCGGCTTCGGCGCGGTGGTGACGGGCACGCTCGTCGCGGGCGAGATCGCCGAGGGCGAGGAGCTGGAGCTTCTGCCGGCGCGCGCGCGCGTGAGGGTGCGTGGGCTACAGGTACACGGCGCGTCGGTCGGCGCGGCCCGCGCGGGGCAGCGCACGGCCGTGAACCTCGGCGGCGTCGAAGCGGCCTCGGTGGAGCGCGGGATGGTGCTCGCGCCTCCGGGGCGTCTGCGCCCGACGCAGATGTTCGACGCCGAAGTGGAAGTCCTCGCGGCGGCTTCGCGCCCGCTGCGGACGCGCCAGCGCGTGCGCGTCCACGCGGGCGCGGCCGAAGTGCTGGGCCGCGTCGCCGTCGTCGAAGAGTCGGGCGAGGTCGCGCCGGGCGGGCGCGGCTTCGCGCAGTTCCGTCTGGAGTCGCCCATCGTCGTCGTCCCCGGCGAGCGGTTCATTGTCCGCGCCTACTCGCCGCAGCGGACAATCGCCGGCGGCCTCGTCATCGACGCGCATGCCGCGAAGCGACGCGGACGCGAGCGGCGCGAGGCGCGCGCGCGCCTCGACGCACTCGCCGCGGGCGACGACGCGGCGCGACTCGCACTCTACGTCGAAGCGGCCGGCGCGCTCGGCCTGTCGCACGCCGACCTCGCGGCGCGCACGGGCTGGACGGATGAGGCGCTCGCCGCCGCCGCCGGTGAGGCGCAGGGGCGCGGCGCCGTCGTGGAGACTGAGGGCGTCTTCGTCGGGCGCGATGTTCTCGGGCAACTGGCGGCCGGAGCGGTCGCGGAGGTCGAAGCGTTTCACGCGCGCGAGCCTTTGGCGCGGGGCCTTGCGCGCGAGACGCTGCGCGAGCGCGTCTTCGCCCACGCCGCCCCCGAAGTTTTCCGCGCCGCGCTCCGGCGGGCCGAAACGGAGGGCGCGCTCGCCTCCGAGCGCGACGTGGTGCGCTCCGGCCGCCACAGCCGCGCGCTCACGCCGGCCGACGAGGCCCTGCGCGACCGTCTGGAAAAAATCTACGTCGAGACGGCGCTGGAGCCGCCCGCGCTCGACGACGCCTTCGAGCGCGCCGGCGCCGGCGCACGTCGCGACCACGCACGCAAAATCCTCCAGCTTCTCATCGACGACCGCGCGCTCGTGCGCGTCCGCGACGACCTCTTTTTTCACCGCGCGTCAATCGACGGTCTCGTCGCCGCCCTGCGCGCATACGCCGCGCGCCACGAGCCTGAGCGTCTCATCGATGTCGCCGCCTTCAAGGAACTCTCCGGTGTGTCGCGCAAGTATGCCATCCCGCTCCTCGAACACTTCGACCGCGAGCGCGTCACGCGCCGCGCCGGCGACCGGCGAATAATTCTTTAAGGCCGTAAATCGTCAATCGTCAATCGTGAATCGTGTTTGAACGACATTCGGCCTGAGCAGGACAGCGCAAGGCGGAGGGCTGCCCCAGCCTTTTCGATGTACGATTCACGATTGACGATTTACGAAGGGCTTGCTTCTGACAGGCGAGGGCGCTAACATAGGCGGCGAATTCTGGCAGTTTCTTCAAGCGAGAACCCGACACATTCATCGGACTCACAAGGCTTTATCTTTCAAGCCGTTGACTATCTGGGCGTAGCGGACGCTGGAGGTAACATGAAAAGCCTGTTGGACGTTGTGCTTGGGATCGTGGGTTTGGCCGCGCTCGTGTTCGCGGTCTATCAATTCTACCTGTTTGCGGCGACTACCGACCCGCAGGGGAACACGCCGCATCTCTGGAAGGCGATTGCCGGCGCGGTCGTCCTGTGCGTGTGCGCGCTCGCGCTCTTCCTCCGCCACTCGGGCAGCGAGGAGGAGATACACATCACGCAGTGAGTGCGCCGACGGTCGCCGACGCATAAGACCGGCGCGGCCGCTTGGCGGCGACGCCCGCGGCCGCGCGCGGAGCATGCCGCCTCGGCTCCTTCGGCCGACATCGATTTTAGACCACGGACGCCGCTTGCAACCCCGCCCGGGGCCGACGTGCCCCGAGCGGATGCGGGCGGCTTTACGTTTACCTTTACACACATTCCGACAGGAGATGAATCCTTCGATGCTCAACGCTTCCGCCTTCGCCCTCGCCCTTCAGGCAGAGCCTCAGGCAGCAGAGCCAATGCGCCTGCCGCTCTCCTTCATGACGATTGTGCTGGTGCTGCTGGTGGGCGGGGCGGTGGGCTGGCTCGTCGCCGCGGTGCTCGGCTTCTCGCGCGCGCGCGCCTTCGGCCCCTCGACGCGCTGGTTCGCCTTCTCGGCGCTCTGCCTGCTGCTCTACCACATCCAGTGGTTCGCGTGGGTCGTCTTCGGCTTCAACCAGCGCGACCGGGACGCGATGGAGCGCGTCATCTACTTCGGAGGCTTCTTCAACCTCTTCATCCTGCTCGGGAGCATCTGCGCCATCATCGGCTTCGTCCAACTCAACAAAAATACAGACGACTGAGACAAGGTAAAAGTAAAAAGGCAAAAGGCAAAAGTGACGAAGCATGTGTGCCCCACACTTTTGCCTTTTGCCTTTTTACTTTTACCTTAGCTCTCGCGCCGCCTCGACGGCGTAGTACGTGATGATGATGTCGGCGCCGGCGCGGCGGATGCCCGTCAGCGTCTCCAGCATCACGCGCCGCTCGTCGATCCACCCGCGCTCGGCCGCCGCCTTGATCATCGAATACTCGCCCGACACCTGATAGGCCGCCAGCGGCACATCGAACCGCTCGCGCACGGCGCGCACCACGTCGAGGTAAGCGCCCGCCGGCTTGACCATCAGGATGTCGGCGCCCTCCGCGTAGTCGAGTTCGGCCTCGCGCAACGCCTCGCGCGCATTCGCGGGATCCATCTGGTAGGAGCGTCGGTCGCCGAAGGCCGGAGCGCTGTCGGCCGCGTCGCGGAACGGCCCGTAGAGGGCCGAGGCGTACTTCACGGCGTAGGACATGACGGCGGTGTGCTCGTATCCTGCTTCGTCCAGCGCGGCGCGGATGGCTCCTACCTGACCGTCCATCATCGCCGAGGGCGCGACCACGTCGGCCCCCGCCTCCGCCTGACTGACGGCCGTGCGCGCCAGCAACTCCAAAGACTCGTCGTTCAAGACCTCGCCCCCGCGCACCACCCCGCAGTGGCCGTGCGACGTGTACTCACACAGGCACGTGTCGGCGATGACGACCAACTCGGGGGCCGCGCCTCGCACCGCGCGAATCGCCTCCTGCACCACGCCGCCCCGCGCGTAGGCGCCCGAGGCCGTCTCATCCTTCGACTCGGGCAGCCCGAAGAGGAGCACGCCACGAACGCCGGCGTCGAAGGCCGCGGCCGCCTCGCGCGCCGCCTCGTCCACCGACAAATTGAAGACGCCCGGCATCGAGGCCACCGCGCGGCGCACGCCCGTGCCCGCGCAGACAAACAGCGGCAGCACCAGATTCTCGCGCGTGAGCCGCGCCTCACGCACCAGCCCCCGCAACCCCTCCCGTCGCCGCAGCCGTCGCGGCCTGTGAACCAGCTCAGGCATCAAACAATCCCCGTATGAGTTGATGAGTTTACGCCGCGATGATACGCGCCCCCACACACCGCCGCAAACGACCCGACACTTACCCGCTTCCTCGCGCGCCAATACCCACGCCGCTTCCCACAACCCGCTTGACCTTTAATATCACGTCCCTATAATTAACCCCCATCTTCATGGCGGGGTAGCTCAGCCGGTTAGAGCGCGGGATTCATAACCCCGAGGTCGGGAGTTCAAGTCTCCCCCCCGCTACCAATTACCTTCACACTGTCAATCGTTTACGGAGGGCCGGGGCGCGACCGGCCCTTCTCACTCGGCCGGATGGCGACCGAATGGTGACCCTCATCCCGCCTTGCGCCGAAATTCCACCACCTCGCCCGCCTTCTGTTCAAGCCTTTGAACGGCCTCCAGCAATGCCTCAGGCGTGGCGTGACTGTAACGGCGAACCATCTTCGTATTCGACTGTCCGAGCAGAGCCATCCTTGCCGTCTCCCCCACGCCCCTCTCGGCTAACCGGGTGGCGAAGGTGTGTCTCAGGTCGTGAAATGTCAGCCCGCTCGGCGTACTTTGCCCGTGCGGAATGCCTGCCAACTCGCACGCCCTCTTGAAGCCTTTCTTGATCTCGACAAGGTTAACTCCAGTCCGGGTGCTAGAAAACACCGGCCCCGCCGTCCTACCCTGAATCACACCCGAGAGTTCAGCCCTCACCCGCGCAGTCATCGGGATGGTGCGGGGTCTCTTATTCTTGCTCAACTACTGCCTCCCAGATAAAACCCTCCGACTTGCTTTTCAGCGCAGATTCCCAAAGTTTGTGTTCTCGTGCGCCTCTATCGAACAGCCATAACCGCATAGCCCCAACGGCAAAATCCAGACACCAGTCACTGTTGATGTTCCATTCTTTAGCCCAAGATTAACCGGAGCATAGTTTGTATAGTACCCTGTGTGGAGACGAAGTTCGTCCGACCCAAGTGCCTGCTGAGACGAGGGCGGTAGAACAGGCCGCCCTCATGTGCGACACGGGCCGGCTTTCCGTACGGTCCGGCGACTTCCT
>DASVES010000405.1:0-7078 GCA_036380435.1 Pyrinomonadaceae bacterium | reverse complement strand
GAGGAGCGCGAGGTCGAAGCGTCGGCGGCGCAGCTCGCGCGCTTGTGAGAGGAGGGCGGTGGCGCCCTTAGACTTGCCGCTGAGCGGGAGGAGTTCGTCGATGAAGTCGGCGCCCTCGAAAATCCCCTCGGCCCACGGGCGCGTCGCCAGCGCGATGTGCGCGTCGGGCAGGACGCGGCGCAGCTCCCTGAGCGCCGGCGCCGTCATCACGGCGTCGCCCACCCAGTTCGCGCCGCGCACGACGACGCGCTTGATCCTTTCGGGCTGAATGCTGCGTTCTCTCACGGCAAATCATTACATGGAGTGATGAGTGATAAGTGATGAGTGATGAGAAAGAGAAGACGGGTTTTGTCTTATCACTTATCACTTATCACTTGTTCTCATCCATCCATGTTTATATTTCTTTCATTCACAGAAGACTTCTAAGCCCTTCTTCGACGCCAATCTCCGGCCGCCAGCCGAGTTCGGCGCGGACGCGCGCGAGGTCGCTCGTGTAGTTGAAGGGGACGGGCGCGGGGCCGGGGGCGGCTTCGTCGATGACCGGCTCGATGTCGATTATGCGCCCGACGGTTTCGACGACGCGGCGCAGGCTCAGAGCGTTCGCGCGCCCGCCGCCGAGATTATACATGGCGTGGGTTAGGTTGGAGTCGATGAAGGCGCGGCAGGCGCGGGAAAAGTCGTCCACGTGGAGCAGGTCGCGCACGGGCGCGCCGCCGGCGGGGAGACGGATGGGGCGGCGTCGCTTGACCGACTCGACGTAGTGCGTGACGAAACCCGGCTCGTTGCCTACGGACGGGCGGGCGTATGTGGCCGACAGGCGAAAGATGCAGGAGCGCACGCCCCGCGCGCGGGCGTGGTAGTTGGCGTAGTGCTCGCCGATGAGCTTCGACCATTCGAGGGCCGACTGGCCGCAGTAGTCGGTCGAGCAGGTTTCGGGCACCTCTTCGTAGCGGTCGGCGTGGGAGCCGTAAACGTCTTTCGTCGAGGCATAGATGAAGGCGGCGCTGGGCCTCATGTGGCGCAGCAGGTTGGCGGCTCCGTCGGCGTTGGTGCGGAAAGAGAGTTCGGCGTCGGCGGGGTCTTTGCTGAGGTGAGCGGCGAGATGGATGACGGCGTCGTAGTCGGCCGCCATCGAAGCGTCCGACTCGGAGAGCACGTCGCGGCCCGTGCGGCGTGAGAAGTCGGCCGCGCCGAAGAAGGTTCGGACGTGCGTGCCGAGGTAGCCGCTGCCGCCTGTCACTAAAATACGCATAGTTCAAAGTTCAAAGTTCAAAGTTCAAAGTCAAGACGGCGGCTCGTCCTTTGAACTTTGAACTTTGAACTTTGAACTGTCGTTTGAACTCCCTTTCGCCATGCGTCTGACGGCGGCGAGCGACTCGGCGCGGCCGATGGGGATGAGGGTGTCGCCGGTCTCGATGCGCGTGTCACCCGAGGGGTTGAAGATCATCTCGCCGCCCCGGCGGCGGATGGCGATGACGACCGTGTTGAGTTCCGCGCTGATGGGCGTGAAGCGCAGCTTGCGCCCCGCGAGTTCGGAGTCGGCTTCGACCTCCACCTGCTCGAAGGCGAGGTCGAGGTCGGCGGCGGCGACCGAGTCCATGAAGTCGGCGACCGCGGGCTGCAAGAGCGCCGTCGCCATGCGGTGACTGCCGATGATCGTCGGGGCGACGACGCGGCTCGCGCCGGCCTTGATGAGCTTCGGCTCGGCCGCCTCCTCGACGGCGCGGGCAACGATGTGGAGGTCGCGGTTGAGCGTGCGCGCCGAGAGCACGACGTAGAGATTGTCGGCGTCGTCCGGCAGACAGGCGACGAGGCCGCGGGCGCGCTCCACGCCGGCCTCGCGCAGCGTCTCGTCGAGCGTGGCGTCGCGGACGATCAGTTGGGTGTCGGGCAGGTTCAGTTCGCCGGCCTTCTGCGGGTCGCGCTCGATGACGACGAAGGCGAGACCCGCCCGTTGCAGCTCGGCGACGATGCGCGCGCCGACGCGCCCCGCCCCGCAGACGATGAAGTGGTCGTGGAGCTTACTCATCTCGCGTTGCCGCCGCCGTCTGCCGAAGACGGCGATGATCTCTGATTGGACGAACGCCTGTACGGCGCTCGAAAAGGCGTAGGCGGCCGTGCCCACGCCGACGACCATGAAGAAGATGGCGAAGTTGCGACCCGCCGGCGAGAGCGGCTGCGGCGGCCCGTAGCCGACGGTCGTCACCGTCATCAGCGTCATGTAGAGGCTGTCGCCGATTGACCACCCCTCGATGAGGCAGAAGCCCGCGGTGCCGATGGCGACGGAGGCGGCCAGCGCCTCGATGGAGTAGGCGAGGCGCGAGCGCGACCGCTGCAAAAGGTTTTTGACGGGGGACATCGTGGGCTTCCACCGCGGGCATCGAATCGGACGGCCGACAACGAGAAGGCCACGGTAACGAATAATGTCGTGAATCGTCAATCGTAAATCGTGAATCGCGGTTGAGCTTTTCGGGCGTTGAGCGGTTAATTATCGAGGCAGGGCGGGCAATTCTCGCGTCCGGTTGTTGACGATTCACGGTTCACGGCTTTTAACGATTTACGATTTACGATTTACGATTCACGATTTACGACTTACTATTCACTTGATGGCCGTCCGGCACCCACCGACAGGGCACGTGCCGCCCGCAGCAGGCAGGAGCAGGCGCGGCGCGCGCATCGTCAAATTCGAGGAGCAGCCCGAGGGCTTCCGTCGCCGCTGGACGCGCCGTCTCTTCCGCCCGGCCATCGTCATCCCTCTGGTTTTTCTCACGACCATCGCCCTCGGCCTCCTCGGCTATTACTACTACGTCTTCTCGCAGCGCATCGACCGCTTGCTGCGCGGCGAAGTCTTCACGCGCTCGGCCGGCATCTACGGCGCGCCGAAGGAGATTCGCGTCGGCGATAACTTCTCGGCTGAAGATTTGGTCGCGCGTCTCCAGCGGGTCGGCTACGTGGACAAGGCGCAGCAGGCCGACAGCTCGCGCGGGCGCTACTCGACGAACGGCTCCGTCCTTGACGTGGAGCCGAGCAAGGACGCGACCATCGACGGCCGGCGGCAGTTCGCCCGTCTCCGCGTGCAGTTCGGCAAGGGCGGCCGGAGTATCGCCGGGATCAGCAACCTCGACGACAACGGGGCCAAGGCGCAGAGCGCGTGGCTTGAGCCGGAGCAAATTACTTCCGTGGCCGGCACGGAGCGCGAGAAGCGAAAGGTGGTCGGCTACAAAGACCTCCCGCCGCATCTCGTCAAGGCCATCGTCGCCACCGAAGATAGAACCTTCTTCGACCATCACGGCCTCAACCTCCGCGGCATCGTCCGCGCCTTCGTCCGCCGCTACGACTCCGACCCCAACTCGCCCATCGCGCGGCAGGGCGGCTCCTCCATCACGCAGCAGCTCGTCAAAAATCTCTTCCTCACGCCCGAGTACTCCTTAAAGCGCAAGCTCGCCGAAGCCTACATGTCCGTCATCATCGAGACGCGGCTCTCGAAGGAGGAGATTTTCGCGCTCTACTGCAACGAGGCATACCTCGGCCAGCGCGCCGGCTACTCCATCAAGGGCTTCGGCGAAGCGGCCGAATCCTATTTCAACAAGGACGTGACGAGTTTGACGCTGCCCGAGTCGGCGCTCCTGGCCGCGCTCATCCGCAGCCCGAATCGCTACAACCCCTACCGACACCCCGAGGTGGCGACCGAGCGCCGCAATCAGGTGCTCAAGGACATGCTCGCCACCGGCGCCATCAACGAGAAGGAGGCCGCGCAGTCGCAAGCCGAGCCGCTCAAGGTCGTCCGCACGAAGGGCCGCATCGACACGTCAGAAGCGCCCTACTTCATCGACTACGCGCAGTCGCAGCTCGCCGACGTGATCTCCGACACCTCGGCGGCCGAGCGCCTGCGTATCTACACCACGGTCGATCTCGACTTACAGCGCGCGGCCTACGCCGCCGTCACCAAGCAACTCGCGGCGCTCGACAAAGTACAGTCGAAGCGTTTCCCGCCGGGCACGCTTCAGGCGGCGCTCGTGGCCATGCGCGCCGACACGGGCGAGGTGGTGGCGATGGTCGGCGGGCGCGACTACGAAAAGAGTCAGCTCAACCGCGCCACCGACGCCATGCGCCAGCCCGGCTCCGTCTTCAAGCCCTTCGTCTACGCCGCCGCGCTCAACACCGCCTACGACCCCATTCCGCGCGTCATCACGCCGGCCACCGTCTACATCGACGAGCCGAAGACCTTTAGCTTCGGCACGCAGGAGTATTCGCCCGGTAACTTCGGCGACCAGTACACGAACGGCCCCGTCACGTTGCGCGATGCGCTCGTTAAGAGTCTCAACGTGATTACGGTCGAGGTGGCGCAGGAAGTGACGGTCGGGCGCGTGACGAGTATCGCGTCGAAGGCGGGTCTGCCGAAGCCGAAGCAGAACTATCTCGCGCACGCTCTGGGGACGAACGAGGCGACGCCGCTGCAAGTGGCCTCGGCCTACACGGCCTTCGCGCAGGGCGGGCGGCGCACCGCGCCGATGGCCATCGGCCGCGTCACCACGGGCAGCGGCAACACCGTGGTCGCGCCCAGCGCGCAGAAGAACGAAGTGATGACGCCCGAGGTCGCCTACGTGATGACCTCGATGATGAAGGACGTGGTCAACCGCGGCACGGCCGCGAAGGTGCGCGCGCGCGGCTTCAAGGCCAACGTCGCCGGCAAGACCGGGACGAGTCGCGACGGGTGGTTCGCCGGCTACACGCCGAGCCTCGTCTGCGTCGTCTACGTCGGCTTCGACGACAACGCCGACCTCGGCATGACGGGCGCGGACTCGGCGCTCCCCATCTGGACCGACTTCATGCAGGCGGCGCTCGCCGCGCACCCCGAGTGGGGCGGCGACTGGCAGATGCCCGCTAATGTCCAGCAGGCCGAGATCGACCCGAAGACCGGCAAGCTCGCGCCGCCCGAGTCGGTCTCGAAACGCGTGGAGCTATTTATCGCTAACACGGCGCCCGTCGAAGAGAGTGTCGGGAGCGAAGACGACACACTTGGCGAGGGCGAAGAGGGTGAGGGAGACGGCGTCGATGAACCTGCGCCGCCGGAGGCCATCGTCGTGCCGCCTCTGGACGACGCACCACCACCGCGCGAGCGCCGCCCCGGCCGGCAGGGTGAGGACGACTCGGAGCGCCCGCGTCTGTCCGGCCTCGTCACGCTCGACATCGACCCGACGACCGGCTTCATCGCCACCGAGGCGTGCCCCGTCCGCCGCTCGAAGACCTTCCCGATAGGCGAGGAGCCGCGCCGCTACTGCGGCCCCGAGTATCACACCGGCCGGGTGATCATCCCCAGCGACTCGCGCCCGCGCCGCGTCTCGCCGCAGTGAGGCGAAGGATGAGGGATGAAGTGATTGACTCACCGGCTCATTGACTCAAGCACAGTACCGCGAGCGGTAGCGAGCGGGTGCGCCTGCGACCGGAGTCTCGCCCTGCGTATCCAGACCCGCTCGCTACCGCTCGCGGTACTGTTTTCATCTTTGCCTTCCGGCAACCTTTAACAACTAAGAGCCGTATAAGCACTCCCACTTTGGCAATCGAACCGATTGGAGAATTTTTTAATGCGTCCATCGTCTCGTAAAGATTTCCTGTTTCGCGGACTCGCCCCCGCGCTGCTCGCCCTCCAACTCGTCGCCGCCCCCGCGCCGGCCGCGCAGCAGCCGGCCGCCGCGACCGCGACCACGCAGAAACCCGCAACGGCGACGCTGACCGCCGCCGAGCGCGCGGCCATCGAGCGCGTCAAGCTGGAGACCGTCCGCGAGGTCGTCACCCGGCTCTCCTCGAAGGAGATGGAGGGGCGCGGCACGGCGCAGGCCGGCGGCGAGCGCGCCGCGAAGTACCTGGCCGACAAGTTCGCCGCCTTCGGTCTCAAGCCCCTCGGCGACGCCGGCACATATCTTCAGGCCGTCAAGTTCAAGGCCACCGAGGTGCAGTCCGAAACCTTCCTCAAGGCGGGCGACGCGACGCTCAAGCACGGCTCCGACTTTATCCTCCCGCCGCCGTTCACATACGAGCAGGCGGACGTGACCGCGCCCGTCGTCTTCATCGGCTACGGCGTCACCTCGACGGAACTCAAGCGCGACGACCTCGCCGGCCTCGACCTCAAGGGCAAGATCGTCGTCATGCTGAGCGGACGACCCCGTGGCGTTGACGAGGCCGCGTGGGCCAAAGCTTCCAGCCCGCAGGCGAAGGTCGTCGGCCTCTTCGGACGCGGCATCGGCGGCCTGCTCATCGCAGGCGTCGGGAGTGAGAAGCAGCCCTTCTCGGTCATCGCCAAATACCTCTCGCGCCGACAGGTCTCGCTCGCCTCCGATCCCGAAATCCCCTTCAAGCTCCCGCCCACACTCCTCTTGAGCGACGCCGCGATGGAGAAACTCTTCGCCGGCTCCGGCGCTACCTACGCGCAGACTTTGGCGAAGGCGGCGGGCGGCGAAATGGTTTCACGCGAGCTGGGCCGCGAGGCGACGATTCACGTCCGCGTGAAGAAGGAGCAGGGGACGGGCAGCAACGTCGTCGGCCTGCTCGAAGGCTCCGACCCGAAGCTCAAGGAGGAGGCCGTCGTCTACACCGCACACTACGACGCCTACGGCATCGGCGCGGACGGAACCATCTACCCCGGCGCCGCCGACAACGCGCTCGGCGCCTCGATGATCACGGCCATCGCCGAGGCGCTCTCGAAGACCTCTCCGCGGCCCCGCCGCTCCGTCATCTTTCTGGCCGTGACGGGCGAGGAGTACGGGCTGCTCGGCGCAAATCACTGGGTCAACAACCCGACGTGGCCGCTCGCCAAGGTCGCGGCCAACATCAACCACGACAGCGCGGGGACGGAAGTCTACGGGCCGGTCAAGCGTCTCCTCGGGTGGGGGCAGGAGCACTCCGGCCTCGGCCCCGTCTTTGAGGAAGCAGTCGCGGCGACCGGCAACATCGTCACCCCCGACCCGCTGCCCGAGGAGAACGTCTTCCTGCGCTCCGACCATTACGAGTTCGTCAAGAAAGGCGTGCCGGCGCTGATGCTGGCGGGCGGCCCCGCCGGCGACCCCGCCGTCTGGATCGC
>DASVES010000404.1:0-9915 GCA_036380435.1 Pyrinomonadaceae bacterium | reverse complement strand
GTTCTTCATCCTGCACATCCTGTCCATCCATGTTAATTCCTCCGTAGCAGCGGGCCGCGGACTTGGCCCTGCCCCTACAGACATCATTCGCGTTGAGGTTTTGAAACGAACTCTTTTTGACGTGGGTGCGAATTCGTCAGTCGCGCGTGCCGAGCGGAAAGGCGTTGAGGCGGTTGTCTTTCGAGGAATAGAGGAGGCCGGCGGCCTCGTCGCTGATGAACCTTTGGTCGGGGTCGCCGAGGCGGACGGCGCGCTCGGGCGCGCCCGTGTTGACGTTGACGCCGACGAGGCCGTGGCCCTCGCCGCGCAAGTCAGTGTAGAAGTACATCCATTGCCCGCGCAGGGCGGCGAGACGCTGCCGGCGCCAGAGGAAGCGCGAGAGGCGTTCGAGCTGCGAGGCGGGGTCGAGACGGTCGAGCAGGCGCTCCTGCACGTCGTCGGCCGAAGGGCGCGGCACGTTGATGGACGGCCGCGTCGTCGCTAGGCGCTCGCGCACCGAGGGCAGGTCACGCAACACGCCCGCAGCGTCGCGCGCGGTGCCGACAGCGCCGCGCGCTCGCGAGAGGATGCCATAGGGCGAGAAGCGCTCGCGCAGGAGTTCGCGCGAGTAGTCGGTGGCGAGGCTCGTGAGTTCGGGGACTGTGGCGTGCGCGGCGAGACCGGAGAAGCGCAGGCTCCCGGCCGTGCTCAGGAGGCGATAGCCGCCGAAGGCCGTGGAGACGGCGCCGCCGTAGCGGAAGTAGAGCGAGGCGGCGCGCGCCGCGACCGCCGCGACCGTGCGGAAGATACCGCGACCGGGCGGCGTGTGGCGCTCGCGCCAGACTTCGCGCCCAGCGGCGAGGTCGAAGGCGGCGATTTCGTTCCGGCCGCCGACCACCGTCTGGCCGCGCTCGTTTAAGAGCACGAAGGCGGCGCGCTCGATGCCGTGCGCGAGCTTTGAGCGGCGCTTACCCGTCGTCGCGTCGATGACGATGAGGTCGTCGCGGTCGGCGACGACGACGGTCGAGCGGTTGGGGATGACCATATTCGTGATGCCCTTATCGGCGCCCTTGTAGCGCCAGAGGGTCTTGCCCGTCGCGGAGTCGATGGCGCTCACGCCGTAGGGGCCGCGCGCCACCGCCTCGCCGTCTTCGAGGCTTGTGAACTGCCCGCCCGTCCGCACGAAGAGCGCGCCGCCCACGAGCGCGATCTCCGGCGTCAGCCCCAAATCCTTCGACTCCCACGCCTCGCGCCCGTCGGCGCGCGCGACGGCGCGCACGCGGCCCCGGCCGGAGAAATAGACATGGCGCTCGTCGGCGACCGGGTCGGCCTCGGTGAGCGCCAGCCCCTCCTCGTTGACGCGAAACTTCTCGCGCCGGCGCTCCTCGCCGTTGCGCGCGTCGAGAGAGGTGACGCCCTCGTAGAAGAGATAGAGACGGCCGTCGAGGAAGGCCGGCGCGCGATAGTTGTCGAGCGTGTAGGGCACCTCGCCGTCGCCGCCGACGAGCGCGGGCATCATCTCGACCTCGCTTTCGAGATCGCGCTTCCAGACCTCGCGCCCCTCCCGCAGATCGAACACACGCACCGTCGGCTTGCGTTTGAAACCCTCCTTCGCACGCCCGCGCGCGTCGCGCACGAAGACGGCGCCGAGCAGCCCCGTGTTCGGTTCAAACGCCATCTGCATCACGGAGCCGCGCACACGCTCCGTGCGCCACAGCGCGCCGCCCGTCAGCAGATCGACCGCCTCCAGACGCGTCTTATCGCCGCGCTCAAAACTCAAAAGGAGTACGTCCGTGCCGGGGACGGCCGCCACGTCCGTCTCTTCGAGGCGCGCGTCCTTCCGACGCCACAACACCTCGCCCGTCTCCGCCTCGATGGCGTACAGAGACTTCTCCGTCCCGGCGATGAGCACGCCCAGCTCCGTCGCCTGATAGAACACCACGCGACCGTCGAGCTTGGCAGACCAGCGCGGCGCCGCCGACGCCTCCGAAGAGGCGATGCAGAACAAAAGGATGAACGCGAAAGACAGGGAGAGGATTCTTAACGCGTCGAAGAGCAGGCGAGCGTTGATTGAGACAAACACGAGGACAGTTTACCTCGCCGGGAGCTTGCTGCGAAAGAACCGAGACGACGCGAGCCGCCGGAGGCGGCGGAAGAATGTAGCCCACGGCGTAAGCCGTGGGTAAGATGCGACAACAAATATTGAAGCCCCGGAGGGGCGGAAGAATCTCGACGTTGAGCACGATGCCGGTCGCTGTTCTTCCGCCCCTCCGGGGCTCTGTTAATTATTCCGGGCTGCTACCACGGGCCCAGCGCCCGTGGCTACATTCTGCCGCCACCTACGGTGGCTCATCGTCACCCGCCTTGATACGAAACTCGCCAAACGGTCTTCGAGCCGTCGTCCGTCACGAACAGCGCGCCGTCGCGGCCCGTGGCGACGCCGACGGGCCGCCCCCACACGTCGCCCTCGGGCGTGACGAACCCGGTCATGAAATCCTCATACTCGCCCGTCGGCGCGCCGTCGCGCACGGGCACGCGAATCACCTTGTAGCCCGTGCGGCGCGCGCGGTTCCATGAGCCGTGCTCGGAGGCGAAGGCGTCGCCGCGGTACTCGGCGGGGAACTGCGCGCCGGTGTAGAACTCCATCTGGAGAGAGGCCGAGTGCGACTGGATGAGCACGTCGGGGACGATCACCTTGTCGCGCAAGTCGGCGCGCTTGCCCGCGTGTCGCGGGTCTTGATTCGGGCCGAGGTAGAACCACGGCCAGCCGTAGAAGCCGCCCTCGCGAACGCGCGTGATGTAGTCGGAGACGAGGTCGTCGCCGAGGCCGTCGCGCTCGTTCACCGACGCCCACAGTTCGCCGGTCTGCGGGTTGACGGCTAGCCCCACCGCGTTGCGGATGCCCCACGCGTAGACGCGCTCGCCCGTCCCTTCGGGGTTGTACTCAAGGATGTTGGCGCGTCGCTCCTCGTTGGCGCGCTCGCCCTCCCAGACGTTTGATTGTGAGCCGACGGAGACGAACATCTTGCGGCCATCTCTGGAGAAGACCACGTCGCGCGTCCAGTGGCCGCCGCCGCGCAAAAGCCCGCCGCCGGGGATGTCGGGCACGATTGTCTCCACGGGGCCGCGCGCGCGGAGGTCGCCGCTCTGGTAGGGGAAACGCACGACCGCGCCGGTGTTGGCGACGTAGACGTATTGCGGGTCAGGGCCGGGCGGGTAGAAGGCGATGCCGAACGGGCGGTCGAGGCCGGAAACAAAAACTTCGTTCGCCTCGGGCTTTCCTGCGCCCGCAGACGGGCGCAGGACGCGAATCTTCCCCGCGCGACTTTCGGCGACAAAGAGGTCGCCGTTCGGCGCCGCGCGAATCAGACGCGGGTCTTCAAGCCCGGCGGCGAACTCCTCGACCTTGAACCCGGCCGGCGCCTTCGGCCACGCGTCCTGTGGTCGCGCGACGAGACGCGGCCCGTTGTCCACGGAGCGCGTCTCGAAAGGGCGGGGCAAATCGGCCGTGGTGATGCGCCGGCGCACGCCCGGCGCGTCCGTCGTCCAATCGCCCAGAGCGTCTTTGCCTGTGAGCACGCCGCCCGGCGCGCGCGGCGTGGGACTCTGCGCGGCGGCGTTCCTGTCGGGTTGCTGCTGCCGCCGCCGCTGCGCCTCCGTGTCCTGCTCGCCGGAGCAGTTGACGACGAGGAGGACGAGAAGTGCGAGTGCGCCGACTCTCAAAAGTCGGCCGTCACGCCGGAGCGCGCGCGGGCGCCCGTTACTCAACATGATAAATTCACTCCACGAATTGCTGGTACGAGGGGGAGCGATTCATGTCCGGGGCCGAGGGTCACGCCTCTTCTTTTTCCAGATCGAGGATGACGGAGTTGATGCAGTAGCGCAGCCCCGTGGGCGCGGGGCCGTCTTCAAAGACGTGCCCGAGGTGTGAGTCGCAACTCGCGCACAGGACTTCCGTGCGGCGCATGCCGTGACTGGTGTCAACCTCGGTGCGGACGTTGTCGGCGGCCGTCGGGGCAGTGAAACTCGGCCAGCCGCAGCCGGAGTCGAACTTCGCGTCGGAGGTGAACAGCTCGTTGCCGCAGGCCGCACACTTGTATGTGCCCCGCTCCTTCGAGTCGTGATACTCGCCGGTGAAGGGCCGCTCCGTCCCTTTCTGACGGGCCACCGCATACTGCTCCGGGGTGAGTTCGCTCCGCCACTCCTCTTCGGTCTTCGTGATCTTCTTATTCAATTTCGGCCTCCCTCTGCTTTACGCCCGCCGGCGCGCGCCGCCGCTTCTCACAAACTTGAGCGCCAGCCCGTTCATACAGTAGCGCAGCCCCGTGGGTTTGGGGCCGTCGTCGAAGACGTGCCCGAGGTGCGCGTCACACCTCGCGCATAACACTTCCGTCCGCCTCTCGCTCATGCTGTCGTCCACTTCTTCGCGCACGTTCTGTTTGGCGATTGGAGCCCAAAAACTTGGCCAGCCCGTGCCGGACTCGAATTTCGTGTCCGAGCTGAACAGCGGCAGATCGCAGCAGACGCAGGCGAAGACGCCTTTGGCGTGAACCTTGTTGAGCGGGCTGGTGTAGGGCGCCTCGGTGCCTTTTCGCCGCGTCACGTTGAACTGGTCGGGCGTCAGAATCCGTTTCCACTCCGCGTCCGATTTAACCACCTTCCTGAGCGCGGCCACCTCCTGCCCCGCGTTCAAAGCGCCGCCGCGACTCAGGGCGGACGCGAGGCCCGACTTTGATAACAGGGCCGCCGCCCCCATGACAATACCCGACCTCAGAAAAAGACGCCTGTTCATTCCCATACTCCTTTAATATGTCATCTTCGATGCGCCGGCACTTCAGCAGCGTTGCAGCCGAGACATGAGCCGTAAGGTCAACACCGGCCGCGCCCCCGATAAGCATCAACCCTCGGCCGCGACTCCTGTCGGCGTAAGACGCGAGCGTTAAATATACGCGGTTACGCCTCTCCGCGGTTTGCCTCCGGGCCTTACAAAAGCTGTGGCATGAGAGCGATGTTCACTTGAGTGAAGGGGAAGTAGATTCACCGCAAGAGGCGCAAAGGACGCGGAGGGGGCGCGAAGGATCGAACCAACGCCATAATTATCTTTCAGGTGTGGCGCCGGCACTCCGAGCGCGCCGATTTCTGAGTCCCGATACGTCGATTCAAGCCCCATGCTGGGGCGCGCTATTTGCTCTCGCAGTATTGCCGCAGTTCCAATTCCACAACGGAGGAAGTGATGACCAGAAAAATCCTGTCGCTCGTGCTCGTCGCGTTGCTCATGAACTTGGTCGCCGTGCCGCACGCTTACGCCGGCACGAAGGAAGAAAAGCAGGCCCGCCTCGCCGCGAAGGTGAAGGCGAACATCCTCAAGCTGGGCACCGGGGAGGCGTCGCGTGTGAAGGTGGTGCTTCGGGACAAGACGAAGATGGAAGGTTACGTGAGCGCCGCCGGAGATGAGACCTTCACCGTCACCGACCCGAAGACGGGGGCGGCGACGGCCGTTGCCTATCCGCAGGTCAGGAGCGTCAAGGGTAACAACCTCTCGACGGGCGCCAAGATCGCCATCGGCGCCAGCGTCGCCGCCGCCGTGATCTTCCTCATCCTGTGGAAAGTCATCGTCGATGAGGACGAGTGAGGATGCGCGTAAGTTGTTGATGATGCCGGAGGGGGGAGTCGAACCCCCATGCCCTTGCGGACGGCAGATTTTGAGTCTGCTATGTATACCAATTTCATCACTCCGGCGCTGGCGGGTTGCATGATAGGCGTTGGGCCGCCGGGTCGTCAAATGTGGGCAGCGAGGTATCGAGGCATGCAAAAAAGTTGCATCCCCTGACAAAGAGGGTTGTCTGAAGGGGGTGTAAGGGGGTAAGATGGTTTTGCCTCAGGCGGCGGCCGGTCGGCCTTCTGTAGCGACCGGCGCCGTCTTTTTGTCCCTCACGTTCTTAAACAACACTCTCTCAATATCCCGGAGTCTATATCGATGCCTGAAGTGCAGGAGTCGCGCGCGCACGTGCTGATCGCGGACGACGAGCCGGAAATCCGCAGCGTCCTGTTGGAGTTGCTGGGGGCCGGCTACGAGTGCGCCGCCGTCAGCTCGGCCGAGGAGGCGCTGGAGCTGTTGCGGGAGCAATCGTTCGACCTCGTCATCAGCGACATTATGATGGGCGGGATGTCGGGGCTGGAGATGGTGCCGCACGTCTTGCGCCTGCGGCCCGAGACGGCCGTCGTCATGCTGAGCGGCGTGCAGACGGTCGAGAGCGCCGTCGGGGCGATGCGCGCCGGGGCGTTCGACTACGTGATGAAGCCGTTCGACCTGCTCCACGTCGAGGCGGCGGTGCGCCGGGCGCTGGAGCACAAGTGTCTGCGCGACGCGAAGCGCCGCTACGAGAATCAACTCGAAGAGATGGTGGCGCAACGCACCGCGGAACTCGACCGGACGTTGCACTCGCTCGAAGACGCCTACCGCTCGACTTTGAAGGCGCTCACCTCCGCTCTTGAAGCGCGCGACCACGAGACGCGCGGCCACTCCGAGCGCGTCGTCAGCTTCTCGCTCAGGCTCGGGCGCGAGTTGGGGCTGGCCCCGACGCATCTGCGCTCGCTGGAGTTCGGCTCGCTCCTGCACGACATCGGCAAGATCGGGGTGCCCGACGCCATCCTGCGCAAGCCGGCCGCGCTCGACGAGGAGGAGTGGGCGCGGATGCGCGAGCACCCGCTGCACGGCCAGAAGATTTTAGAGGGCGTGGAGTTTCTGGAAGGCGCGTCGCGCGTCGTCGCGCAGCACCACGAGAAGTGGGACGGCTCGGGCTACCCGCTGGGCCTGCGTGGTATGGAGATCGACATCACCGCGCGCATCTTCTCGGTGGCCGACGCCTTCGACGCGATGACGAGCGACCGCGTCTACCGGCGCGGACGGCCCTACGAGGCGGCGGCCGCCGAACTCGAGGAGTACGCGGGGCGGCAGTTCGACCCGGAGGTCGTCAGGGCCTTCCATCGCGTGCCGCCGGAAGACTGGGAGGAGATGCGCGCACGCTCTCTGGAGGCGCTGCGGGAGAGGGCCGCGTCGGCGCAACGCAGAGGAGTCGCCGCGGCGCGCGACGCAGCCGCGCCCGCCGTCTCGCTGCGCGCCGGCTGAAGAACTGGAAGGGGTAAAGGGTAAAGGGGAAGGGGTAAGGGAGAAGCTGTCTTGCTTTCCCTTACCCCTTCCCCTTTACCCTTTACCCCTTTCGGCTTATCGCATCGCGCCGACGACGTAGCCGCGGCGGGCGCGCACGTTGAGGCCGATGCGGCGCGCGTGGACGCGTATGCGCCGATACTCGGTGGCGGGCGAGCTGCCGAGCGAGCGCTTGGGGCGGTAGGTGACGACGTATTGCGCGCCGATCTCTCGGGCGACCTCCGCGCCCCGCTCGATCAACTCCTCCTCGGTCGCCGGCTGAATCAGGCGACCGGCCGTCTCCTCGGTCAGCGCCTTCAGACGATCCTCGCCCTTCTTCATCGCGCGCTCGTATGCCTTGTGGACGCGCTTCATCGTCGGGTCGATACGCAGCCCCGAGTTGACGGAGGGGCCGTTGATGCCGGGGCCGCGCATGCCGATGGGCTGCGTGGGGTTGATGCCGGCGACGGCGATGTCCTGCCGACTCTGCGCCATGCCGGCCACCTCCTTGGGCCGCTCCCGCTCCTTCATTGCCTTCCGCCCCAACGCGGCGTAGCTGACGACGTGGACGGTGGCCTGCGCGTCGATGAGCCGGCGCGTCGCCTCGGCGGCCTGCGCCTTCGACTCGGGCGTGTCCACGCCGAGGACGAGCAGCGCGTCTTTAGCGTCGATGCGCGCCGGGGCCTCGACGCCGTCGGTGACGACGACCAGGTGGCGGTTGCCCGCCGGCTCGCCCTCGAAGAGTTGCGCCGCGCGAATGATGGCCTGCGACAGACGCGACCCGCGCCCGAAGGCGAGCTTGCTGCGAAGCGCGTGCGCCGCCTCCTCGCGGTCGGCCGTCCAACCTTGCGCGACCTGCGCCCGGCTGTCGAACTCGACGATGGCGACGCGGTCGCCGTCGCGCAGATTCTCCACGACGTTCAAGGCGACCTCACGCGTCGTCGAGACGCGCATCGACGGGTTCAGCTCGCCGCCCGTGGCGAGGAGCAGAAGCACGCTCGCCGGGATGCGGCGAACGCTCTTGACCTGTTGCGGCACGTCGTCCTCGACGACGAGCACGTCCGGTATTTCGAGCGCCGGGTCGAATCGCCCGCGCTCGTCGGTCGCAAAGACGGGGATGCGTACCTCCTCCGTGAAGACGCGCTCATCACCGTCGTCGGCCGGCGTCGGCTTCGGGCGGACTCCGCTCTGCGCGTGCGCTGTGGCGGCGGGCAAAATAAAGACGGCAGCGAAGAAAAGTGACAGGAACTTGAGGCGCGGGATCATGGCTTAACTCCGCCGTCGGGATGTTGCTTACAAGACTCTGATGCCGGCCGGAGGCCGCGCGGTTCGCCAGAAGCAAGGATGAAAGGGAGTGAGCAGTGAGCAGTAAGCAGTAAACAGTCAGGACACAGGACGCTGGGCTGGTATTGACTGCTCACTGCTCACTGCTCACTGCTTACTGCTTACTGCTCTTCCTCATCCCTGTTTCCGTGCTTGCGCCTGGACGGCCGTGATGGCGACGGCGTCAACGATGTCTTCGGCCTTGCAGCCGCGCGAGAGGTCGTTGGCGGGGCGGTCGAGTCCTTGCAGGATGGGGCCGATGGCCGTGGCGCCGGCGAGGCGCTCGGTGAGCTTGTAGGCGATGTTGCCGGCCTGTAGGTCGGGGAAGACGAGGACGTTGGCGCGGCCCGCGACACCTGACCCCGGCGCCTTTGATTCTCCGACCGCGGGGACGAGCGCCGCGTCGGCCTGCAACTCGCCGTCGATCTCCAAATCGGGCCGGCGCGCGCGCACGGTCTTCGTGGCCTCGACCACCTTGTCGATCAACTTATGTTTGGCGCTCCCCTTCGTCGAGAACGAGAGCATGGCGACGCGCGGCTCGACCCCGAGCAGCGCGCGGCAACTCTCGGCCGAAGCGATGGCGATCTCGGCGAGTTCGGCGGCTGAAGGTTCGATGACCACGCCGCAGTCGGCGTAGATAAGCGCGCCGTCGGCGCCGAAGCGCGCGTCGGGCAGGGCCATGACGAAGAAGCTGGAGACGAGCTTGTACCCTTCGCGCACGCCGATGCACTGGAGCGCGGCGCGGACGGTGTGGGCCGTGGTGTTGGTCGCGCCGGCCACGGAGCCGTCGGCGCGGCCCGCGCGCACCATGAGGTTGCCGTAGTAGAGCGGGTCTTGGAGGGCGATGCGCGCCTCGTCGGGCATCAGTCCCTTCGCCCGGCGCAGCTCGTGATAGTAGGCGGCCACTTTCTCGAAGTCGGCCGCGCGGCGGTGATCGATGATCTCGACGCCCGAGAGGTCTGCGCCCGCCTCGCGCGCCGCGGCGCGAATCTTCTCCTCGCCGCCGAGCACGGTGACGCGTGCCAGGCGGTCGCGCGCGCACGCGGCCGCCGCGGCCGCCGTGCGCGGGTCTTCGCCCTCGGGCAGGACGATGTGCTGCGGGTCGGCGGCGGCGCGCTGTCGTATCTGTTCGAGAATGTTCATGGAGTATGGAGTCGAGGTCGGGGCGATGAATGAGACGCGACGCTGTTTCGGTCGCTCGTCTAAAATTATCGGCGCGCGGTCATTCGCCCGCGCGGCCGGGCGCGGCTTAGTTGTCTGACTTACCGTTGTCTGACTTGCCGTTGCGCCTCTCGCTGATGTAACGCTCCACGGTGTTGATGAGTGCGGACAGCCGCTCGTCCGTCTCGCGGTTCCGCTCGTCTGCTTCACGTTGCCGCTCGTCGGACTGTCGCTGACGCTCGTCGGCCTGACGCTGCCGTTCGTCGATGACGCGCACGGTCCCGCCCAACTCCGTCAGCCCTTGG
>DASVES010000403.1:0-2084 GCA_036380435.1 Pyrinomonadaceae bacterium | reverse complement strand
GGGCGGCTTCATTCCGCCCCGGCCGCCGCGCCTTTCTGCCGGGAGTACCCTGTTACTTACCACCACTCACGCGCCTGCGACGCGCCGCAGGCGCTCCCGGTCGATGATGGAAATTCGTTTCCTGCCGGTGTTGATGATCTGGGCGGCCTTCAGGTCGTTGAGCGCGTTGGTGGCCGTCTCGCGGTAGACGCCGAGGCGTTCGGCGATGTCCTGATGCGACATCCCCGTCACCTCGTCGCCCTCCGCCTCGCGGAGCAGGAGCGAGGCGACGCGCGCGACGAGTCCCTTGAAGGCGATGTCTTCCAACTGCTGCTCGGCTTCGAGCACGCGGCGGCCGAAGGCTTCGAGGATGCGGCGCGCGATCTGCGGCTTCGTCGCCAGCAGGCGTTCGAGGTCGGCGCAGTTAAGGGCCATGACCTCGGAGTCGTCGGTCGTCTCGGCGTAGGCGTCGTACATGCCCTGACCGATGCAGCTCATCTCGCCGAAGAAGGAAAGCGGCAGCAGGTGCGCGATGGTGAGCTTCCGGCCCTCGGGCGAGAGACGGTAAATCTGAACCGACCCGCCGCGCAGGAGAAAGAGCGCCTCGCCCGTCTCGCCCGGCGTGTAGAGCACGAAGCCGCGGGGCAGAGCGCGCGTGACGCTGATGCGCTCGATCTCCGCCAGCTCCTCGGCGCTGAGGTCGCGGAAGAGGTCGGCCCCGCCGTGTCGCGCAGAGTTTGTGTCTGAATTGTTCATCTCTCGATTCATCCTGACGCCCGTGGGGCAACGCGCCTGACATGGAAAATTCTACGTCCGCGCGCGCGCTTTGACCACGGCGCGTGCGCGCTCGGGCGCGGCCCCGCGCATTATTACAGAAGCGGAGGCGCGCGCTTTGTAATCGAGATTACTGACGGCGGCGCGCTGTCGCGGGCATAATCGTCGCGCAAAACAAAGGCGACCGGCCGGGTTGGATTTGCGGCCACGCGGCCGGCGCCGAAAGAGGTGAACGAACAATGGCGGAACACGTTGTGGAAGTGAGAGACGAGACCTTCGAGAGCGACGTGCTGCGGCACGAGCGGCCGGTGATCGTGGACTTCGGGGCGCCGTGGTGCCCGCCCTGCCGGGCGCTTGAGCCGACGTTCGAGGCGCTGGCCGGCGAGTTCGACGGCGCGGTGCGCTTCCTGAAGCTAAATATCGACGACAACCCCGAGACGACGCAGCGTTACGGCGTCAGGGGCATCCCGACCCTCATCCTCTTCCGAGAGGGCAGGGAGGTGGAGCGAATCGTCGGCGCGCCCGCCCGCAAGGTCATCGCGCGCATGATCGAGAAGCACGCCGGTGAGTCTGAAGGCGTCGCGCGCGCGAGTTCGTCGTAGAGACAATCAAGGCTGGGAAAGTCAGACGGCGTGCGTCGTATTTCGGCGCACGCCGTCTTTCCTTTTGACACGCCACACGGCCCCGCACAAGGGTACGCACGCCCGCACGCTTTCATGGTAATCTTCGCCACCGGCACGGGCCGCGTTCGAGGGTGAATCGCCATGTCCAGCCTTTTAGAGGCGCGCGAGGTCTCAAGAATCTACCAGATGGGGAGCACGCAGGTGGCCGCGCTCGACGGCGTGTCGGCGGCGGTCGGCGAGGGGGAGTTCGTCGCTTTGCTCGGCACCTCGGGGTCGGGGAAATCGACGCTGCTGAATCTCTTCGGCGGTCTCGACCGCCCGTCGGCCGGCGAGATCGTCTACGAAGGACGCTCGCTCGCCCCGCTCTCGAAGCGCGAGATGGCCCGCTATCGACGCCGCGCCGTCGGAATGATCTTTCAGAACTTCAACCTCATCCCGGCGATGACCGCCGCCGAGAACGTCGAGCTGGCCCTCGCCTTCGGCAAGGTCAGGGGGCGCGAGCGCGCGGAGCGGGCGCGCGAGTTGTTGGGCCGCGTCGGACTTGGCGAGCGCGCCGCGCACCGCCCGTCGGAGCTATCGGGGGGCGAGCAGCAGCGGGTCGCTATCGCCCGCGCCCTCGCCAACCGCCCGCGCGTTCTCCTCGCCGACGAGCCGACGGGCAATCTCGACTCGACGCGCGCGCACGAACTCCTCGCTCTCCTGCGCGGC
>DASVES010000402.1:0-6345 GCA_036380435.1 Pyrinomonadaceae bacterium | reverse complement strand
CTCCGGCCTCGGCGTGCAGAACCCGGCGAACCTGCTCATCATGCGCGAGCAATTGCCCGAAGCACTCATCATCGTGGACGCGGGCGTCGGCACCGCCAGCGACGCGGCCGTCGCCATGGAACTCGGAGCCGACGCCGTCCTGATGAACACCGCCATCGCCGAGGCCCAAAACTCGGAACAGATGGCCCGCGCCATGCGCCTCGCCATCGAAGCCGGCCGCCTCGCATACCTCGCCGGCCGGATGCCCAGACGCCTCTACGCCAGCGCGTCGAGTCCGCTCTCCGGCGTCGTCCGCTAAAGAGCCGGCACGCTCGGGCATCAAACATCATTCGAGTGGGGAGAGACAGCGCCTCGTCTCTCCCCACTCGAATTTTTTATGGGGGCGCCGGGTTGACGGCCTTCGGCGTGACGCTGTTGGACGAGCCGTTGCGACGGAAGTCGCTGGCATTGTCGCCGGTGTCGGTCGCGTCGGGCGTGCGGACGAGATCGTTTGTCGTGCCGGCTGTGAAGATGAAGATGCTTCCTTCGCCGAAGTCGTTGAAGGGCGAGGCGGGCGGCGTCGCGGCCCCTTGATAGGAGAGGCCGTCGAGTTTTGTCCCGTCGATTTCAATTTTGATCCCGCCCGTGGTGTTGTTGAAATCGAGACCGGGCGAAGCCGCGTCGAAATCCGCCGCGACGCCGAAGGCGCCGGCTCCATTCACGACGAGGAAGTAGCCGCGGGCTTGAATGAGTGTCGTGCCGCTGCCGACCGCGCCCGGTAGAGTGACGGTGGACGGCGAGTTGCCCGACCCCGCCGGCCGGAAGGTGATACGGAGGCCGCTGATGTCGAGCGGTTGGCCGCTCGTGTTGAAAAGCTCGACGAAGTCTTTTCGCTCCTGAGTCGAGGAGGTGGCGAAGGCCACGAGCGCCTCGTTGATGATGACCTGCCCGGCGGTCGGGACGGGAGGAGGAGAAGGCCCCGGCGTCGGCGTCGGAGTGGGTATGGGAGGCGGAGTTGGCGTCGGGACGGGCGTCGGTTCCGGTGTAGGTGTCGGACTGGGCGTTGGAGTCGGAGTAGGAGAAGGCGTTGGCGTCGGTGTAGGTGTTGGCGTCGGCGTTGACATGCAGACGTTCTGCGCGTCGGGAGTTGGTGAGTATTGATCGTAGGTAAATGTGTTGCGCCGGCCGCCCGCGCCGTTCGGACAACGCTGGTTGGAGTTGGTCTGGCCGCCTCCGCCGGCATCTTCGTCCACCTGCGTTTGACCCGCGTTGAGCAACGCGAGCAGGCCGGCGTCGTCCGGGTCGCCAGTGTCGTAGACGAGCGCGTCGAGCAGGCTGGCGGTCACGACCGCCGTGCCGTTCGGAAAGTCGGCGGCGCTGCCTCGATACAGCGCGACCGCATCGGCCCCGTTCTGCAAAAGCCCGTCGGCAAAGACGCGATCAACACCGCTCACGGCGCTGCTGCCGAGTGTGAAATAGCCGGCGGCGTCGGTGTCGAACCCGTCGAGGTCGAAGGCGGCATATGAAGTATCGGCGCCGCCGTTGAATAAGACGACGACCAATCCGTCGAGCGGGGTGTGCCCTGCGCCGCCGTCAAACAACTCGATGAACTCGGCCGTGTCCGTGCCGGCCTGATCGGAGTCAACTTCGTTGATGACGACATTCTCTGACGGCGTCGGCTCAGGGGTCGGCGTCGGCGTTGGGAGGGGCGTGGGCGATGGCGTCGGTGTGGGCGATGGTGAAGGAGTTGGCGACGGAGTTGGCGTGGGCGTTGGAGTCGGGGCGTTGATGACAATGTTTGCGGTCCCCTCCGCACCGCCTGCGCGGGCGTAGACGACGGCGTCGCCGCCGGCGTGAGACGTGACGGTAGTCGCGGCCCCGGTCGAAGGTGTGAGCGTCAGTCTGGATGTGTCACTCGAACGCCAGATGAAAGAGACGTTCGGGATTTCAAACTCTTCGTTGCCGTTGCTCGCGAAAGCGCGGGCGGTGAAACTCTGAGTCTCGCCGACGCCGACAGACATCGAAGCCGGTTGAACTTCGACGCGGGCGGGTGGCGGCGAGCCGAAGGGCGTGCCGTCGGCGCGTGTGCCGGGCGAGAAGACGCGGCCGTCGGCGGCGTGGGCGTCGGCGTGCGGGACGTAGACGGCCGGCGTGTGCCCGGCGTCGGAGTCTGGGGAGCGGGTCAGGGATTGGTTCGAGGGCGCGGGCGCTTCTCCCGTGCCGCCGAAGGTGAGCGACGCAATCGTGTGTTGCACGCCGGAGACGTTGAGCATGAGGGAGACCGTGTCGCCCGCGTCGCCCAAGCCGAGCGCGGCGGAGGTGAAGACGAGCGAGCCGCCGAAAGCGGGGTCGAGCGCGGGCGGCGAGCCGCCGCCAAAGACGATGGCCGAGCGGAGCGCGCCGAGCGTGGTGCTGGCGGGGAAGGTGAAGCGCCGGCTCGTCGAGTCGGAGACGGTAATGCCGGAGATGTCGAGCGGAGTGTCGGAGTGGTTGAAGATTTCGACGAATTCGTCGTCGGAGTTGCGTATGCCGTCACGGTTGGCGTCGCCTTCAACCTCGGCGGTCGAAGCCGCGTCGGGCGGAACGTCCGCGAGCACTTCGTTGATGAAGAGGGGGACGCGCACGTCGAGCGCGGCCTCGCCCGCGACAAAGCCGCCGCGCCCGTCCGGCGCACTCGCGTTGACGCGCACGTCGCCCAGCCCCATGCCCCGCGCGCGCCCTCCCGCATCAACCGTGGCGACGCCCGCATCGGCAGAACTCCAACTGAAGACGACGTTCTCCAACGGACGGCCGTGCTGGTCGAAGGCCGTGGCGGTGAACTGCACCTCGCCGCCGCGGTTGATGGATGCGGAGGGAGGCGTGACGACGACGCGTGTCGCGCGCGGCGGCTCAGGCGTGACGAAGATGTCCGCCGGCCGGCTCTCGACGCTCGCAGCCCCTTCACGCGCGACGGCGATGACTCGCGCGGCGCCGTCGCCGCGGCCCGACAGTGTCGCCATGGCGGCGCCGCCGGCCGCGTCAGGTGTGACTTGATCCACCGTCGCCACGCGCTCGTCGCTCGAAGTGAACTCGATGGACGCGCCCGGCGACGGGCGTCCGAACTGGTCGAGGGCGCGCGCGTTGAACTGCGCCGTCTGACCCGTGTGGATTGACGCGGAATCTGGTTGGAGATCGACCGCCGTCAGCACGCCCGCGCGCGGGAGAAAGAAGGAGCCGTCGGCGCGCGTGCCGGGGGAAAATCTTCGGCCCGTCGCGCCGGGCGCGTTGGTGTGGGGGATGAAGGCGCCCGTCACGTCGGGTGAGCGCGTGATGGATTGGTTGGCGGTGTCGCCGAGGGGGTCGTCGTCGCGGCCGAAGGTGAACTCGGTGACGAGATTGCCGGAGGCGTCGCGGACGATGACCGAGAGGCCCGAGTTTGTCAGCCCGAGGCCGCCGGTTGAAGCTGTGCGCGCCGGTGAGCCGCCGAAGGCGGGATCGTGGGGATTGAAGTCGCCGCCGCCGAAGATGACGAGGGCGTCGCCGGGCGGGACGGTCTCGCCGTTAGCGAAGCGGTGGCGGGTCGTTTCATTCGTGCCGCCCAGTGCGCGCGTCCGAAGCGTCCAGCCGGAGAGATCGAGCGACGACTCGGAGCCGTTTAAGAGTTCGACGAACTCGTCGTCGGCGCCGCTGCGCGCGCCGTCGTGATTAGCGTCGCCCGCGGGGCCGTCGGGCGGGTCTGCGAGTACTTCGTTGACGACGAGCGTGCGCTCTACGACCGTCAGGCGAGCGGTAGCGTATGTGTCGCCGGCGCGCGCCGTGATGTCGGCCACACCCGGCGCGAGTGCGCTCGCGAGTCCATCAGGGCCGACACGCGCGATGCCCGGCGACTCAGAGTTGAAATCGATGGGCACGCCTGGTATCTCTTCGCCGAGGGCGTCGAAGGCCGCCACGCGAAACTGCGTCTCGCCGCCGACGGGGATGAGTGCCGCGGCGGGTGATAGTTGCAAAAGCGCGGGACGAGGCGGCGGGCCGTCGCTCGTGGTTGTGAGTCTTGTAGAGTTGGCGGCGAGGCCGTCGGCATTTAAAAGGAGCGTGGCCGCGCCCGTCCTGCGATGCCGCGTGGAGAGGACGACGTGAACCTGATCGAGGCCGGGGAGATCGGGCGAGGGGACGACTGATTCGACCGTGACGGGTGCGCTGCCGAGGCTCACGGAGACGCCGGCCGCGTGTCGCGCTCCGGTGCAGAAGATGATGAGGCGGCGCGGGTCGCCGCCCGTGTCTGTCACGTCGAAGGGCGAGCGGCGGAGCGTGGTGTTGTCGAGTGCGACCGCCTCACCGGAGCCGTCTCCGGTCTGTGTGAAGACGCCGGGCGCGGCGGGCAGGACAGTGACCGTGCCGCGTTGCTCATAGCCATCGGGTGTGTGGACGGAAACCTGCGCGGCGCCCGTCTCGGTCTCGGCGGGGACGTGGAAGTTGACCTGTCCCGAGGCGGCGTAAAAGAGTTGCGCGGGGCGGCCGTTGACGCTCACGCGGGTGCCGCCAATTTCGAGCGGGAAAGAGCCGTCGGGCAGGCGCGTGGCTTCGCGTGCGGAGAGGGCGAGACGCGCGCCGAGGGCGATGGCGATGGAGTCGGGCGCAATCGTGGAAGTCGCGGCTCTGGGCGTCGCGGCGTTCACCACGCGGAGGTCTTCCGCGAAGGGCGGGCGCGGTTCGGGCGTGGCGAGGAATATCTCGGAGTTGTTGGCGAACTCAGTTGGAGTCGAGGGGTCGGCGAGGACGCGTGGGAAGTTGAAGGCGAGGAGCGAGCCGTCGTCGTTGAGTGAGGAGACGACCTCGGCGGTGGCGGACGCGGGCGCGTCGGTGATACGCGAGAGCCGGGCGGTGGGGATGTCGTAGAGATATAGCTCGACGCCGCCGTCGCCGCCGAAGCCCGCGACGGCGCGGCGCGTGGCGAAGGCGACGCGGGAGCCGTCGCCGCTGATGGTCGGGTGGAGGGGCACGTCCGCGGAGCGCGAGCCGAGGGTGGTCAACTGCCGCACTAACTGGTTGCGCCCGTCGTAGAGGAAGACCTGCGTTGTGTTGGGGGCTGTCCGCGCCGAGTAGACGACGCGCGAGCCGTCGTCGCTGACCGCGCGGCCGTAAGTGAACGTGAGGCCCGGAACATTCAAGGCCACGACCCGTTCGGCGCCCGTCGCGCGTTCCATGATGACGAGTTCTGAGTTTGATTCGGAGGCGTCGCCGGAAGCGTCGCGGGTTCTGACGAAGGCGATGCGGGAGCCGTCGCCGCTGATCTTCGCGTCCTCCGCGGCGCGGTCGGCCGTGGAGTCTGTGAGTTGTGTGATGGTGTGGGTGGCGGTGTCGTAAAGGAAGATTTCGAGGCCGGCGTCGGCGTTACGGCCCGCGAGGTTTCGATTGGAGGCGAAGGCGATGAAGCGGCCGTCGTCGCTCATCGACGGCTGGAAGCTGCCATGTGCGGCGCGTTGGCCGGGGTCGTCGGCGCGCGTGTCGGTGAGTTGTGTGAGGGAGAGGCCGTCGTGGAGAAAGATTTCGGGGTTGCCGTCGGGGTTGCGCCCGGCGGGGTCGCTCATGCTGCTGAAGGCGACGCGCGAGCCGTCCTGCGAGACGGCGGGCGCGGGGGCGCGCGAGGCGGCGAGTTCGTGGAGAGTAAACCCATGAGCGAAGACGGTCGCGGAGACTGTGCGGAAGCCGGGCACGCCGCCCGCGTGCCCGGCGGTCGTCTCGAAGACGACGCGCCGGCCGTCGCCGCTCACGGACGGGTTGAGGCTGAGGCTTTCGTGCGTGTTGAAGGTGACACGACGCGTTGACTGCGTCTGTGCGGAAGTGCCGAAGCGCATGTTGGCGGACAGCGCCGCGCAGCAGCAGGCGAGGACGAGCAGAAGGGGCCGTGCGTGATTAGACAAGGCTTCGCTCCCGTGTGAGGTGCGCGCACATAACAGTGCTGACGCGTTGAGGAAACGAGCTGCCACAGGCGCGACGGCGCGACGTGAGGGGCCAACGAGCCTGGGCCTTCGGACGTAAACTAAATCGACGCTGCGAAAATAGTCGGGCGCGTTAAGGCTTCAGCGGGTGCCGAGCGTGATGAGGAAAAACGCCCTTCGGACGAATGCGACGCCGGGCATTCTACAACTTTCGCCGGCGAGCGCAAGAGAAAACTGGCGCGACGGGTGCGCGCCGTGGCGCGACGGCCGCAAACGGGCGGCGTCAGGCGGCCTTGCGTGCCTCGGCGCAACGGCAGGGCGCGCCGACGCCCCCGAAGCGCTTGGCGGCCCGACGCGCGACCGACATCGACTCGAAGCCGGTGCGCGCCAGCTCGCAGATCGGCCCTTTAAACTCCTCGCGCAGCTCATCCATCGTCAGCTTCTCGAC
>DASVES010000401.1:0-4899 GCA_036380435.1 Pyrinomonadaceae bacterium | reverse complement strand
GTGACGACGGAGCCGGCGGCCGTGACGGAGCGCGCGCCGACGCGGACGGGCGCGACGAGCATCGTATCGGAGCCGATGCGGACGTTGTCCTCGATGACGGTCGGGTGCTTCTGTTTCCCGTCGTAGTTGCAGGTGACGGTGCCGGCGCCGATGTTGGTCTCGTCGCCCACGGTCGCGTCGCCCAGATAGGTGAGGTGCATGGCCTTCGTCTTGCGCCCAAGGGATGACTTCTTCACCTCGACGAAGTTACCGACGACCGACTGCTCCTCCATCCGCGTGCCCATCCTCAAGTGCGCGAACGGGCCGACCGAGCAGTTGTCCGCGATGTCGGAATCGACGACGACCGAGTAGTCCTTGACGGTGACGCCGTTGCCGACGCGCGAGTTGGTGATGCGAACGCCGGCGCGGATCTCGCACGACTCGCCGATACGCGTGCGCCCCTCGATCTGAACGCCGGGGTGGAGGACGGTGTCGCGGCCGACGCGCGCGTCCGTGGAGACGTAAGTGTGCTGCGGGTCGATGACGGTCACGCCGTCGAGCATCAGCCGGCGCAGCGTCCGGTTGCGGAGCAGGCGCTCGAACTCTGCGAGCTCCACGCGGGTGTTGATGCCGGAGACCTCGCGCGCGTCCCCGTGCAGGAAGACGCTCACGTCGTCGCCGTCGGCGCGCAGGATGCCGGGCACGTCCGTCAGGTAATACTCGCCCTGCGCGTTGGCGGGCTGCACGCGCTCCAGCGCCGAGAAGAGAGCGCGCGTCTCGAAGCAGTAGATGCCGGCGTTGATCTCGCGTATCTCGCGCTCCTCCGGGCTGGCGTCCTTCTGCTCGACGATGCGCTCGAAGCGGCCCTCGGCATCGCGCACCACGCGGCCGTAGCCGGTTGGGTCGTCGAGTTTGACGGAGAGGAGTGTGGAGGCCGCGCCGCGCCCGCGGTGCGTGCGGTGCTGGTGGACGAGCGCGCCGAGGGTCTCGCCGCGGACGAGCGGCACGTCGCCCGAGAGCACGAGCAGTGTCGAATTGTCGTCGCCCGAGCCGAGCGCCTCGCGGGCGGACATCACGGCGTCGCCCGTGCCGCGCTGCTCGGCCTGCGTGACGAATTGCACGACGCCCTCGCCCAATTCCTCCTCGACGATTCGTTTGACCTCCTCGGCCTGATGGCCGACGACGACGAAGACGCGCCGCGGACTCAGTGCGGCGGCCGTCAGACAGACGTGCGTGACGATGGGACGCCCGCCGAGGCGGTGCAGAACCTTGGCCGTCTCGGAGCGCATGCGCGTGCCTTGCCCGGCGGCGAGGATGAGCACGTCGAGCGGCCCGGCGGCCGTCGGCGGCTGCGGCTGCGGTGCTGCGGGCTGGGAGTGCTTCTCCATTCGGTTCCTTAGCTCAGGACGGAGGCGGGCGTCGCCGCCGGCGCGCTGTGGCGATGCTCGAGGGTGGCTGACTGCTCGTAACAGGCGGCGATGACGCGCGCGAGCTTCTGCGGGCTGTGGCGCACCTTCTCGCCTTCGTCGAGGAGGTCGGCGCGCACGATCTCCGTCGCGCCGCCGTACTCCCTCTCCAGCAGGTGGTCGGTCAGCCCGATCTGGTGCGCGCCCTCGGCGGCATAGGCCACGGCCTGTTCCGTGCTTACATGCCGGTCGTTGACGACGACGTAGTCGAACCTGATCTCAGGCGCGTAGGCGTGGACGGCCTCGATGTGCCGGCGCGCCGTGTAGCCGTCGGTCTCGCCGGGCTGCGTCATCAGGTTGCAGATGAAAATCTTGACGGCGCGCGAGTCGCCGATGATCTCGGCCACGCGCGCGACCAGGAGGTTTGGCAGGATACTCGTGTAGAGCGAGCCGGGGCCGACGGTGATCACGTCGGCCGAGCGGATGGCGACGAGCGCCTCGGGGAGCGGCAGACAATGCTCCGGCTCCAGATGTAGGCGGCGGATGGGCGAGCGCGAGGCCGAGATGTTCGTCTCGCCGCGCACACGGCTTCCGTCTTCGAGTTCGGCGACGAGCCGCACGTCGTTGAGAGTGGCCGGGTAGATACGGCCCTTGCTGGCGAGGACTTCGGAAGAAAGGCGGACGGCCTCGACGAAGTCGCCCGTGACCTCGGTGAGCGCGGCAAGGAAGAGATTGCCGAAGCTGTGGCCGCCGAGCTGGCCGTCGCCGCGGAAGCGGTGGCGGAAGAGTCGGGCCAGAAGTGTGGAGTCCTCGGAGAGCGCGACCATGCAGTTGCGTATGTCGCCGGGCGGGAGCATCTGCAACTCGTCGCGCAGGCGGCCGGAGCTTCCGCCGTCGTCCGAGACCGTGACGATGGCCGAGAGCGATTCGAGCCACAGCCCCGCCTCCGACGCTCGGCCGACCATCTCTTTGAGGCCGGACAGAAGCGTCGAGAGACCCGTGCCGCCGCCGATGGCGACGAGCTTCAGGCCGTGCTCAAGTTCGATCTGTAACTTATCCAACAATCCTCCGGGACGTATGGCGGGCGAACCGCGCGCGCTCTCCGGCGCGCCACAACGAAATCATACTCAAAAGAAAAGGGCTTTGAAAGCGCCGGGAAGGCGAAAGCGCCACAATTTACGCTGGGAGCGGGCCGTTGGATTTCCGAAGCGGGGAGGAAGGGGACGAGAGTGGCCGGCGCGTGCACTACGGGCGGGCGGGCGGATAGAGCAGGCGCTCGTACTCTGGCTCGTTGCGCAGGAGCGTGAAATCCAGATCGTGCGGCACGCGCACGCGCAGGGAAGGCTTCAATTCGAGCGAGCGCGCGAGCGATTGCAGCGCCGGCTCGACGGCGCCAAGGCGTGCGCGCGTCGCCGCCAGCGCGTAATGAATGTCCGCGGCCTCCGGCTCACGTTTCAGGGCGCGCTCGAACATCTCCTGCGCGGCCACGTAGTCGCCTCGGTTAAGTTCAATGACGCCGCGGTCATAGAGCGCCTCGGCGTCGCGCGGCAGGGCGTTTTCCGAGCGCATGCGCGATTCGGCGATGACCAGATAGGTGCGCGCACGCGCCGTCACCTCGGCCACGCCGGCGTGCTGTTCGATGAGCGCGCGGAAGAGCTGGCGCGCCTCCGAGAAACGGCCGCGCGTGAACTCCTTGTGGGCGCGCTCGAAGGCTTTGAGCGCCGCGGCCTCATCGCGCGTCGGCTGACGAGGAGGCGCGGGCGCGGGTCTTGCCGGCCTCTGTGGGGCCACAGGCTTCGACGACTTCGCCGTGTGAGATTTTGCCGAAGGCGACGGCGCCTGTTTCTGCTTTTGAGACTTCGCCGCAGGGGCCGCGGCCTTTTTGGTTGATTTGACGGGAGTTGCGGCGCGCGATTTGGCCGCGGGGCGTGCCTGTTTGGCGGCCCCCTTGTTTGCTGGCTTCGACGCCGGGCGCGTCTGCCCTGCGGCGCGCTTCGCCTCCGACGCCTTCCTGGCCGGCGTCGCCTTGCGCACGGGAGCTTTCTCCGCCGCCGAGCGTTTTTTCAAAGCCGGCTTCGGCCGCGCCGTTTTGGCAGCGGGTTTTGTACTTTTGGCCGTGGATTTTGTCGCGGTGCTGTAGGAGGCCGGGCGGGAGGCTAGCCTTTTAGCACTCTTGACGACTTGGTCGCTCATGCGCAGCACCGGGTTTTCACAGATAGCCCCAGGGTTGGGCTGTCGAACATGGGGCGCAGTTTAACACGCGATGTGGCATAAATCAACGTAGTAGCAAAATTTGCGGGCGGTGAGCCACGCAGAAGTCGCCCCGCGTGGTGGCCAACATGGAAAAACAGTTGATGACTCTTCAAACGCTATGTTAGAGTCAGTGGCGGGGTTGCGATGCCCGTCATCGCCTTGAAGCTCGGATAGGACGTGCGGCCTTGTAAGCGAGTAAACTCCTTTCGAATCCTCAATTTAAGCCACACGCTTTCGACTCCCGGAACTCTCCGGGCCACTCCTGCAACGTCCACGTCCCGCGAAAGAAAGAACCTGTACTGATGACAGACACTCCTATCATATTGCACGAGCAGCAATACGAGCAGATATTGGCCGTGTTGGGCAAGCTGCGGCTGGACTCGTTCGCGCGGGTCGTTTTCCTCGTGGACAAGAACGGCCAGCAGATCGCCGTGCAAGGTGACGTGGGCAACATCGACACGACGAGTCTGGCGTCTCTGGCCGCCGGCAACGTGGCCGCGACGGGCGGGATGGCGCGGCTCATCGGCGAGAAGGACTTCCCGACGCTGTCGCACGAGGGCGAGCGCGAGAGCATCCACATCTGCATCATCGGGCGGGTGCTCCTCGTCGTCGTCTTCGACGAGCGTTCGAGCCTCGGGCTGGTGAAGCTTCGGGTCAAGCAGGCCGGGCGCGAGCTGGCGCTGATCTTCGACGAGGTCGCGCGCCTGTCGGCGGCGCGCAAGGCGGCCGACGAATCCATGTTCGCCGAGATCACCGACGAGGACATCGACAGTCTCTTTAATTAGTGATGAGTGATGAGTGATAAGTGATAAGACAAAGCAGTCGGTCTTAACTTATCACTTATCACCTATCGCCTATCACGGGTTTCTTATGACGTTCATCAATTACGCATCGCGCGAGATCAACTGCAAGATCGTCTACTACGGGCCGGGGCTGTGTGGCAAGACGACCAACCTGCAATACATCTACGACTCGACGGCCCCCACGTCGAAGGGCAAGCTCATCAGTCTCGCGACCGAGACCGACCGCACGCTCTTCTTCGACTTCATGCCGCTGGAGCTGGGCACGGTGCGCGGTTTCAAGACGCGCTTCCACCTCTACACCGTGCCGGGGCAGGTCTTTTACGACGCCTCGCGCAAGCTCATCCTCAAGGGGGTGGACGGCGTGGTCTTCGTCGCCGACTCGCAGGAGGAGCGCATGGACGCCAACATCGAGTCGCTCTACAACCTCGAAGAGAACCTCCAGGCCAACGGCTACGACC
>DASVES010000400.1:0-9765 GCA_036380435.1 Pyrinomonadaceae bacterium | reverse complement strand
ACGTCCGTGTCATCGTTGGTGATAGTCCCTGTGGCCACGCTGGGCGAGCCGACGTCGTAGGCGGTCCCGCTCGTGACTGTCAGGATCACCGTCTCGTCAGGCTCGACCGTGGAGTCAGCCGACGGATCGACGGTCACTGTGGCCGTCGAGCTGCCGCTGGCAATCACGACCGTGCCGGTGGGCGGGGTGAAGGTCGCCGCGCCGGTCTGCGTGTAGTCGGTGCTGAAGGTGGCCGTCCCGCCGACGCTGAAGTTCACCGTCAGGCTGCTAGTCGTCGCCCCCTGGCGCGCGAACGTATAGACGAGGTTGTCTGCTCCGTCCTCCAAAGCCGAGGCGGGCGACACCGCCACGGTCACGTCCGGCAGGTCTACCGGAGTCAAGGTCGGGTTGGCCGAGCCAGCAGCGTCCGGATCGTCAGTCTGCACGGGCGAGAAATTCGTGCCGGACACCGTACCCTGGTTGGAGATATTCGTGGCGGTCACAGTGCTATCAACCGTGACCCGGAATTTGATGGTGACGCTCTTGGTCGCGGGCAGCGTGCCGATATTGATCGGGCCGACCGTCTCGCCGCTGAAGGCAGCCGTTGCGGCAGGAGAAGCGAGGTACGCGCTCGCGAGCGGACCCGCAACGTTCGACGGGGAGTAGCGGAGGGCAGAGGCGAATAGGCCGTTGATGGAAGCGGTGCGGGCGGGCAGGAAGGTGTCGGCCCACCCGTCGGAGAACGCCGGGGAGTCGGCACGTGCAAACCCGCCGGCGGACACACCCGAGGCGGGCGCGTCAATTGCGGACGCTCTCGCCGAGAGAGCCTCCCGTTCCCGTGTGCCGCCGGAATCTCGTGCCGTCACATTCGCGGTAGCCGCGGGTGTCTGTCGAGAGGCGACTTCCGAGAAAGTCCGGTTGGGGACGCCAAGCAACGACGCTATAGGCGTCGTGCAAGCGGCGTTACTCACGACGTTGATTGTGCCGGCGACGGAGTTCGACGCCCCCGGGTTGTTGTCCGTCAGCACGGTCGCCGGGACGAGCGAGGCCGAGACCCCCTGCTTGAGATTGTAGGTCGCCGGGCTCACCTGCCGCACCCTCACGACGGCGGACGCGCCCGGCGGGGTGCCGGTGTTGTTCTGAATGAGCACGCAGGAAGTGGAGCTCTGCCGCGCCGTAACATTGACGCCGTGGCTACTGCCGCCTGATAGGACGTTGTTGTTCGCCGTGACCGAGAAGTTCGGGGAGCTGCCCGTGTCGGGCGTGTCCACGAGGATCGGGTTCCCGAACGCCCCGCCGTTGACCGTGTTATTGCTGATGTTGAGCGAGCTGGGCGTCCCCACCCCGCTTATGAAGGCGAGGATCGAGTGGTTGACCATGTTCGCCGGGGCCGTGACGTGGTTGTTCTTGACCTTCCCCGTCAGGCTCGCGCTCACCGTGGCCGAGCTGCCGTTGCTGAGCACGACGAGCGCCCCGGACTCGGCGAGGCTGGGGTTACCCTCGAAGTGGTTGCCCTGCGTGCCCACGTCGCCGCCCACCGTGCAGACGAGGTCGGAGTTCCCCGAGTGGTTGCAGACGAACCCCTCGAAGTTGTTCGCGAACGTGCTGCTCGTCACCGTCGCCGTCAGGTTGGCGCTGTCAATGGCCGACAGCTGCGCCCCCTGCGTGAAGTTGTTCGAAAAGACGCTGTTCTGCAGCCGCACCGTGGCCACCGCCGTGTTCTGCATCTCCACGTTGAAGCCGTCGGCGTCGGCCGGCCCGGCGTTCGACTTCGTGTCGGTGAACTGGCAGCCGTCAACGAACAGGTCAGTGAGTGTGCCCGTGCGGTTGACCACCTCGACGTTGAACTCGCCCGACTGCCGCACCGTCGAGTTGATGATGCGGGTCGGGTTCGCCCCGTTGAGGGCCGTGCCGACGAGGCCGTTGACGGTGCCGGGGTTGATGACGTCGGTGAACTTGAGGCCGACCTCGTCGGCGGCGTTGCCGTTGTTGGAGATGAAGGACGAGATCAGCTCGAAGCCGTTGACCCCGGTGCCGAAGATGCCGCTCTGAGCGCCGTTGATGACCCGCACGCGGGTGAGCGAGACCCGATCGGCGTTGTTGAGGCGGATGCCGTCGCCGGTCGCGCCGGTAATCGTCCCGCCCGTGCAGTCGGCGGTGTTGGCCGCCGTGACGGTGGCGGCGACCGAAGGCGTCGTGGTGTTGGTCACCTGCCCGCCGCAGATGCCGGCGCTGGTGCCGAGGATGCGGAAGCCGCCGGGGCTGCCCGTGGCCGAGGTGTTCTGAAGGATGATGCCGTTAGTGCCGGCGTTGGTGTTGACGGTGGTGAGCTGCACGTTGAGCGGCGTGCGGCTCGCGGCGCTGGTGCCGGCGATGTTGACGGCAGCCGCGCCCGCCGAGTCAACCGTCCCGCTCGCCGTGGTGATCGCGCCGGTGCTGGTCGTCGCGCCGATGCCTATGCCCGATGCGCCGGTCGTGAAGATGCTGACCACGCCGAAGGTCTTCGCGCCCGATCCGCCCGCAATCGTCACGGCTTGGCTGCCCATGCGCGCGACGCTCGTGCCGAGCGTGAGCGTCGCGGTGAACGTGACGTTGCCGTTGGCGTTGTTGATGCGGACGCCGGTGCTGTTCTGGCCGCCCGTCACCGTGCCGTCGAAGAGGACAGTGCTGCCGGTCGTCCCGTCCACGTTGACCACGCGCTGGCCGCTGGTGTTCTGCGTGATGGTGCCGTTGTAGTCAACGTTGGGCGCGCCGGTGTTGACGTTGAAGGCCGTCCCCGAGGGGCTGGTGATGGTCGTGGCGGCCGAGAAGTTGAAGGCGCCGCCGGAGTCGTTGAGGATGTCCACGCCGGCGTCGCCGCCCGCGAGCGTCGTCGTGCCGTTGAAGTTGTAGGCGCCGTCGGCGTTGTCGAACTGGAGGCCCGTGCCGCCTGTGGCCGAGAGCGTGCCGGTCTGGAAGGTGAGCGTGCCTGTGTGCCCGCCCAGGACGCTCAGCAGAGCGGCGTTGTTCGACTGCGAGATGCCGCCGCCGTAGGCGAGGCTGACCGACCCGCCGTTGACGATGACGGCCGGGTTCGTCCCGCCCGTGATGGTTCCGGCCGGGGCCGAGACCGCGCCGCTGCCGCCGACGATGTTGATGGCGTTGTTGGCGCTGCCGTTGGTGGCCGCCGACACCGAGTCGAAGACGAGGTTGAGCACGGTCGAGTTGAGGTTCAGGGCCGCCGCCCCAGACGTGGCGATGGCGCCGCTCGTCGCCGAGAGCGTGCCGGCGTTGCCGTTGGTCGAGATGGCCTGCACGTTGTTGTCGGGCGTGATGTCGAGGTCGGCGAAGCTCAGGTTGCCGCTGCTGCCGGTGTAGAGCACCCCGGCCGCGCCCGACCCCGTGATGCTCGTGTTGCCGAAGCTGACGGAGGTCGTCGAGCCCGCGACGCTGACGCCGTTCGTGCCCGGGTTGGTGATGGTCGTGGCGCCGACGACGGTCGTGCCGCCGCCGCCCGTGTGGAGGAAGCCCGCGCCGCTGTTGTTCGAGACCGAGAGCGTCCCGAAGGTGCGCGTCCCCGAAGAGTTGTTCTGCAAGCTCACGCCGTCGGTGCCGCCCGAACAGGTGGTGTTCCCGAAGTTGATGCTCGCCGTCGTCGTCCCGACCAGGATGCACTGCGTCCCCGGGTTGGTGATCGAAGTGCCGCCGGTGACCGCCATCGTGCCCGTCAGTCCCGCGAGGTTGATGCCCTGTCCGCCGGGGGCCGCGGTCGCGGTGATGCTGTTAAAGGTCGCCGCCAGCGCGCCGCTCGTGAGGCTCAGCGGGCGGCCCGTGCCGCTGAGCGTCACCTCGCTGACGTTCAGCGTGCCAAAGTTGGCCCCGGACGCGATGTCGATGCCCGTCGTGTTGCCTACCGTGAAGCCGCGCAGCGTGAAGACGTTGGCCGCGCCGGCGGCGAGGTTGACGCCGTTGGTGGAGGCGGCGGTAGTCGTGATCGTGACCGTGGACGGGTTGCCGTTGAGCGCCGGCAGCGGGTCACTGTTGGCGGGGACGGTGACGCCCGCCACGGCGTCCAGCGTCGTCGTCGCGCCCTGGCCGATGAGCTTCTGGTTGTTTTGGAGCGTGTCGCCGCCCGTGTAGCTGCCGCTGTAGAGGAAGATGTTGTCGCCGGGGTCGTCCACCGCCGTCGCCGAGTAACAGGTAGTAGAAGCCGGGACGTTCGCGCCGACGTAGCAGTTGAAGGGCGACGTGAGCCGCCCGTCGCCGCCCACGGCGGCCGCGGAGTTGATGAACCAGACGAGGCCCGAGACGGTGAGCGTCACCGTGCCGGTGTCCATCGCGCCGCCCGAATCGGTGATCGTGTAGGTGAAGGTGTCGGTGCCGGTGAAGCCCGGCGCCGGGTTATAGCTGAACGAGCCGTCGGCGTTGACCGTGACGTTGCCGTTGTTGGTCGAGGTCGTCGGCCCCGAGGCCGTCAGCCCCGTGTTGTTGCCGGTGTCCGGGTCGCGGTCGTTGGCGAGAAGGTCTGACGCGCCGTCGGGCACCTGGATGCGGACGTTGCCGATGACGTTGAAGGCGTCAGCGACGGCGACGGGCTGCGTCTGCACCGAGCCGGGGACGAGCGACGTGTTGGCGTCCACCATGTCGGTGAAGGTGACGCCGGTGGCCGGGTCGGGGCCGTTGTTGGTGATCGTCACCGTGTAGGTGATGGTCTGCCCGGGGTCGGCCTTGCCGTCCGCGCCGAGGTCGTTGAAGGAGTCCACTTTCGTCGCCACGATGTTGGGCGCGAACGCCAGGGGCGCGGGCGCGGCGGCGAGCGGCGCGGCGCGCCTGCCTGACTCCGGCGCGGGCGACGCGACGCCGGCACGGGGCGCGTGGGGGCGCGCGGCCAGCGCCAGCGGCGCGAGCGGCCCGACGAGCAGGAGGTAAGAGATGAGGCCGGCGGTAAACGCCTTGAGGGAGCGGCGGCGGGGTGTGGGGAACGACTTGTTCATAACTCTCCTTCAGAATCCTTCTGGCCGCGCGTGGCGCGGGCGAGAGACCAAATAGAGTGAGGGGAGGGGTTGGTTGGCGACATCGTTGGTTGACGACATCAGAGATCAACAGGAGTATCTTTTATTGATGGGAGCAGCTCTTTGGTCGGCGGGCCGCCCCGCCTGATTATTCGTCCGCCTTAACCTCTCGGCGGGAAGACGCCCTGGAGGGCGATGTTGAAGTAGAAGGTCAGGCACGGCATCATGTTGTTGTGCGACTGGTCGCCGCCGGCCGGCGCCACGGACTGGGCTGACATGGAGACCAGGAGCGCCCGGCGCGAGGGCGAAAGAGCACACACCGAGGTGCAGAATGAGGGCGAGGCCCGCCTCGGCTCGTAAGCATAAGGGTCAAAGGGTGCAGCGGGCGAAGGGCCACGCCGGGCTGTACGGCTGTCGTAATTGCTGAAAGGAACTAACGGTCTTCTGAGCTAACAAAGAACTCAGGAGCCGTGATTGTAACGGTTGTAACCGGTCTTTTCAAGGACAGATTGATTACGGGGCCGGCTCATTCACAGAAATCTGGTTCTGCGCTCGCCGACGGCTCGACAAGTTACGCGCCGGGCTCCGGGCGGCGGCTTTGTTTTCCGTCGAGGAAGAATACGTGCAACGAGTTGTCAGTCTTTGCGCGGGTACAATAGACTGTCGGCGTAACGGGAGGGACGGCCCCGGCCCGAACGGACAGAAGGGTGCGGGCGTCCCGCAAGCTTTCGAGGAACGATTCTCCGATGCAGAGTAGCGAAATCCGGCTCCCCCTGCCGCGCGGCGGCACGGTCAGCGTCCGCCCCGTGACGGCGGAGGACGAGGGATTCTTGCTCACGGTCTATGCCGGCACGCGCGAGGACGAACTCGCGCAGGTCGAGTGGGCCGAGGGTCAGAAGGAGATGTTCGTGCGGTGGCAATTCGAGATGCAGCGGCGCGAGTATGACGCGCGGTTCCCCGACGCGGAGTACGGCGTGATCCTGGTTGACGGCCGGCCGGCCGGGAGAGTCTGGGTCGGCACGGACGAGGAGCAGATTCGTCTGCTCGACATCGCGCTGCTGCCGGAGGCGCAGAAGCGCGGCGTCGGGACGCTCCTCCTGCGCCGGCTGATGGACGAGGCCGCGCGCGCGGGCAAGCCCCTGCGCCACACGGTCTTCGTACTCAACAACGACGCCAAACGCTTCTACGAGCGCCTCGGCTTCGCCGTCATCGAAGACCTCGGCGCTTACCAGCACATGGAATGGCGCCCGGCGGCTACTCCAGGCAGTTGAAGACGACGCAGCCACGAACGCCGGCGCATAAGTTGCCGCCGTTCAGGTGTCGCGGCCGTCGCCGCCGCAGGTCAGGTCGATAGGGTGTGACGGCCCAGGCCGGGAATTGTGTCGAGTAAAAACGAGGGGCGGCCGGCTTGTGGTTGAGAAGCCGGCCGCCCCTTTTATTTCCGCCCGTGCCGCCGTCTGGCTCGCGTCACGGGCGGTACTGTTTCGACTCTACGGCCGCAGCCCGCGGAGGGGGCCGTCGCCGGTCATGAAGTGGCTCGGGGGAGTCACGACATCCGTGAATGGGTTAACCAGCCACAGGTTCCCGGAGGCGAGGTAGCCAAACACCTCACTTCTCAGGAGCGCCGGGAAGAGCGCGCCCACCTCGATGACATCAACTTTGGTGTCTCCCTGGCCGACGTTGAAGTCAGTCGCCGTGTCATTGCCCGCCCCGCCGTTGAAGCTGTCGGGGCCTGACCCGCCGGTCAGCGTGTCGTCGCCGCTCTCACCCCGGAGAGTGTCGGTGCCCGTCCCGCCGTCGAGCGTGTCGTTGTTGTTGCCGCCCTCAATGGTGTCATTACCACCCCCGCCGAGGAGAAGGTCGTTGCCGTCCCCACCCCGGAGGATGTCGTTGCCGTTGCCGCCGTCGAGCGTGTCGTCGCCTAAACCGCCGTTGATCACGCCGACATTGTTGCCGCCGCAGACCAGATCGTTACCGGCCCCGGCGTTGATCGTGTCGTCGCCGTTGCGGGCGAAGATCATGTCGGTGCCCACGGTGGTGGTGCCGATGGAGATCGTCTCGCTCTTGTTGGTGCCGACGATGACTCTGATGTTGATCGAGCTCGATAATGTACCGTCGTTCACCGTGATGGTGACGTCCGAGAGCGCGACGGCAGTCTGGGGTACGGCAGTGATCGTTACAGTGCGAGTGGGCCCGCTGCCGCCGAACGAGATGTTGGCGAGGGGCACCACCGCGGTGTTCGACGAGGTGGCGCTCATGGTCAGGCTGGCCGCCGGCGTCTCCACGTCCCCGACCGCGAGGTTCAGCGTGCCGGTCGACACGCCGCCGCACTGGCCGTAACCGACCGCGACGGTCGGCGGGCTGTTGTCGTCGTTCAAGATGGTGCCGGTCGCCGAAGCGGGCGAGCCGACGGTGTAGCCCGCGCCTGCGGTCACCGTCAGGATCACCGTCTCGTTGGGCTCCATGTCTGCGTCCCCGAATGGGTCAACCGTTATGGTTGCTGTCGAACTGCCAGCGGCGAAGGTCACGGTGCCGGAAGTCGCGGTGAAGGTGTCCCCCATCGTCGTCGTCGCGGTGTAGTCGGTGTTGGGAGGGGCGAAAATGGCCGTCCCGCTGACCGAGAAGCTGACCGTCAGCGCGCCCGAGATGATGCCGGTGCGCGTGAAGGTGTAGACCATGTTGGTCGCGCCGTCCTCATCGACGGCGGACGGAGATACCGCCACCGCCACCTCCGTGTCGTCGTTGATGATGGTGCCGGTGGCCGAGTTGGGAATCGCCACGTTGTAGCCCGTCCCCGCGGTCACCGTCAGGATCACCGTCTCGTCGAGTTCGGCCGCGCCGTCAGCGGTCGGGTCAACCGTCACCGCCGCTGTCGAGTTGCCGGCGGTAAACGTCACCGTGCCGGACGATGCGGTGAAGCTGGCCGCGCCGGTCTGCGTATAGTCGGTGCTGAAGGCGGCCGTCCCGCCGACCGAGATGTTCACCGTCAGCCCACTGCTGACGACGCCGTTACGCGTGAAGGTGTAGACGAGGTTCCCCGCACCGTCCTCGGTGGTCGACAACGGGGATACCGCCACCGTCACGTCAGTGTCGTCGTTGTTAATGGTCCCCGTGGCAGAGCTGGGCGAGCCGACGCTGTAGCCGGTCCCTGCTGTCACCGTTAGGATCACCGTCTCATTGGGTTCGACCGTGGTGTCGGCCGACGGATCGACGGTCACGGTGGCCGTCAGACTGCCGACGGCGAAGCTCACCGTGCCGGTCGCGCCGAAGGTGTCCGCGCCGGTCTGCGTGTAGTCGGTGCTGAAGGCGGCCGTCCCGCCCACCGAGAAGTTCACCGTCTGCGCCTCGGTGGAGTCTGTACGGGTGAAGGTGTAGACGAGGTTCGTCGCCCCGTCCTCATCCACATTCAACGGCGACACCGCCACCGACACGGCGTTGTCGTCGTTGTTGATGGTGCCCGTGGCCGAGTCGGGCGAGCCGACCTCGTAGCCGGCGCCAGAAATCACGGTCAGAATTACCGTCTCGTCCGGCTCGCTCGTCGCGTCCGCCGACGGGTCAACCGTCACCGTCGCGGTGGAGTTGCCGGCGCCGAACGTCACCGTGCCGTCGATGGCGGTAAACGTCGCCGCGCCGGTCTGCGTGTAATCGGTGCTGAAGGCGGCCGTCCCGCCGACCGTTAAGTTCACAGTCAGCGCGGCGCCGGTGAAGCCGGTACGGGTGAACGTGTAGACGAGATTGGTCGCCCCGTCTTCCTCAACCGTGGACGGCGACACCGCCACGGTCACGCCCGCGTCGTCGTTGGTGATGGTGCCGGTGGCCGCGCTGGGCGTACCGACGTTGTAGCCGGCGCCGGAAGTCACGGTCAGGATCACCGTCTCGTCCGCCTCGGCCGTGTTGTCTGCCGTCGGGTCAACCGTTACGGTCGCCGTCGAGCTGCCGGCGATGAAGTCCACCGTGCCAGTGGGCGGGGTGAACGCGGTTGCGCCGGTCTGCCCATAGTCGGTGTTCGAGTCGGCCGTCCCGCCGACCGTGAAGTTGACCGTGAGCGCGCCGGTGGTGACGCCGTTACGCGTGAAGGTGTAGACGAGGTTCCCCGCACCGTCCTCGGTGGTCGATAACGGGGATACCGCCACCGTCACCTCCGTGTCGTCGTTGGTGATCGTCCCGGACGCCGAAGCGGGAGCGCCGACGGTGTAGCCGGTTCCACTGGTGACGGTCAGGACGACCGTCTCGTCTGACTCAGTCGTCGCGTCAGCCGACGGATCAACGGTCACGGTGGCCGTCAAGCTGCCATCAGCAAAGCTCACCGTGCCGGTGGGCGGGGTGAAGGTCGCCGCGCCCGTCTGCGTGTAATCAGTGTTGAAGGTCGCCGTCCCGCCCACCGAGAAGTTGATGGTGAGCGCGCCGCTGGAGTCTGTACGGGTGAACGTGTAGACGAGGTTAGTCGCCCCGTCCTCGTCCACCGCCCCCGGTGATACCGCCACCGACACGGCGGTGTCGTCGTTGTCGATGGTGCCCGTGGCCGCGCTGGGCGTGCCGACGTTGTAGTCGGCGCCCGCAGCGAGCGTCAGGACGACCGTCTCGTTCGGCTCAGCCGTGGAGTCAAGCGTTGGATCAATCGTCACGGTCGCCGTCGAGTTGCCGGCGCTGAACGTCACCGTGCCGGTGGGCGGGGTGAACGCGGTTGCGCCGGTCTGCGTGTAGTCGGTGCTGGAGTCGGCCGTCCCGGCGACCGTGCAGTTCACCACCAGTGCCCCGGTGGTGTCGCCGGTGCGGGTGAAGGTGTAGACGAGAT
>DASVES010000399.1:0-3228 GCA_036380435.1 Pyrinomonadaceae bacterium | reverse complement strand
GATGTCGAGGACGCCCGCCAGATAAGCGGGCTGGTTGGCGACTATTCCGACGCTGCGGCCGGCGAGGCGCGCGAAGCCGACGACGATGTTCGGGGCGAAGTGCGGCTGGACTTCAAAGAAGTAGCCGTCGTCGATGACCGGGTGGATCGCGTCGCGGATGTCGTAGGGCTGGTTCGAGGCTTCGGGGACGAGCGTGTTCAGGCGTTCGTCGGCGCGCTCCGACGGGTCTGAAGTGGTGAGGCGCGGGGCCTCCTCCATGTTGTTCGAGGGGAGGAAGGAGAGCAGTTCGCGCGTGAGCCGCAGGGCGTGCTCGTCCGTGTCGGCGGCGAAGTGCGCGACGCCGGAGACGCGGTTGTGCGTGTCGGCCCCGCCGAGCTCTTCCTTGGTCACGTCCTCGTGCGTGACGGCGCGGATGACCTCCGGCCCGGTGATGAACATGTAAGAGGTGTCGCGCACCATCACGTTGAAGTCGGTGATGGCGGGGCTGTAGACGGCCCCGCCGGCGCAGGGCCCCATGATGCAGCTGATCTGCGGGACGACGCCCGAGGCGAGCGTGTTGCGCAGGAAGATGTCGGCGTAGCCGCCTAAGCTGACGACGCCCTCCTGTATGCGCGCGCCGCCCGAATCGTTGAGACCGACGACGGGCGCGCCGACCTTCATCGCCATGTCCATCACTTTGCAAATCTTCTCGGCGTGGGTCTCGGAGAGGGAGCCGCCGAAGACGGTGAAGTCCTGCGCGAAGACGAAGACGCGGCGGCCGTCAACGCGGCCGTGGCCGGTGACGACGCCGTCGCCGGGGTAGAGCTGTTTGTCGAGTTCGAAGTCGCGCGAGCGGTGGACGACGAGCTGGTCGAACTCCTCGAACGTGCCCTCGTCAAGCAGGAACTCGACGCGCTCGCGCGCCGTCCACTTGCCGGCTGCATGCTGGCGCTCGACGCGCTCCGGCCCGCCGCCCTCCGCGGCGCGGCGCAGGCGTTCGCGCAGGCGCTCGATCTTGGTTGCCGGAACCGGCGTCGGCTTTGGTTTCATCGTTTGGCTCCGGCCCCGAAGGGGAACTGTCGGCGTGTGACAAGGTCGATCAGCTCAGCTAACGCGGCCCGCGCCCGCTCGCGCGTTTCGGGCGGGTATTTGAACCGCACGGCGTGCTCCGCGAATTCGTCTTCGTCGAGGACGGTGTAAGTCATGTCGGGGGCGACGAGGAGGTCGATGTCGAGATCGACGAAGCGGAGAGTGCGGCCGTCGAAGCGGGCCGGCTCGTTGACGTTGCAGTAATAATTCCGCAACTCGCCGGCGGGCCGCTGAAAGCGGAAGACGCTGTACCAGCGATCCGTCCAGTAGAACTCCCGGCTGCTTGTCCCCGGCTCGATGACGCCGAGGTTGGGATGAACGATCTCCTCCTCGAATGTGCCTTCGACGACGATGAGCGCGCCCTCGACGCGTAACAGATGCGCGTTCCATGAGCGGTGGACGCGTCCGTCGTACTTGCGCGACTCGACGAAGACTGTGCGCCCGGCCGACTCCTCATCAATTGCCACCCCCGCCATGTGTCCTCCGTGTGAAGCGGGATTTAGCGGCCACTCTTTCGCCAGTCGTCGAGAAACTGTTCCAGCCCACGGTCTGTGAGCGGGTGCTTCCAGAGTTGTTCGAGCACCTTGAAGGGCAGGGTCGCCACGTCGGCGCCGGCGCGTGCGGCATCGACGACGTGGAGCGGGTGGCGGATGCTGGCGACGAGTACTTCCGTGTACCAATCGTAGTTGTCGTAGATTTCGATGATGTCGCGGATGAGCTGCATCCCGTCGTGCGCGATGTCGTCGAGTCGGCCGACGAAGGGGCTGATGTAGGCGGCGCCGGCCTTGGCGGCGAGGATAGCCTGCGCGGCCGAGAAGCAGAGCGTGACGTTGACGCGGGTGCCCTCGTCGGTGAGCGTGCGCGTGGCGCGCAGGCCGTCCTTCGTGAGCGGGCACTTGACGACGACGTTGGGAGCGATTGACGCGTACTCGCGCCCCTCCCGGAGCATCCCTTCGGTGTCGATGCTCGTCACCTCGGCGGAGACCGGGCCTTGGGTGATCTCGCAGATGGCGGCGATATGTTGTTTGAATTCCACATCGCCCTCTTTGGCGACGAGCGACGGGTTGGTCGTCACGCCGTCGATGAGTCCCATCTGCTGAGCGTCGCGAATCTCCTGGAGGCTCGCGGTGTCGAGGAAGAATTTCATCTTTGACCTTTCTCACTCTGCGAGAACGAATCAGGCCGCCTCAGTCTGCGTGCCTGACGGGGTTGCTCAAAACGCCAACGCCTTCAACCTCCACCTCAACCACGTCGCCGTCGTTCAATGGCCCGACGCCGGCCGGGGTGCCGGTGGCAATCAAGTCGCCCGGCTCCAGCGTCATGCAGTGCGAAATATACCTTACGAGGTGCGGGACGGGGAAAGCCATCTGGCTCGTGCGACCGCTCTGGCGTGTCTCGCCGTTGACGCGTGTCTCGACCTTGAGGTCGAGCGGGTCGATGCCGGTGGCGACGTGTGGGCCGACGGGGCAGAAGGTGTCGAACGACTTGGCGCGGGTGAACTGCACGTCTCGGCGTTGGAGGTCGCGGGCGGTCACGTCGTTGAGACAGGCGTAGCCGAGGACGCAAGCGAGCGGGTCGTCGGAGTCGTTGAGACGCCGCGCCCTCCGTCCGATAACGACGGCGAGTTCGCCTTCATGTTCGACTCTCTGAGATGCGGGGGGCAGCTCGATGAAGTCGCCGGTGGCGGCGAGTGCGGAAGGGGCCTTCATGAAGAGCAGCGGCTCTTCCGGCATGGGGTTGCCAAGCTCCGCGGCGTGCTCGCGGTAGTTACGCCCGACACAGACGATCTTCGAGGGTGTGACGGGCGCAAGCAGTCGCACGCTAGCGATTGACACGGGCCTCTCGGTACGCGCGTCGGCCGCCTCACCGGACATCTCTCTAAGAGAGAATCCTGCCGGGAGGGGAAGCACCTCGGAGCCTTCGACGATGCCGAAGCGCGGCCCCTCAAAGGCGTCGCTGATGAAACGACAAATCTTCATGGCAGCCATTTCAGGGGACGGTTTCGGAAGCCACGTCCGAGGGCTTGCTGACGTTGCCGGCGGAGTCTACGGCCGTCAGGTAATAAAAATATTTGATGCCCGACTGCACGGAGTCATCCTGATAGGTCGTGCGGTCGAGCAGCGTGCGATTGAGCTTCGTCCAGCCGTCCAGAGGGAGATT
>DASVES010000398.1:0-13144 GCA_036380435.1 Pyrinomonadaceae bacterium | reverse complement strand
ACCTAGAGGGGAAAGTGAAAGACGAAAGTGGGGAGGAATTGCTTCCCGCTTTCGTCTTTCACTTTCCCCTCTCTGATTATAGTCTGGCGAGAACTTCCATCACGCGGTTTGTGTCCGAGAGGTCGGGCAGGAGCGCGTCCGGGGAGTGTGGGCGCAGCGTCTCGACGCTGTTGACGCGGCCCGTACCGACGCCGATGGCGCGGGCGCCGAAGTGACGGGCGCATGCGATGTCGTTTGGCGTGTCGCCGATGACGATGAACTGTGAAGGGAGCAGGGCGAGGCCGAGGTGTCGGTTGATGCGCTCGCTCGCGAGGGCGGGCAGGTCGCGGCGGTCGTGCGAGTCGTCGCCGAAGGCGCCGGGCAGTGTGAAGAAGTCGGCGAGGCCGACGAGGCGCATCTTGAGACGCGCGGCCGGCTCGATGTTGCCCGTCAGCAGTGCGGAGAGGTAACGCGGGTGCGCCTGCGCGGCCGTCAGGACTTCGCGCACGCCGGGGAGCACCTCGAAGAGAGGCGGCCCTTCCCGGGCGCCGGCGGCGCGCTCCAGGGCCGCGAGGTAGAGCGCGCTCAGCTCGCGCAGGCGCGCGCGAATCTCGCGGGGCGTGAACCCTTCGTCGCGCAGAGACTCGGCGACGATCTGCAAGTCGGTCATCCCCGAGACCGACAACTCCCGGAGCCGCCCCGCCGTCCCGAACACGCTCTCCAGCACGGGGATCGTGTACTCCTTGAACGCCCCCGTGCGACGCGAACGGATCAGCGTCCCGTCGATGTCCCACAGCAGGACGCGCAGGTCTGCGAGGGATGAGGGCGGAGGGATGAGGGATGAGGCGTCGAGTTGTCGGTTCAAGTGCCATCCTCAGTTCGAGCAAACACATTAAGCGATGAGTCGAACAGCCTTTCATTCATCCCTCCGCCCTCATCCCTCACTCGATCTCGGCGAGGATGTCGCCCGAGTTGACGGTCGCGCCCACCGCGGCGTGCAGCGCGACAACGGCGCCCGCCTTCGGCGACTTCAACTCGTTCTGCATCTTCATCGCCTCGACGACGACGACCGGCTGACCGGCCTCCACCTCCTGCCCCAGCTCGACGAGGACGCGGACGACCTTGCCCGGCATCGGCGCCGTGATTTGCGCGCGCCCCGCGTCGTGGCCGGCGGCGGCGCGCGCCCCGCGCAGTCGCTTCGGGTCGATCACCCTGACGGCATACGCGCCGTGCCCGCCACGATGTCGGACGCTGATTTCCGGCGGCGACGCGCCCGCCGCGCCCGCCGCGCCGCCGAGGTGTATCTCAAACACTTCCCCCTCGCGGACGAAGAGGTAGACGCCCGGCTCCACCTCACTCGCTTCGAGTTCGTGCCGGCGGCCGTCCACTTCGGCGACGACGCGCCCGCCGCCCTCGCGCCCCACTTCGAGCGTGTGACGCTCGCCGTCGATGTCAGCTATTAGTTTCATAAGACAAAGGCTGTCGAGTACGCCGGCCCGGCGCGCTCACCGGGGGCGCCTTCCGCCGAACGTTTTATTGACAGCGCGTGGAGGCCGATGTATAAGCCACGCGTACCGCGTGACCTTTGGTTCCGGCTCTCACCAAGCGCCGCACCCGCCCCGTAACCGTCGCCGCCTCGCCGCTCACTCTCACTAAACACGCGACGCCCGCCTGCGCCGAACGTCTTTCGGCGGGCGTTCCCACACCGGAGGTGCTTCCCATGACACAGAACGTCTTGCGACAGGGCCGGGGCCTGACCCGGCTCGGCCTGCTCTTCGTCGTGCCCGCGCTCGCGGCACTGATGCTCGCGTCGCCCGCCGGCCGCAGTTCCGCGGTCGCGCCGGTGTCCGAACCAGCCGAACCCGCGTTCCAAGTTCTCCCGAAGCCGTGGACGGCCGTTGGCTCGACCGGCGTCATAGACGAAGACTCGCTCAACTTCTTCGCCTTCTCCAACACCGACCTCGGCTTCCGGGCCGGCGCCAACGCCCTCAAGATCGTCGCCCGCTACAATGTGACGAACACCTTCGACAACAACGCCAACCCGAACCGTCCGGGCTGGACGAGGTTGGAGATGGGTTCCACTACGCCGAACAGCACCATCATCGAGGCCAGCCTGTTCCAGATTAGAAGCTGTGACCAGCAGCAGGTGCTCATCTGCACGGCGCGCAACCGGAGCGGCGACACCCCGTGCGCGCGCTGCACCTTCGCCAACAGCGCGGTGGACTTCACCAACAATCTCTACTACGTCGAAGTCACCTTGTCGCGCGGAAGCGCGCAGACGCCTTCGCCGCGTCTGCACACCCTGCGCCTCAGACAATAGGCCGGGGCGGCCCATCACCTGACGCGCGACTGGAGGAGCGCGGCGCGGCCCGACATCTTCCACGCGCTCGACTCCCGCGCGCGGCCCTCGTCCGCGGAAGACACCTGCTGCCGTTGTCGTCGCTCGTAGTCGAGCGCGGCGGCGACGGCCGCCATGTCGCGCCGCACGACCTCTTCATCCTTCGCCTCGCCCGCGTTCTCTTCGGCGTCGAGCGCGGCGCGGCGGCGCTCCTCGAAGCGCGCGATGAAGCCGGTGTCGAGTCGGCCGTCGAGAAATTCCGGATCGCGCATCACCTGGCGGAAGAAGGGAATCGTCGTCTTGATTCCGGCGACCGTGTACTCGTCGAGCGCGCGACGCATCGCCGCGATGGCCTCGGCGCGCGTGCGGCCCCACGTCGCGAGTTTCGAGATCATCGGGTCGTAGTGGATCGAGACCTCCGCGCCCGCGTAGACGCCGCCGTCGTCGCGCACGTTCGGCCCCGCCGGCACGCGCAGGTGCGTGATGCGGCCGGGCGACGGCAGGAAGTTGTTCTCCGGGTCTTCGGCGTAGACGCGGCACTCGACGGCGTGTCCGCGCAACACCACGTCCTCCTGCCGGAACGACAACGGCTCTCCCGCCGCCACGCGTATCTGCTCGCGCACAAGGTCGAACCCCGTGACGAGTTCCGTCACCGGGTGCTCGACCTGCAAGCGTGTGTTCATCTCCAGAAAGTAAAACTCGCGCGTTACGTCGGAGACTAAAAACTCGACGGTGCCCGCCCCGACGTAGGCGCAGGCGCGCGCCACGCGCACGGCCGCCTCGCCCATCGACGCGCGCAACACGGGGTCGTCAATCGGCGACGGCGCTTCCTCGATGACCTTCTGGTGGCGGCGCTGGATGGAGCACTCGCGCTCGCCGAGATGCAGGTGGTTGCCGTGCGCGTCGGAGAAGATTTGGATTTCGATGTGGCGCGGCCGCTCGACGGCCTTCTCCAGATAGACCGCATCGTCGCCGAAGCTGGAAGCCGCCTCCGAGCGCGCCGCCTCGAAGCTGGACGCGAGTTCCGCTTCCGTCTCGACTAAGCGCATGCCCTTGCCGCCGCCGCCGGCCGCCGCCTTGAGCATCACGGGGTAGCCAAGCCCACGGGCCGTCTCCTTAAGCTCCGCAAGCGACGCGAGCGCCTCGGTCGTCCCCGGCACGACCGGCGCGCCCGCCTCCGTCGCCGCGCGCCGCGCGCTCGTCTTCGACCCCATCAATTCCATCACCTCGGCGGGCGGCCCGATGAACGTGAGTCCGGCCTCAGTGACCGCGCGCGCGAACTGCGCGTTCTCCGCAAGGAAGCCGTAGCCGGGGTGGACGGCCTCGGCGCCGGAGCGGAGCGCCGCGTCAATCACGCGGTCGATACGCAGGTAGCTTTCCGCCGACGACGCGGGGCCGAGGAGATAAGCCTCGTCGGCGAGCCTGACGTGCAAGGCCGCGGCGTCCGCCTCCGAGTAGACGGCGACCGTGGAGATGTCCATCTCCCGGCACGCGCGCATCACGCGCACGGCGATCTCGCCCCGGTTGGCGATGAGGATTTTGCGAAACATAAGCAGTAGAGGTCAGAGGTTAGAGGTTAGAGGTCAGTAAAGGCAAGCTCCTGACTGACCTCTAACCTCTAGCCTCTGACCTCTGTCTTTAGACCACCACCGAGTTGCCGGGGCGTTGTGGGTGGAAGCGGATGGTGACGCGCGCGCCGGGGAAGTAGTCGCCCTGACGGAGAAGTTGCCCTGGGTCGAGCAACTGAGAGGACTCGTAATCGACGCCGTTGATGGTGTAGTTGAAGAAGATTTGGGTGACGTGGCCCGCCTCGTCGGTGACCACGTCGAAGATGGAGCCTTCGGCGATGCGACCCGTGCGGAGGAGTTGCGCGCGGCGCGACGCCTCGTCGTCCGATTTTCTGCGCCGGAAGATGTCGAAGATTCCCATGATCGATATTGACGTGGCGGTCGGCAGTCTCAGACGGGCGTCGGCGTCGCCAGCCGCCGCGGAGGGTCGCCCGCCTTGAGCGGCACGCCGTCGCGCAGGCGAAGATCGTCGGCCGTGCCCAGCACCTTGTCTCTGCCCGGCAGCGTCAGCTCGTAGCTCGTCAGAGACAGACCCGCGCCCGCAGAGTCGTCGCGGCCACGCGCGGACACGCTACGCAGACGCGGCGCGGCCGCGCGGCGACGGCCGCGCCCCTTCGGCGCGAGCGAGGCGACCTCGGCCTCGGGGGCGTAGCTGCCTGATTGCAAGAGGGCCACTGTGGCGGCGACGGAGCCGTCGGGGTCGGGCAGCCGGCGCAAGTCGGCGGGCGCTGACGGATAAGTGCCGAAGCGCGCGCGGTAGGCGAAGAGCACGCGGTCGGTCGCGTAAAGCGTGGCCTCCTCGCCGGCCCGCCGCCCGAGTTCGCGACGGCGCAGGCGTTCGGGAACAGACGCGACGACGAACAGGGCGAGGGCGAGCGCCGACGCACACGAGAGCGCCAGACCGGCGCGCGCAAATCCGTGGCCGACGAAGCGCGACGGCGCGCGACGCATGTGCCGGTTCAGACGCGCGCACGCCCAGGCGGCAATGAACGCGGCCGGCAGAAGCGTCCACTTCAAACGCCACGCGGCCCGCTCGGCGGCGGCCAGAAGCGCGCCGAGTCCGAGCGCGAAGGCGTCGCGCTCGAAGAGCGCAAGGGCCGTGGCGACGACGAAGGCGGAGGCTAACAGGAGACCAAGCGCGGCGGAGAAGAAGGCGTGACCGTAAGCGGGCAGCTCTCGCTCCGGGCGCGGCAGCGGCGGGCCGACGCGACGCGCCCCGCACCCCGCGCACCCCGCTTCCATGTCGCCCTCGACGCCTGCGCCGCAGCAAGGACACAAGGCCGCGCGCTTGCGCTCGCGACCCGCGAAAGAACATCTGTTGTCGCTCACCTTCGCGGAGGAGCGTCTGTTGTCGCTCATCAATGACCCTCAGCCCGAAGCCTGCGGGCGTCGGACGACATCGGCCGTGCCGTGCCGTTCTCCCGCACCCGCGTTAGACGCCCCGCCGGCCCCCGCAGATGCTTGCGGCGTGTCCGGCCCCGCCGCTGTCTGTGCCGTAGCAGTCTGCTCGCCGACCGTCTCGCGCGGCGTCGTGTCAGAGGCAGCGGCGTTGCTCGTCGTCGCGCCCTCCGTTCGTTGCAGCTCGCTCCACGTGTGATACATGCGGTAGGCGAACGTCCAGTAGGAGCCGACGGTGAGCACCCAGAGGACGGCGGGCATGCGGTTGGCGAAGGGACTGCTCCATCCGGGATGCGTCGAGAGGCCGCCGATGATGAGCAGCACGACGCGCTCGGGGCGTCGCAGGAAGCCTACGTCGCACTTCGGGATGAGACTTTCGGCGCGCGCGCTGGCGTAGGAGACGAGCACGGAGCCGGCGAGCGCCGCGCCGGCGAGGAAGACGTTTAAGGGAGAGTGCTGGCCGTAGGCGAGGCTCGCGGGGTCGTCGGTGTAGCGCGCGTAGAAGACCATCAGGCCGACGAAGGCGGCCATGTCGGAGAGGCGGTCGAGCGAAGAGTCGAGGAAGCCGCCGAAGCGCGTGACGCGACCCGTGAGGCGGGCCACCTGACCGTCGAGCATGTCGAAGAGATTGGCGACGATGAGGACGACGCCGGCCCAGAAGAAGTGTCCGAGTCCGAAGAGGACTCCGCTAAAGACGTTGATCGAGACGCCGATGACCGTCAGCACGTTGGGGTTGATCGAGCTGCGCGACAGCCCCCGCACCATCGCGCCGATGATCCGCTGCGCGCCGCGGCCGATGCTCGCCCCGAACATTTAATCGCCTCTTTCGCTTGCGTCCAGATTGGGAAGGAGTTCGTCTCTCGCGAGCCGACTTGGTGAGCCGCGCGCCCAGCGCGCCGCGTCAGCCCTGCATCATAGGAACGCGCCGAAATGCTTGTCAAGCAAGTCGCCCGAAGGGCGCGCGAAGAACGCGCGACTTGCGGCGCGTGCGCGTGGCCGCATCCCCGTGCGCCCCGCACGTCCATAAAAAATCCGACGCCGCAGCAACCCGGTCGCGGCGCGCCCACATCAGAGGCGCAAAGGGCACGCCCGACGCGGCGCGCTCCCACGCCTCGCACGTTTCAATGACCGAAGAGCGTCTCTCCCCCGGCTCTCCGCAACAACGACGGTTGGAAAGGAGAACGCCTGTGCTACGCCGCAAGACCGATCTTCTCGAACGCCTCCGCGTCCCCAAGCCCTGTTCCGCCGACTGGGACTCGATGAGCGGCAACGACCGCGTGCGCTTCTGCGAACACTGCCGCCTGAGCGTCAACGACCTCTCGCGCATGACGCGGAAGGAAGCGACGAGGCTCGTCGCCAACTCGGGCGGGCGCCTGTGCGTGAGGTACGTGCAACTGCCGGGCGGCGGCGTCCTCACGGCCGACGCGGCGCCGGCGCTCTACCACATCGCGCGCCGCGCCTCGCGCCTCGCCGCCGGGGCCGCCGCCGCCGCCATCAGCTTCGGCGCGAGCGTTGCCGCGCAGACGCAGTCGCCGTCCGGCCGGCAGTCCGCGAGCGGCGTCGAAATCAACGTCGCGGCGCGCGCGGCCGGGCGTGATGCGTTGGAGCCGAGCGGGGCGACGCTCGCGGGGGCAGTCACGGACCCACTACAGGCGCGCGTCGCCGGAACCAGCGTGACGCTCAGCAACACACAGACCGGGGAGACCCGAACCGCGTCTTCAAACGACGAGGGCGAATACGCTTTCAGTAATGTGCCGCCCGGAACTTACACGCTCCGGTTCGCGGCCGCCGGCTTCCGCGACTACGAGGCCGCGAACGTCTCCGTGCAGGGCGGGGGACAGGGCCGCGTGGACGCGACCCTTCAGATCGGCGAAATCACGGGGGGCGTAATGGTGATGGTCGCCGAACCGAGCGAGCCGCTCGTGAAGGCGGCGTTCAAAGACGATCTGGCGGAGGTGGAAAAACTCCTCGCGCGCGGCGCCGACGCCAACGTCCTTGATCGAGGCATCGACTCGACGGCGCTCGCACAGGCCGTCGCCCACGCGAACCTGAAGATGGTCAAAGCCCTGCTCGACGCCGGGGCCGATATCAACGCCGAGGACAGGGCGGGCCGCACGGCCCTGATGACGCTCGACGAAGACGCGACGCCCGACCTCGTGCGCGCCCTGCTCGACGCCGGGGCCGAGGTCAAAGTGAGGGACGACGACGGCAACTCCGCGCTCGCCCACGCGGCCGCCAGAAGCACCGCCGAAGTCGTCCGCCGGCTGCTCGACGCGGGCGCGAAAATCAACATGAGGAACGACGAGGGCCGGACGGCGCTCATGCTCGCGGCGGAGGTGGGCGAGTTGGAGAACGCCAGGGCGCTGGTGGCGGCGGGGGCCGACTACAACCTGAAGGACGACGAGGGCAAGACCGCGCTCGACTTCGCAAGGGGAGGCGAATATGAAGAAGTGACGGCGTTGCTCGTCGCACATGGCGCCGTGGAGGGCGACAAACCGAAGACGGAAGCGGAAGAGGAAGAAGAGGACGAAGAGCCTTGAGGCTCGCGCGGAAGCAAGGATGAGGGATGAAAGGGAGTAAGCAGTAAGCAGTGAGCAGTCAGAACGCTCGACCGGCCTTGACTGCTTACTGCTTACTGCTCACTGCTTACTATCTTCTTTCATCCCTCATCCCTCATCCCTCATCCTTTTTTTCTTCCGCCGCCTCGTCGTGCAGGGTGCGCAGGCTGCGTATCTCGAACTCGCGGGCGCCGGCCGGCGTCACGACCTTGACCTCGTCGCCCTCCTCGCGGCCCATCAGGCTGCGGCCGATGGGAGAGGTGGTGGAGATGAGTCCGGCCGCCGGGTCGCTCTCCTCCGAGGTGACGAGACGGTAGGTCAGCTCCTCTTCGCGCTCGGGGTCGTAGAGGACCAGGGTGGAGCCGTAGGCGGCGCGGTCGCGCGGGATGTTGGAGATGTCGATGGAGGAGATTTCGCTGATGCGCTGACGCAGTTGGCCGATGCGCGCCCTGACGAAGCTCTGGCGTTCGAGCGCCGCCTTGTACTCGGAGTTCTCGCGCAGGTCGCCGAATTCGAGCGCGCGCTTGATCTCGCGCGGCAGGTGTACGCGCAGCTCCGACTCAAGCGTCTCCAGTTCGTCGCGCAGCTTTTGCTTGATTACTTCAGTCACGTCCCAAAGTCTCCGACCATATCAACGCCTCTGCCAAAATGTAACCAAAACGCAATGGTATTAAAAGTCGCCACTGGAATATACTTCGTCCGGCGTCATTTCGGAAACGGGGGCAAGCTCCGAAGCCTTTTTTGAGTTCGGTCTCCCTGCCAGCTTGCCACGCCTCCGCAAGAATCGGCGCCCGCGCCGCTCGAACCTCCTCTCCTGTAATTTGTGCCCAGACGAGCCGCGCGTCCCTTTGTCTGTGGGCCTACCTCGCGGCCCCTCGTTCGCCATCCATGAAGGGAGGGAGCGCGCCGCACCCGACGGAGGCGCCGGGGAGGCGTGCCGCAACACGCCGTGATCAGAACACCTTCGGAGAAAAGAAAACTCGTCCTCTTCATTGACGACGACCCGTCGCTGCTGCGACTGGGGCGGTTGACGCTGGAGCGCGCCGGCTACCAGTTCCTCGGCGCGCTCGACGGGCGCGAGGGCCTGCGCTATGCGCGCGCCTCCCGACCCGACATCATCCTCCTCGATTACATGATGCCCGACATCAGCGGGAAAGAAGTGTTCCGCGAACTCGTCGCCAGCACGGACGCGCAGCTCCGGCGCACGCCCGTCATCATGCTCACGGCCCGCACCAATAACGACGCCGAGCAGCGCGAGCTGATGGAGATGGGACTGGCCGCCTATCTCCACAAGCCCTTCGGCTACCGCGAGCTTTTGAACATCATCGACAACGTTTTAGTCCTCAGCCAGATCAAGGAGCGCAACCGCGTCCTCGAACTCGAAGCGCGCCGCGCCTTCGTCGCCACGGTCAAGACGCTCATCGGCCTGCTCTTCGCCAAGGACAGCTACACGGGGCAGCACTCGCAGTCGGTGGCGCGTCTGGCCGAGGGCCTCGCCCTCCAGTGCGGGCTGTCGGAAGAGGAGGCGATGTACGTCAAGCTGGGGGCGCTCTTGCACGACGTGGGCAAGATCGTCGTGCCGGAGACAGTGCTCTGCAAGCCGGGCGCGCTGACGCCGGACGAGGAGGACGTGATGCGCCGCCACGTCTACCACGGCGAGCAGGCGCTCTCCGGCGTGCCGCACATGGAGCAGGTGCGCTCGATGATCTCGCATCACCACGAGTGGTGGGACGGCACGGGATATCCGGCGGGCCTCGCCGGCGAGGAGATCATCTTAGGCGCGCGCATCATCTCGGTCGTGGACGCCTACGACGCGATGACCAGCGACCGGCCCTACCGCGCGCGCCTGCCGCTCGCCGTCGCCGTCGAGCGTCTGCGCCATGGCGTCGGCACGCAGTTCGACCCCGTCCTCGTCGGCACCCTCTTCGACTACCTCAGCACACACGAGCAACATGAGCCGCAGGAACTCGACCTGCAATTCCTCGAAGAACTCTGCGTAGTCTGACAAGGCGAGGGAGTCAGGAGCCAGAAGCCAGAAGCCAGAATAGGGAGTCAGGAGTCAGAAGCCAGTAGTCAGAATGAAGAAGGCGAGCGCGCTTTTCATTCTGACTTCTGACTTCTGACTCCTGACTCCCTTCTTTTCAGCAGACTTCGTACTTGTGATGCCGCGCCTCGTCCGTAGCGCCGAAGGAGACGCCGATGTCGCGGGCGGTGCGGACGAGTTGGCTGTCGGGGGAGACGGTCTTGAGGTTGGCGATGGCGTGTGAGATGGGGACGGTGATGACGTTGGCGGCTTGGAGGGCGACCATCACGCCGCGCTCGCCGCGAACGAGGGCGCGGACGGCAGCCGAGCCGAAGTTGGTCGCGAGCATCCGGTCGAAGGCGTTGGGGCTGCCGCCCCGCTGGAGGTGCCCGAGCACGACGCAGCGCGCCTCCTTGCCCGTCCGCTCCCCAAGCTCCGCCGCGACGTGGTGGCCGATGCCGCCGAGGCGCGGTGAGTGCTGCTGGCTGCCCGCGTCCTGATAGACCTCTTTGCCCGCAATCTCGCACGCGCCCTCGGCGGCGACGATGATGCTGAACTGCGACCCGCAACGCTCGCGTTCAAGCACCTTCCCGGCGACGCGCTCCATGGAGAACGGAATCTCGGGGATGAGAATCACGTCGGCCCCGCCGGAGACGCCTGAGTGCAGCGCGATCCAGCCGGCGTGGCGGCCCATCACTTCGAGCACCATCACGCGGTCGTGCGACTCGGCGGTGGTGTGCAGGCGGTCGAGCGCCTCGGTGGCGATGTCGAGCGCGGTGACGAAGCCGAAGGTCAACTCCGTCGCCGCCAGATCGTTGTCGATGGTTTTGGGGACGCCGACGACGTGGAAGCCGCGACGCTCGAACTCCGAGGCGATGGCGAGCGTGCCCTCGCCGCCGACGGCGACGAGCGCATCGACGCCGAGCCGTTCGAGGTTCGCGATGGCCTGTTTGAATATCTCGTCCGGATGAGAGTGTCCGCCCTCCGCGCCGCGCTCGACGAAGCGCCCGCGGTTGCGCGTGCCGAGCACCGTGCCGCCGCGCGGGAGCAGCCCGCGCACGTCCTCGGGGCGCAGCTCGCGCGTCCGCGTCTCGTCGAGCAGTCCCTCGAAGCTGTCCTCGATGCCGATGACGCGCAGGCCGTATTCGCCCGCGGCGGTCTTGACCACCGCGCGGATCACCGCATTCAGCCCCGGCGCGTCGCCGCCGCCGGTCACCAGTCCGATTGTCCGAAGCATAGTTGAGAAAGCGAGAGATTACTACGAGCGATAGCGAGCGCTTCGGGCTTCGCGTGACCCGACCCGCTCGCTATCGCTCACGGTACTGTCGTCAGCGACGCTTCTTCGCGCCCGACTTCTTCGCCGACGCGGCGCCCTTCCTGGCCCCGGTCTTCTTCGCCGCGCCCTTTGTGGCGCCCGCGCCGCCCTTGCCGGCCGCGCCCTTCTTCGTGCCGGCTTTCTTGGCGACAGCCTTCTTCGCGACGGCTTTCTTTGCGCCGCCCTTCTTAGCCGCGGCCTTCTTGGCACCCGCCTTCTTCCCGGCGGCTTTCCTGGCGCCAGCTTTCTTCGCGCCCGCCTTTTTCGCACCGGCCTTTGCGCCGGCCTTCGCGCCGCCCTCGCTCAGCATGCGCGCGTGTTTCGGGTCGCCGGGCATGATGCCGCGGGAGAGTCCGCCGTCCTCGGCCCCTGCACCCGCGCGGCCCGGTGACGCACCTGCGCGGCCCGGTGATGCGCCCGCGCGGCCCGACGGCCTCGACGCGCCGGCCCGAGATGCACCCGCGGGGCCGGCGGCGGAGCCGACGCCCAGAATCGCCTTGGCGCGGTTGTAGAAGTTGACGCGGTCGGCGAGGCCGTTGAAGCCGCCGTTGATGCGGCGGGTGATCTCGCGGAAGTTGCCGGTGTCGGCGAAGGCGTTGAGGCCGCGGTTCTGCCAGAAGAGGGCGGCGATGCGGAAGGCGACCTCGGGGGTGGCGGCGAGCGACGGGTTGCCCACGAGGTCGAGGCCGAGCAGGCCGCCGAAGCGCTGGTAGTTGGCGCGCCCCGTGAGCTGGATCGGGCCGCGGCCCTTGAAGCGGAAGCCGTCGCCGGTCACCGTGTTGCCGAGGGTGCGCGACAGACTCGTCACCGGCTCGTAGCGGCGCTGCGCCGAGGTCGGCCCCCAAATCTCTTCCATGAAGCGGAGCTGGCCCGACTCGTGCGCGAGCTGCGCCAGAAAGGCCGCCGCGCGCAGCGGCGTGTTGATCTGGAACTCGTCCATCGCGGCCTGAAGGTGAGGGAGGAAAAGCGCGAGCCGGGCCGAGTTGGCGCCGGGCATGATGCGCCGCAGTTGGTCTTGGGTAATCGTCATTTGTTGTTCTCCTCAGACAAGGGGATTTTCGCGTAAGTATTCTACGGTCGAGACTGACTCGCGCGCTGGCGTCGGAAGCGCCGCCTCGACGAGTCGTTCGGCCCGCTCGTTCAAAGCCCGTTCGGAGGTGAGATGGAATGGAAAAGCTACCAGCGGACGGGGCGGCGATTGTAGCAGAGAGTCGGCGGCAGACAATTAAAAACTTTCGGCGCGAAAGACGCACGCCGGCGGCTCGCGCCCCGCACGCGCCGCCGGCGTGCCTCCGCTCACTTCCTGACGCGCGGCGGCTCGTACTGCTCGCCGTACTCGGCGTACTCGCGCGTGACGAACGAGCCGGGCCGCGTATTCTCCGTCAGCAATTGGAGCGCGTCGCGCAGCACCTGCCGCTGTAGCTCGCGCATGCCGGGGCGGCCCAGACTGTTGCCCACCTTGAAGCCTTTGGGGTAGAGGGCGCGCGGCGGGCGCATCTGCGCCGAGACCTCGGGGCTGACGGTGATGAGCACCGTGGGGATGCCGCGCATCTCGATCTCGCGCTGGACCGCAACGACCGTGCGGTGACAGACGTTCGGTCAACCGCCCGTCAAGACGACGAGGTCGGCGCGCGAGCCGCGGTCGATCTCGTTGGCGATTTCGGGGGCCGTACCCTCGTACATCGCCTTGAGCTGCATCGTGTAGCCCATGTAGCCGACGTGCTTGCGGGCGACCTCGCCGATGAATCCCTCGTCGCGCAGGTCGCGCAGCACGTCGAGCGGGAAGACGACGTTGATGTCCCGGTCGGCGTCCGCGTGGTCGTAGTGGTGGTGCGTGACCGTCAACTGCGAAGAGTCCGCGTCGCCGGGGATGACGCGGAAGGTCAGGTCGCCCAACTCGTCCGCGATGTTGAACGGCTCCTGCTCACGCAGATGCACGCCGCCCGCACTGACGATGGCGACGGT
>DASVES010000397.1:0-10126 GCA_036380435.1 Pyrinomonadaceae bacterium | reverse complement strand
TATCACTTATCACTCATCACTTATCACTCATAAGTAAACTATCTGATGATCGGCCGAGTCGGGGTCGATGGTGTCGAAAATCCAGTCGAGGGCGTCGCGGCCGTGGCGCGCGAGGAGCGAGGTGACGTTGACGCGGCGCTCCTGAAGCGTCTTGTCGGGGTAGAAGGTGTTGGCCGCGCGCTCAAGCTGGCGGTGGACGACATTGTCGCGCTCCAGTTGGGCGCGGTGGAAGCGCGTCCGCAAGCCTTCGAGGTGGTGCGCGATTTTGCCGCGGCCGCCCTTGAGCGCGTCGGCGAGCGTCGGGTCGAACTTGGCGATCTCGGCGCCGAGGTCGTCGAGAGCGCGCTCGATTGTCTCGTCCGTCCGGCCGAAAGCCAGCGCCACGTCGCGGCCGAGGTGTTCTTCGACGACGCGCGCGGCCACGGCGTCGAGTCCCGCGAAGAAGTCTTCCATCCGCAGGCCGTAGCGTTCGAGCGTGCGGCCCACGCGCCGCTCGACGAGGGTCATGCTGGCGCGGTGGAAGATGGGTGTGACGGGGCGCGCGAGCAGGCGGTAGACTTCGGCCGTCTGCGCGAAGTAGGCGACCTCGGCCGCGCCGCCGAAGTAGGCCACGGTGGGGAGCAGGTAGTCCTGCACGACGGAGCGGAGCGTGACGTTCGGGCTGAAGCGTTCGGGTTCGCGCGCAGTCATCTCGGCCAGCTCAGCAAGCGTCCACTCGCACTCACCGCCTTTCGCCTGATAGCGACTCTCCGCGCTGCGCGTGATGGCGCGGCGCGCGCCCTCCGAGTCGTGAATGAAGAGCGGGAAGGTGTCGGGCGTGGTGTGTACCTGCGCGTGGTAGCCGGCCGACTCAAGCTCTCGGCTGCGCTCGACTAAGGCCGCGGCGATCTCGGGTGCGCGGCGCGCGGCCCTTTCGTAGAGCGGCGCGGCCAGACGCTTGAGGCGCGCGTCCGTCGGGTCGAGCAACACGAGGCCGAACTTGCCGGTGAGCGCCGTCAACATGCGCGCGAAGGCTTCGCCGTAAGTGCGGCCCCGTAGGTAGCAGTCGCGCACGAGTTGTTCGAGGTCGGACGTGAACTCGGAGCGCGGCAGGGCGACGAGCAGCCCGGCGATGGTCTCTTCGACGGAGGCGTCGAGCAGGACGCCGCCGACGGGCGCGCCCTCCGCGTGCAACTCCGCGGGGACGCCGACCGACTCAAGCCGGCCGTCGCAGCCCGTGACCTCTGCCCGCTGCACCTCGGGCCAGTCGTGATCCTCGGTCGCCATCCAGAAGACGGGCACGGCCTCGACGCCGCGCTCGGTCAGACAACGCGCCAGCTTCACGGCCGACAGAGCCTTGTAGATGGTGTAGAGCGGCCCCGTGAAGAGGCCGACCTGCTGGCCGGAGACGACCGCGACCGATTGGGGCGAGCGCAGACGCTCGACGCTTGCGAGCGTCTCCGCGCCCGCGCCCCACGCCGCGTTCATCTCGCCGAGCGCGTCGGCGAGCGCGCCGCGTTCGACCTCGTGCGCCTTGAGAACTTCAGCGGCGCGAGCGGGCGTCTCGTAGTGGAAGCGCACAGCCGTGGGGTAGAACTTCTGTAGCGTGAGCGGGTCGCGGAGGTAGTCGAGGAACAGACGCGACTGTTGCGGGATACGCTCGAAGGGCAGGCGCTCGACGCGCAGCCCCGCCGCCTGCGGCGTGCCCTGACAGTTTCCTTCGCCCGTCGTCATAACTCTCCCGCCAAGCCGTGAATCGTCAATCGTGAATCGTCAATCGTTCGGAGTCTGCTCCAACTCAACTTGAGCTGCCACGCTCAACGCGATACCGGCTCAACCGCGATTCACGATTGACGATTGACGATTGACGACCTCAGCACTGTTCGCATCGTCGAAGTCAGCGGCCTCTTCGAGCAGCCGCGCAATCTCGGAGCGCGCTTCGGCGTCCGGCATCCGGAGCGGCGCGCGCACTCGGCCGCCGGCGTAGCCCCGCAGGTCGAGCGCGAATTTCAGTCCGCCGATACCGTAGCGCGTCGTCACGGCGCGCGCAACCGGCAGGAGCCTCTCGCCGAGAGCGCGCGCGCGAGCGTGGTCGCCGGCGCGGAAGGCTTGATGCACGGCGACGCACAGCTCCGGCACGACGCAGGCGACGGCCAGCACCGCCCCGCCCGCACCCGCCGCGAGCGCCGGATAGAGCACGCCCGCGTGCCCCGTCATCGACACGAACTCGCGCCCGTGCTGATGCTCCCGCTTACTCCCGCGCCCGCCCGCCTGTCTGAGCATCTCCGCGAAGTTCACCACGTCGCCCGAGCTGTCCTTGATGCCGGCGACGTTTGCGTGCTCCGAGAGGCTCGCCACCGTCTCGGGCGCGAGCGCGACACCAGTGTTCTGTGGGATGTTGTAGAGGATGAGCGGCACGGGCGAAGCGTCGGCCACCGCGCGATAGTGTGTGAGGAGCGCCTCTTGCGTCATCGACGCGCGGTAGAAGTGGGGCGTGATGACGAGCACGGCGTCGGCCCCGGCGCGCGCCGCGGCGGCAGTCTCGCGGATCGTCCCTCGCGTCGAGTGAGCGCCCACGCCCACGACGTAGGCCGACTCCAACGGCGCCGCCTCGCGCGCCGCCTCGACGACCATCAACCGCTCGTCTTCGTCCAGATGCACGCGCTCGCCCGTCGAGCCGAGCGCCACGTAGCCCGACACGCCCGTCCCTATCCAGCGCCCGACGTTTGCGCGCACGGCGCGCACGTCCACGCCGCCCTCGGCGTCGAAGGGGGTCGTGAATGGAATGAGTATGCCGCGGAGCTTTGCCCGCAGCCCGGCCGGGCGCGGGGCGCTTTCGGATGATTGGTCGTGTCGGCTCAAGCCGGGGATTATAACGAGGCGCGCTGAAGGCACGCAAACCAGATGATGTCGCCGCCTGACCTGTGCCGCGTTGAAGCCGCCACTGACGGCCCCCACTCCCGACGTTTAGACCGTCAGAGTCGAGTGCCCGCCGCGGCCGTGGTCGTCGGCATGGGCGGCCTTTGGACGGCCCTTTGCCACGGGTCGCGACGGGCCATAACCCCAACAGCAAACACTTTGCATAATGTTATTGACATTGCACCGGGACAGTATTATCGTGCCGCCGTTGCTCGACGGCCGTTGGTCACTGATGGCGCGCAATCCCGATGCGCGGCCCCTGTTGTGAACCCTTCTCGGTCGCTGACGCATGCCTTACCGCGTCGGCTCTATCTTTCACAAAAGCTACGATCAAACAGGGTTGCCGCGGGCAGTATAACTGCACTGCGTTTCCGTCTGAGCCATCGCACGACGGCGACGCCGCCGCTTCCCATTGTCAGGAGGCGCGCGCGGCGCGTCCGTGTCGGGTCGATTTCAACCCGGGCCTCTTCAACTTTGTCACCACCGCGGTGGGCCGCCGTGAAATGTTTTGCCCCGGCCAGAACAAGGAAGTCAGAATCGGGCCTTACCTCGCCGTGGGCGCGTCCACCTATCTCGATAAGAATGAGTTACAGGGAGACCAGGACGTTAAGGTGAAGGACACCAATGGGGGAGACAATCGGGCCGAACTCGATACCGAGCGCGCGAAAATCGACAACGATCTCAACTACTACGCCGAGGGCGGTCTCATCGGCAACTTCTTCCGCTTCAAGAAGAATCCGGACAGCGACACGGTGTCTCAGGAGTTGTTCCTGCAGGCCATCATCGGCTACGGACGCTATGAAGCACTGACCGGGTTCAATCCCGGCAAGTCTGGTTTCTTTAACGATTCCCGAAACAGATTTATCGGGAAGCTGAGAATCTTCCCAACCTTCTTAGACACGGCCCCAGATGGAGGCGCCGACTCCTCGCCCATGTTCGGCGTAGAGATCAACGCCGGACGAGGGCCAGACCAGATCAAGTTCTTCACGGGGGTCGCTACTGCGTTTAAGCTGTTCAGCGGTAAGAAAAAGACTGACACACAATAAATGCTCAGACACACCGCAGGCGGTCGCCAGCCGCCGGTGACGCCTGAAGTTGTAGAACCTTCTTGTTGCCATCGACCTCCCGTGCTGGCCGTGACTCGTCGGCCGACGCGGGATGTATAAGCGAAAAAGGCCTGTATGTTTGAGCGGCCGGCCGGCGCGATGCAGGCCCGTCGGCCATTCCCTCCTGGCCCCAAAGCCCCTCTCAGGTGCCGAACATGAACAAACATCCCCTCCCGCTCCAACTCTTTCAGGTGCTGGAAGAAGAGTACCTCAGCCTCCACGGCGACCTCACGCCTAAGGAGGAGGTTACCGTCAACGGGCGCCCCGGCATCGTGGCGATGCTCGACTACGAGTTCCACGCGGGGCACGTCAAGGCGCCGGGGCGGCTCGTCAAAAAGCTGCTCGCGAAGCAGCGCAAAGACACGGGCAAGGGGCACTTGCCCAGCCACTTGCGCGGCGCCGCGCCCAAGCTCAGGCAGGCGCTCGACGACTACGCCGACCCCGGGAAGCGGGCGGCGGCCGACCTGGAAGGGGGGCTCGACGCACTGCTGAAGGTGCACATCTACGAACCGGACGCCTTCAAGTACGTCAACCTTCAAGACGCGACGCGCACCCTCGTCGAGAATTACGCGGACGCGCCCGCCGGGTCCGACGCGCTGGCCTACGTCAACCGGCTCCTGCTGGAGGAGGCGTTCCCCGACGAGTTGGAGAAGGTCTCCGACATCCGCCAGGCGGCGATGTTCAAGCGCCTCCACGGGCAGAAGCAGTCGGCCATCTGCCTCTCGGGCGGCGGCATCCGCAGCGGCACCTTCGCCCTCGGGCTGCTCCAGGGGCTGGCGCGCTTCAACCTGCTCAAGGAGTTCGACTACCTCTCGACCGTCTCGGGCGGCGGCTACATCGGCGGCTGGCTGACGGCCTGGCTGTACAGGCACCCGCGCGGCCTCGACGGCGTCACTGAAGACCTCGGCCGCGCCGCCCCGAAGTCGAAGATCGACCCCGACCCGGCGGCCGTCCGGCACCTGCGCGAGTACAGCAATTTCATCACGCCGAAGGCCGGGCTGATGACGGCCGACACCTGGGCCTTCATCGCCATCTATCTGCGCAACCTGCTGCTCAACTGGATGGTGCTCTTCCCGCTAGTGCTGGCGGTGCTGGCGCTGCCGCGCCTCAACGTCTCGCTACTCTACTCGCAGGCCGACTGGGCCGGGCGCGCCCCGGCGGCCCTGGCGCCGCTGGCCGCGGCCTTCGACCTGCGCCACATCTTCCTCGGCGTCGGCTCCCTCCTTCTGGTGCTGGCCATCGCCTACGTCAGCCTCAGCCGCCCGGCCGTCAGCGCGCAGCTCATCGAGCGCAGCAAATTCTGGCGGCCGCGGCGCGGGCAGAGGAGTTTTCTCAAGTGGTGTCTGCTGCCGCTGGTGGGCGCGGCCTTCTGCCTGACGACTTACTGGGCGTGGTCGAGCGAGGCGAGTCAGGGCGACGCCGTCTCGCAGTTCTCGGGCCTCAACATCTTCGGCGTGGAGATCACGAAGAAGATGTGGTACGTGCTGTTCGGCATCGCCATCCCCGTCGTCTCCTGGCTCATCAGCTCCTTCTTCCTCGAAAGGTTCCAGCACCCGAAGGAGTTCACCAAGCTGGAGGTCACGGTGTTCATCCTGCTCGTCCTCGTCGGCGCCATCGGCGGGTGGCTGATGTGGTGGGCCACGCTGCAGGAGTGGTCGAACCCGGCGGTGCGCGACTTCGTCGAGGCGTATGCCGCGGGGTGGCCCGCCGAGTGGTACGCCTGCCTCGCCGTCCCCGTCGCGCTCGTGGTGCTGCTGCTTTTGACGACCGTCTTCGTCGGCCTCACGAGCCGCGGCTTCTTCGGCGGGGCCGAGTTGCTTAACGACGAGGACCGCGAGTGGTGGGCGCGCTTCAACGCGTGGGTCCTGATCGCGGCCATGGCCTGGGCGGTCTTCAGCATCCTCTCGATTCACGGCCCGCGCCTCTTCTTCGCCGCGCCGTCGTGGGTGGCCTCGGCCGGCGGCATCTCCGGCCTCATCTCGCTGCTCGCCGGGTACAGCGCCGGCACGCCCGCGCACGACGATCAGGCGAGCAAGGGCGGGCTGCTCAAGGCATTCTTCCACCAGCACCTGCTGCCGCTCCTGGCGCTGGTGTTCCTGCTGGTCTTCTTCATCGCGATGTCGCTCCTCGTCACCGGCCTGCTCTACGCGGCCTGGCCGTTGAACGGGCAGTCGATGTGGGGCGGGGCGAACTTCCTCGCCATGCCTTTCGGCCGCCCCACGCACATGGCGGTCGTCCACTTCGCGCGGTTCTGGTACGTCCTGGTGTTCATCCTCATCGCGGCGGGCATCTGCACGTTCCTCGCGCTGCGCATCAACCTCAACAAGTTTTCCCTCCACGCCGGGTATCGCAACCGCCTGATCCGCGCCTACCTCGGCGCCTCGCGCCTCAAGGCGGAGCGGCGCGAGAACCCCTTCACCGGCTTCGACCCCGAGGACAACGTCCCGATGCACGAGCTGCGCCCCGTCCTCTTCCACGAGGGCGACTTCGAGGACCTCGAAGGGCTGGCCGGCAAGATCGCGAGGGCCGAAGACCCGACCTCGAAGTTCCTCGAGGAGCAGCTCTCCGCCGCCACGCGCGACGAGCTGAAGGATTACGACGGCGCGACCCCCCTCCCGCAGCGTCTGCGCATCAACCTCATCACCGACCTCAACCAGGTGCTCGAGAGCGAGATGTTCGTCGTCAACACCGCGGGCGGCGCCGACGCCCCGTGCCTCGTCAAGAGCGCCGCGCGGGGCGGCGCGCAGCAGAGCGACCACGTCATCCTCGGCAAGCGCCACGCGCTCCGGGCCGTGTACCCGGCCGAGATCAAGAAGAAGTACCCCCCGCCGCACCGCCTCCTGCACGTTATCAACACCTCGCTCAACCTCGTCGGCGGCAAGAACCTGGCGTGGCAGCAGCGCAAGGCCGAGCCTTTCGCCATCACCCCGCTGCACTCTGGCTGCTTCCGCGTCGGCTACCGCCGGTCGCGCGACTACGGCGGTCACCAGGGCATCTCGCTGGGCACGGCCGCCGCCGTCTCGGGCGCGGCCGCCAGCTCCAACATGGGCTACTACACCACCTCGCCCGTCATCTCGCTCGTCCTGACGCTCTTCAACGTGCGCCTCGGGTGGTGGCTCGGCAACCCCGGCCCGGCCGGCATCAAGACCTACTACCGGGAGGCCCCGCGCCTCTCGCTCTCGCCCGTCCTGCACGAGGCGTTCGGCCTGACCGACGACACGCACAAGTACGTCTACCTCACCGACGGCGGCCACTTCGAGAACATCGCCCTCTACGAGATGGTGCTCCGCCGCTGCCGCGTCATCGTCGTCAGCGACGCCGCGCAGGACGGCGAGTTCCAATTCAACGACCTCGGCAACGCCGTCCGCAAGATTAGGATCGACCTCGGCGTCCCCATCGACTTCGACGAGATGCCCATCTACAAAAAGCAGCCGGGCGACAAGAAAGCGTCCTACTGGGCCTTCGGCAAGATCGGCTACAGCCAAGCCGACCCCGGCGCCGAGGACGGCGTTCTCATCTACGTCAAGCCGGCCGTCTACGGCGAGAATGAGCCGCGCGACGTGCTCCAGTACAAGCAGGCCAATGACGACTTCCCGCACCAGTCCACCGGCGACCAGTTCTTCGACGAGCCGCAACTCGAAAGCTACCGGATGCTCGGCTTCTACATTATGAACCGCCTCTGCGACAACGAGTTCGACACGACGACCGGCGTCGCGCTGCCGCAGCGCAATCTGAACATCGCGGAGTTCATCCGCGCCGCCCGCCAAAACTACGCGCAACACACCAAAGGCGGTGAACCCGTATGGCTCAAAGAACTCTTCGTAGCCGATAAGAATTATCTGGTGAGAGATCACTAAGCCGCCGCAAGCCAATCAGAACTGCCCGGCGCCGCCCCGTTTGTGAGCAGCGCCGGGCAATTTTTTGTCCGCGGGGGCGGCCGATGGGTGGCGCCGACAGTTGATGACTGGAGCGGGACATGCGAGGATTGCGGCCAGACGCATGACGAACTACGGAGCGCCACTCGACCTCATCATCATCGGCGCGGGGCCGGCGGGAATCTCCGCGGCCGACGCGGCGGCGCGCGAGGGGCTTGACTACCTCGTCATCGAGCGCGGCCTCATCGCCGACACCGTCTACCGCTACCCCGTGGGCCTCACGGTCTTCTCCACGCCCGAGGAGTTGGAGATGCGCGAGGGCACACTCCGCCCCTGCCGCGAGAAGCCGACGCGCGAGGAACTGCTCTCGCACTACGTCCGCTTCGCGCTCGAAGAGAGCCTGCGGATCAACACCGAGGAGGAGGCCGTCGAGATGGAGCGCGACGCGGACGCGGACGGCTTCGTCGTCCGCACGACTCGCTCGCGTTACCGCGCGCGGCGCGTGCTCGTCGCCACGGGCGCGATGGCCCGTCCCCGCCGCCTGAATGTTCCCGGCGAAGATCTGCCCAAAGTCCACCAGCGTTTCGTCGAGCCGTACCCCTACGTGCGCAAAGACGCGCTCGTCGTCGGCGGCGGCAACTCCGCGGCCGAGGCCGCGCTCTTTCTCGCCGAGGGCGGCGCGCGCACCACTCTGGCCATCTGGCCCGCCGACTGGGAGAACCGCGACCCCAAACGCGGCGCCATCAAGCACTGGGTGCGCGCCCCGCTCGAACGCGAGATCGAGCGCGGGCGCCTGCGCCTGTTTCCCTTCTCCGAGGTCGAAGAGATAGGCCCGCGCTTCGTCAAGATAAAAGACGCCGGCGGCAAGACCCTGACACTCCCCAACGACGCCGTCTTCATCCTCGTCGGCAGCGACCCCGACCTCACGCTCCTGCGCCGCCTCGGCGTCGAGACGAAGCGCGCCGGCCTCTGCGACGTTCCCGTCTACGACCCCCACACCTTCGAGACCAACGTCTCGGGCCTCCACGTCGCCGGCCACTTCACCCACGCCCGCCACATCAAAGAAGCCATCGCCGTCCCCCGCCGCATCGTCCCCCTCATCGCCCAATCCTTACGCGCCTCAGTCTGAGCCGAAGGGCACTGAAGCGTCCCCCCTCACGACCAACGCCGCGACCTGCGTCGCCGCCCCGCCCGTCCTCCTCGCGGCAGATCGCTTCCGACCCGGCCTCTTCTTTTTTATCTCCCGCGCGGGCATCCCGTGAAATGTTTCGACCCCGGCCCGCATAACGTGTAGAGTTGCCGTTGCAAGGCGTCTGGACTTGAGCCGACGGACGGGCTTGTGAGTTGGCCCGCTGCCCGGCGACGTTTGTTACCGGCGCCCTCGGCCGCGCGGCGTCATCTTTCGCCCGCCCCGCGCGTCCATCTTTTCACGGCGTCTTCTCTCGCGGACGTTTCCGACGGGCCAGCCACGTTCCCCGCGGCGCGCGGCCCCTTCTCGAAAGGTAAGAAACACAATGAAAGTCTCCACGCTTCGGGCCAAGAGCTTCGTCGTCCTTATCGCCCTGTCGCTCCTCACGTCGTGCACCCAACTGCCCGACCTCAAGCCGTTCGCCGACGCCACCACCCGGATGGCCGGCGCGATGCGGCAGGGCTACGCGCAGACCGAGGGCCTGCTCATCCGCGCCGAACTCGACAGCCCGAGAATCAATGAGCTGCGCGCCCGCTGGGACTCGACCAAAAAAGCCATCAACGCGATTGTCGCCTACTCTGACGCGCTCGCGGCCCTGGCCGACGCCGGGAACAAGGGCGAGGAGTCGGCCGGCGCGCTGATCTCGTCGCTCGAAGGCGTGCAGACGGCCGTCTCGGCGCTACTGCCCGGCATCCCCGGCATCCCCGCGACCGTGACCACGGTGTTCCGCAAGATTAACGGCGTCGTCGCCAAGCTGCGCGCGCGCAAGGCGCTCAAGGAGGCGGTCAACGATGCCGACGAGGCCCTCAACGCGACGGCCACCATCCTCTCGCTCAACTTTCAGGAACTCGCGCGCCTCAACCGGGCCGCCGGACAGGAAATCCTCAGCAAGCTGGAGTTCGACAACAACACCCTGCGCGACTATCACGACGGCCTGACGGCGGAGAAGAACCAGATCACCCCCGTCCTGACGATGATTCTCGCCTACCAGAACAAGGATAACGAAAGCACCCGGCCGATCACCCTCCGCGACCTGCGAAACTCCGACCCTGGCTTCG
>DASVES010000396.1:0-28546 GCA_036380435.1 Pyrinomonadaceae bacterium | reverse complement strand
ACGGAGACGGCCACCTTCAGCCAGAGCTTCGTCCGCGTCGGCCTCATGCCCGACGGCGGCAGCACTTTCTTTTTGCCGCGTCTCGTCGGCCGCACCCGCGCCTTCGAGCTGATGGCGACCGGCGCGACCGTCAAAGCGGAGGAGGCGTTGCGGCTCGGCCTCGTCAACCGGGTCGTCGCCGCGAATGAGTTGGAGGCAGTGGTCGGCGAGTTGGCCGCGCGGATGGCCGCCGCGCCGCAGCCCTCGCTCGCACGCATCAAGGGCGCACTCAGCCGCGCCGAGCAGGAGGAACTCGCCGCCGCCCTCGAATACGAAGCCGACGGTCAGGCCGACTGCTTCCGCTCCGCCGACTTCCGCGAAGGCGTCGCGGCTTTCATGCAGAAGCGCGAGCCGGTGTTTGGCAAGCACAAGACGAGCGCCGCGAAGGGCGACGAGTGAAAGTGTCTTTCAAAACTGTAGGGGCAGGGCAAGTCCGCGGCCCGAAGCTACGGCGGAATTAACATGGATGGACAGGATACGCAGGATGGGAAGATTTGAAATCTGAAATTTGAAATCTGTCTTTATATCCTGCAACTCCTGTCCATCCATGTTAATTCTTCTGGAAGCGGGGGCCGCGGACAAGCTCTGCCCCGACAGACGTGACTGGCGTTGAGCCTTTGGAACAAATGAAAGGAGCGCGCGACGAGTGGGCTTTCGTCTGAGCAAGAGCATCCGGCTCGGCAAATTTTTCCGACTCAACCTGAGCCGGAGCGGCATCGGCGGGAGCGTCGGCGTCGGCCCGCTGCGCGTGGGGACGGGGCCGCGCGGCCCGCGTCTGAGTGTCGATCTGCCGGGCGCGGGCGTGAGCTACGTCAAGCATTTGGGCAGTAGTGGGGGCGGACGGCGGACGCGCGTCGCGCATGCACTGCCCGCCGCACCGCCGTCCGCGCCGGAGGTCGTCACGCAGGAGACGCCCGAGCCGGGCTTCTTCGCACCGGGGCACGAGAAGGATTTCGTCGAAGGATTGAACGAACTCGGCGCGGGCCGCGCGGACACGGCCCTCCAGCATTTCCTCTCCGCGGCGGACGAAGAGCCGGGCGCGGCCGTCTACGCGGCTTCCATCCTCTCGCGACACACGGAGGGGCGCGCACGCGCCGTCGAGATGCTGGAGCGGCTCGTGCAAAGCGACGCGGAGTTGCCGACGCCGCTCATGCGGAAGTATCTGCCCGGCGTCGAGGCGCCCGTCCAGATTACGCCGAGCGTGCGCGCCTCGGTGGCGCTCGATGAGTTGGCCGTTGCGTTGCTGCTCGTCGAGTTCTATCAGGAGCAGGGAAGAGTGGACGACGCCACGGGGCTGCTCGAAGAAGTCGCCGACTTAGACCCGGAGCCGGCGCTGACGCTCTCGCTCTGCGAGTTGTACGCGGACGCGGGCGCGTGGGACGGCATCATCGACCGCGCGCAGGGCGTCGAAGTCTCGGACGACCTGACGCTCGAAATCGTCATCTTCTACGGCCGCGCCATGCAGGAGAAGGGACTCCACGAGGCGGCCGTGAGCGTCTTCACCGGCGCGCTGAGGAAGAAGAAGGGACGCAGCCCCGCCCTGCTGCGCGAGGCCGTCTACCGCCGCGCCCTCTCTTACCTCAAGCTCGGCCGTGCCGCACAGGCCAACCGCGAACTCCAGAAGCTCTACGCCGAAGACCCGACCTTCCGCGACGTGGAACGACTCATCCAGGGATGAGGGCGGAGGGATGAGGGATGAAAGAAGATAGTAAGCAGTGAGCAGTAAGCAGTAAGCAGTCAAGGCCGGGCGAGCGCCTTGACTGCCTACCGCTTACTGCTTACTGCTGACTCCCCTTCATCCTTCATCCCTCATCCCTCATCCCTCATCCCTCATCCTTTCTCCGCCGTTGGCCTCGAAGCATCATTTCGCGTAAGATTAGCATCGAAACTCAGGCAAAACGCCGAAGTTTCGGGAATTAAAGATGGCACTTCTGAAGATCGTAAAATATGGCGACCCGGTGCTCGAACAGTCGGGCGACCCCGTCACCGAGTTCGACGACGGGCTAAAAAAGCTCGTCGGCGACATGTTCGAGACGATGTACTCGGCGAGCGGCGTCGGGCTGGCCGCGCCGCAGGTCGGACTCTCGAAACGTCTGTTCGTGATGGACTGCTCGGGCGGCGACGATCCCGGCGCGCGCGTCGCGCTCATCAACCCCGTCGTGCTCCGCGTCGAAGGCGACCAGACGGGCGACGAGGGCTGCCTGTCGTTCCCCGGCATCTACTTCAACGTGAAACGTAGCTTGCGGGCCGTCGTTCGCGCGCAGGACATCAACGGCGAGGAGTTCGAGTACGACGGCCTTGAGCTTGAGGCCCGGTGCATGCTCCACGAGACCGACCATTGCGACGGCATCGTCTTCATCGACCACACCACGCCGCTCAAGCGCGAGCTGGTCAAGCGCAAGATCAAGAAGCTGGCGAAGGCCGGCAAGTGGGTCTGAGCGAACCGCAGAACACGGAACGAAATCGCGCGGCCGGACGCTTCCAGCTTGAAAGTCCGGCCGCGCTTTTTGCGTCCGCGTTGTGGTAGCATGAAAAAAAAGTAGTCAGGAGTCAGGAGTCAGGAGTCAGAAGTTCTAGCCCGCCCGGCTTGAATCTTCCGACGTGGGCGGCAAGTAACCCGGCCACATACTTCTGACTTCTGACTTCTGACTCCTGACTTCATCATTTATTGAGGAGCAACTTATGCAGAACGAGTTTCGGAACGAGTCGTTCACCGACTTCAGCGGGGAGGAAAACGCCAGCGCGATGCGCGAGGCGCTGGAGCGCGTGAGGGGCGAGCTGGGGCGCGACTACCCGCTCGTCATCGGCGGCGAGCGCATCATGACGGGGCGCACCTTCGAGAGCTTCAACCCCGCCAACAAGACGCAGGTGGTCGGACGCTTCCAGAAGGCCACGGAGGAGTTGGCTCGCCTGGCCGTCGAGCGCGCCAGCGAGACCTTTAAGACGTGGAGTCGCACGCCGGCCGAGGAGCGAGCCGCGCTTCTGTTCCGCGTCGCCGATCTGCTTCGCGAGCGCCGTCACCAGATGTCGGCGTGGATGGTCTACGAGGTGGCGAAGACGTGGGCCGAGGCCGACGGCGACACCGCCGAGGCCATCGACTTCTGCGACTTCTACGCGCGCGAGATGCTGCGCTACGCCGGAGGGCAGCCGCTCGTGAAGATCGAAGGCGAGGAGAACCGGCTCGAATACATCCCGCTCGGCGTCGGCGTCGTCATCCCGCCCTGGAATTTCCCGCTCGCTATCATGGCCGGTATGACGGTCGCCTCTATCGTCACCGGCAACACCGTCGTTCTGAAGCCCTCGTCCGATGCCCCGACCATCGCCTACAAGTTCTTCGAGCTGCTCGAAGAGGCCGGCGTGCCTCCCGGCGTCGTTAACTTCACGACAGGCTCGGGCGCGGAAGTCGGCGACGTGATCGTCGATCACCCGAAGACGCGCTACGTTGCTTTCACCGGCTCGAAGGAGATCGGCCTGCGCATCAACGAGCGCGCGGCGAAGGTGAACGCGGGACAAATCTGGATCAAGCGCGTCGTCGCCGAGATGGGCGGCAAGGACGCCATCATCGTTGACGCGGGCGTCGATCTCGATGAGGCGGCCACGGGCGTTGTGCAGTCGGCCTTCGGCTTTCAGGGTCAGAAGTGCTCGGCCTGCTCGCGCGCCATCATCCACACGCAAGTTTACGACTCGATGATTGAGAAGATCGTCGAGCGCACCGAGCGTCTCAAGCTGGGCGACCCCAACGCACCGGGGACGAGCCTGAGCGCCGTCATCAACAACAAGGCGTTCAAGTCCATCAACGAGTACATCGAGCGCGGCAAGGCAGACGGCGGGCGCGTCGTCGCGGGCGGCGGCGCCGACGGCGAGCAAGGCTTCTTCATCGAGCCGACCGTCATCGCCGACGTGAAAGCTGGCGACACTATCGAGCAGCAGGAGATTTTCGGCCCCGTCCTCGCCTGCATTCGCGCGCGCGATTTCGACGACGCGCTGGCGATAGCCAACGACACCGAGTACGGACTCACAGGCGCCGTCTACACGAACGACGAGGAGAAGCTGGAGCGCGCGCGCCGCGAATTCCACGTCGGCAACCTCTACCTGAATCGCAAATGCACGGGCGCGCTCGTCGGCGTCCACCCCTTCGGCGGCTTCAACATGTCGGGCACCGACTCGAAAGCGGGCGGGCGCGACTACCTCGGCCTCTTCATGCAAGCCAAAGTCGTCTCCGAGAAAATCCGCCCCGGCGCGAGCGACAAGGAGAAGCGCACGGCGATCTGAAAACAGTACCGCGAGCGGTAGCAAGCGAGTGCGGCTGCGACGAGAGGCCCGCACCGCGCATCTACACCCGCTCGCTACCGCTCGCGGTACTGTTCAAACATCTGAGCGGAACAATCGGGACATAGTTGACGATGAGCAAACAACAGCATTCGTTGACGGCGAGAGCGCGACTCGCGGCGGCGCTGACGCTGCTGCTCGCGTGCTTCTCGGGCGCGCACGCGCAACAGGCCGGCGGCGCGAAGGGGGCGATGATCTTTGCCGTGTCGGGCGAGATGGGGACGACTATCGACCCGGTCGTCTTGGTCAGCGGCGGGAAGTTCGTCTCCCCGCCGATGGATGAGTCGGGCGATGATCCGCTGGCGAAGTTCGCGGGCGAGTACTACCGAGAGGGCCGCAAGTTTCGCATCATCTCGGGCGGCGGCGAGGCCGGCAGCCTGACGGTGAAGCGTTCGCACGTCGCCGACGAGTGTTTCCGCACCGGAGCCGACGTGGAGTTAGAGTCGCCGGTCAAGATCGGGCGCGTCCGTCTGGCCCTCGCCACTGACTCCGACACCCTCGGCCGCGGACAGGGCACGCGGCGCGCGCCCACGGAAGCGGAGCGCGCCGCGGCTCTGAAGCTCGCGGAAGAGTCGATGCGCCGCCGCCGCGTCCCCGCCGCCGTACTCAAGACGCTCGGCGCCATCAACCTGACGGCGACCGACCTCGACGGCGACGGCCGCGCCGAATTGATCGGCAGCTTCGTCGCCAAGCAGGGCAAGCAGTCGCGTCATCTCCTCTTCCTGATCGCGTTGCCGCAGGCCGACACGTTCAAGACCGGGCTTGCGCGTTACGAGACGGTCGTGGCGAAGGACTTGCCCGACCCGAGCGTCATCGACGAGGTGGGCAACGGCGGCTTCCTCTCCGAAATCCTCGTCGATCAAGTTGATCTTGACGGCGACCGGGTGGGGGAAGTCGTCACCACCGGGGCCAGCTTCGAGGGTCAGTGGTACTACATCTACAAACGCGGCCGCGGCGGCTGGAGCAGGGCTTACGAAAGCTCAAACTACAGGTGTGCGTATTAGGGAAGCTGTTAGCTAGTAGCTGTTAGCTCACGGCATGCGCCGGCTGGCGCGCCGTCGCTGAACACAGACCTCGCTGCTCGCATCTGGCTTACAGCTAATAGCTAACCGCTAACAGCTCTTATGCGTCTGATCTTCATGGGCACGCCCGCGTCGGCGGTGCCGTCGCTGCGGCGCTGCGTCGAGGACGGGCACGAGGTCGTCGCCGTCTGGACGCAGCCCGACCGGCCGGCGGGCCGCGGCAACCGTCTCCACGTCCCCCCCGTCAAGGAGTTTGCCCTCAGCCGCGGCCTCACTGTCCGCCAACCCGAAAAGATTAGAACCGACGCGGCTTTCGACCTCTTCACACATCGGACGGTGGATGCCGTCGTCGTCGTCGCCTACGGGCGCATTCTCCCGCCCGCTTACTTGCGCGCGCCCCTGCGCGGCTGCGTCAACGTCCACTTCTCGCTGCTGCCGAAGTATCGCGGGGCCGCGCCCGTCAACTGGGCCGTCGTGCGCGGCGAGAACGAGTCCGGCGTGACGACGATGCTCATGGACGAGGGTCTCGACACGGGGCCGATTCTCTTGCAGCGCGCGACGCCGATTGGCGCGGGCGAGACCGCGCCGGAACTGCTCGCGCGGCTCGCCGAGGACGGCGCTGAGCTTTTGAGCCAGACGCTCGCGCAGTTCGCCGAGCTTGAAGCGCGACCGCAGGACGAAAGCGCGGCGACACACGCGCCCATCCTTCGCCGCGAGGACGGCCTCATCGACTGGGGCATGAGCGCCGCCGACATCGAGCGGCGCGTGCGCGGCTTCCAACCGTGGCCGAACGCACACACCACGCTTCAGGGCCGACGCCTCGTCGTCCTGAAGTCGGAAGTTGTCGAAGAGTTTGAGGAAGGCGCGTCGCACACGCCGAGGCCCGGCGAGGTGGTCGAGGCGCGCGGCGACCGCCTGATAGTCGCCTGCGGCGGCGGCACGTCGCTGCGCCTGTTCGACGTTCAGCCCGAGGGCAAGCGCCGCATGGACGCGCGCGATTTTATCAACGGCACGCACGTCGCCGTCGGCGAGAAGTTGGGCTGACGAAATTTTGAGTGACGAACGAAAAGGGAGGGGCGCGCGGAAGGGAGGCGGCGTCGGCGGGCCGGTCGCGGAGGGGCGTGCAGCGGCGGTGTCGCCCGCGCGTTGGGCCGCGTTCGGGATTCTGCGACGCGTCGAAGAAGAGGGCGCGTTTGCCGCGCCGCTGCTCGCGAACCTCGCCGACTCGATGCGCGCCGACGACCGCGCCCTCTGCTACGAGCTTGTGCTCGGCGTGCTGCGCCGACAACTCTGGCTCGACAAACTCCTTGAGCACTATGCCGGGCGCGATGCCCAGACTCTCGACGCGCCCGTCCGCCACGCCCTGAGGCTGGGGCTGTATCAACTCCGCTTTCTCACACGCGTCCCGGCGCGTGCGGCCGTCAACGAGTCGGTCAACCTCGCGCACGCCGCGCGTCTGCATTCCGCCGCGTCGTTCATCAACGCCGTGCTCCGTCGCGCCGGCCGCGAGCCGGATTACGACCCGGCCGCCGCGGTCGCCGACGCGGTCGAGCGCGCGGCCGTCGAGACCTCACACCCCGCGTGGCTCATCGCGCGCTGGGCCGACGCGTTCGGCCGGCAGGAAGCGTTCGACTTCGCCCGCGCCAACAACGCACACGCGCCCGTCTCTTTCCGACTCAACCCGCTGCGCGCCGAAGCGAGCGAAGTGATCGACAAGCTGCGCGCGGCCGGCGTCCGTGTCGAGCCGTCGCAAATCGCGCCCGGCGGCTGGCGTATGGAAGAGTCGGGCGACGCGTCGCCCCTGCTGCGCGCGTGGGCCGATGATGGTTCGCTCTACATGCAGGACGAGGCGTCGCAACTCGTCGCGCACGTTCTGGGCGCGCGCGCGGGCGAGCGCGTGCTCGACGTGTGCGCCGCGCCGGGCAGCAAGACGACGCACGTCGCCGCGCTCGCCGGAGGCCGCGCCCACGTCGTCGCCGGAGACATCCACGCGGGCCGCCTCCGCCTCCTCGTTGAACTCGCCACGCGGCAGGGGCTGAAGGGCATTCGCCCCGTCGCCCTCGACGCCGAATCGCCGCTGCCCTTTGCCGACGCCTCCTTCGACCGCGTGCTCGTTGACGCCCCCTGCACCGGCGCCGGCACGCTCCGGCACAACCCCGAAATTCGCTGGCGCATCAGACCCTCGGACATTTTGGAATTGTCCGCGCGCCAACTGGCGATTTTGCACGGGGCCGCGCGCGTCGTGCGCCCCGGCGGGCGTTTAGTCTATTCGACCTGCTCGGTTGAGCCGGAGGAGAACGAGGGCGTGGCGGCGGCCTTTCTGGGCGGCGTCGTTGATTTCAGACAGGTGGAGGCGGCGCCCGCGCCCGCGCGGCTGCTCTTAAATACGGGCGCGGCGCGCACCTGGCCGCACCGCGACGGCACGGACGGATTCTTCGTCGCCGCCTTCGAGCGCCTCGCTTAAAGGTCGCCGCCCGAGTGCCTTGCGGCCCCTGACAAGCGGGTGTTAAACTTCGCCGCTTGTAACCGCTGCCGGGCGCGCGCCGCACACGCCGCATGCGCCCGCGACTGCTTGACCACCCGGCACAATTTACTTTGCGAACGATTCTCGCGGCACTCGGAAAGATCGGTATGCTCGGCCTCATCCTGTGCGCCTTCGCGTTCGGGCTGGCCGGCACGGTCTACCTTTCGCTACGCAGCCCCTCGGTCGAGGTGCCCGACGTTACTAATAAGACTTTCAACGAAGGCGAGTCGGCCCTTGAGACCACGGGCTTGAGCATCCGCGAGCGGGCCAGGCGCTACAAGTCGGACGTGAGACCCGGCGTCATCCTCGACCAGTTCCCGCGCGCGGGCGCGGTCGTCAAGCAGGGGCAGACGGTCGCCGTCATCGTCGCGCGCGCGCCCAAAGAGGGCGAGGCGCCCTCGTCCGACGAGATCGTCGAGGGCGAGGAGAAGAAGGCCGAGGCGGAGACGGCCGCCGCCGTCGCCAACGAAAACCAGAACCGCCCGCGCCGCAAGACCAACACGAACAAGAACACGAACGCCAACGTCAACGCCAACAACCGCAACTCGAACGCCAGCACGGGCGGCTCGAACGCTAACGCCGGCGGCACGCAGAACGCGAACCGCACCACGGCCCCGAACGCGAACCGCAACGCCAACTCCGCCCGCAACGGCAACACGAACGACCGTCCCGGCCGGAACACGAACAACCGCAGCGCCAGCACGACCGGCGCGCGCAACGCCAACTCGACGCGCAACGCAAACGGCAACAAACGCCCCAACTGAGCGGGGCGGCGTCTCAAATTGAAAGTGATTCGGAGAGCGAACCTGTGATAGAGATCGCGCCCTCGATTTTGTCCGCTGACTTCGCGCGCCTCGGCGCCGAGATCGAGGCCGCCGAGCGCGGCGGCGCGACCCTCGTCCACGTGGACGTGATGGACGGCCACTTCGTGCCCAACATCACCATCGGTTTGCCCGTCGTCCGCTCGCTGGCGCGCGCAACCCGCCTGCCCCTCGACGCGCATCTGATGATCGAAGAGCCGGGCAGGTACGCCGAGCAGTTTGCCGAGGCGGGCGCGGCGATGGTCTCCGTTCACGTCGAGGCCGACCCGCACCTGCACCGCACGCTCGCGGGCATCCGCAAGCAGGGCGCGAAGGCCGGCGTCGTCCTCAACCCGGCCACTCCCGTCGCGGCGCTGGAGGAGGCCATCGAGTTTGCCGACTACGTCCTCGTGATGTCGGTCAACCCCGGCTTCGGCGGGCAGCAGTTTATCCGTGCGGCGACCGAGAAGGTGCGCCGCCTCAAACGCATGATCGACGAGCGCGGGCTTCCGACGCGCATCGAAATCGACGGCGGCATCGACCGCGAAACAATCGCCGAGGTGGCCGCCGCCGGAGCCGAGATCATGGTCGCCGGCACCGCCGTCTTCGGTCAGGGCGACCCCGAGCGCGCCGTCCGCGAACTCCTCGCGGCCTCGGTGCAGATGGCTTGAAAAGAAGGTGATGAGTGATGAGTGATAAGTGATAAGAAAAGAAAAAACAGATGCCTTCTCTCATCACTTATCACTCATCACTTATCACTTGTTTTTGGAGGTTCTACTAATGCGAATTCGCAATCTCATGCTGTCGGCCGTGGGCGCGGCGGTGTTGTGGGCGGCGCCGTCGGCCTTCGCCGTAGTCCACGCCCAGCCGGCCGGCGGCGCGGCGCAGAGTAATCTGACGCCGGCGCAGCGCCTCGCAGTCTTGCGCTCGAAGCTCGAACAGACGCGGCGCACGCTCAACAGCTCCATCGCCGGCCTCAACGCGAAGGACGCCGGCAAGGACGCCGAGGACGCGCGCGCGCGCCTCAGCGGGCTGGAGAAGGAGGTTGCCTCCCTCCTCGGAGATGTGCAGGACATGCGCGGCCGGCTCGACCGCGCCGAGCGCTACGAAGTGAGCGACGTTGACAAGCTGGAGGCGGCGGCCACAGACCTCGACACGCGCGTGCAGTCGGGCCTGCGCGCCACGATCAGCGAGCGACAGGCTTACACGGGGACAGCCGAGACGAAGAAGAAAAAGAAGGGCGGCGGCTTCTTCAGCAAAATCTTCCCGTTCGGCGGCGGCGGCGACGAGGACAAGTACTCCGAATTGATCGGCAGCGTCGCTCCGGGCCGCGACCGGGTGCTCTTTGAGGAGGCGACGAAGGAGGCGCGCAAGTCCAACTACGAGACCGCCCGCGCTCTCTACAGCGTCATCATCTCGACTTACCCGGACTCGCCTTACCTCCAGCTCTCCAAGCTCGCCATCGGCGACACCTTCTACCTCGAAGGCGAGACGAGCGCGCTCATCCAGGCGTCGTCGGCCTATCAGGACTGGCTGTCGTTCTTCCCGACGCACCCGCTGGCCGACGACGTGATGCTCAAGATGGCCGAGGTCGAGATGCGTCGCATGGGCCTGCCCGACCGCGACATCTCGAACGCCAAGAAGGCCGAGCAGCGCATCAAGGTTCTGCTCCAGCAGTTCCCGCAAACCAGCCTCCGGCCCGACGCCGAGCTTCGCCTGCGCGAGGTGCAGGAAGTTCTGGCCAAGCACAACCACATGGTCGGCGACCACTATTGGGATCGCTACCGCCGCGGCGTCTCGCCGAACCCGAAGGGCGCGCAGTCGCGCTACCGCGAGATCGTCGAGAAGACCCCGCACTACAGCGGCATGGCCGACGTGCTCGCCAAACTCGCCCAGACCTATCTCGACGAGGAAGAGCCGGACGAGGCCGCGAAGTATCTCCAGCAGATCGCCCGCTACCATCCGAACAGCAGCCACGTCGAACGCGCGCGCGAGCAGTTGGCGGCCATCGGCGTGCCCGCGCCCGACCCCGACCCGGCCTACATCAACCGCGAGGAGCCGGAAGGGCCGGGCTTCTTCAGCGGCCTCAAACTCGAACTCCTCGGCACCACTCCCAAGACCATCGAGAAGAAAGGCATCCTCATCGGTGGCAGCAAATCCGGCGACCTCATCGACGAGGCCATCAAGAACGGCGGCATACTCCCCGCGACTGTGCCCACCGTGCCCGTCAAGCGCACCGACCCCGGCCGCGACGTGAGACCGCTGCCCGCGGCGAACCCTCCGGCCACGGCCCCCACCAACACGCCCACGATTCAGCCGACGCAGCCCGGCCCGCCCAAGGAGGGTAGCAACCCGAACCGCCCGCCCGCGACGCAGCCGACGCAGCCGGCCACGCCGCCCCCCGGCGACAAGCCGTAACGGCACGGCGCGCGTAAGAAACTGTGTGAACCCTTCAGGCGACCGGCTCCGAATAAGCGAGTCGGTCGCCTCTTTCTTTACACGCATGAACGCCCGCCGCGAAAACTTTGCCGGTAAACAGGGCGGGTGTTAATATCCTTCGCACCCCCCGCCACGACAGACATCTGAGAGACAAGTCCGAAATCTACGCGGAAGAGGTGAAGGTGTGAGCCGGAACAGCGAAAGCGACAGCGTTGTTGAAGACGAGCTACACGGCCGCCACCGAGCGGCGGTGTTGACCATCTACGCCGTACTCGCCCTGACCGTCCTGCTCGCCGCGCTCGCCTTCGCCGGCGTCTTCTCGGATAAGGTCGGCTTCGACCCCGTCATCGACGGGGCGCTCCGCATCTCCGTCGTCTTCTTTGGCCTCGGAGCCGTGGCCCTGCGGCGCGCGATGTTTTCGGGCACACGCCTGCAAGCCATCGCCTCCCTGCGAGGCCCCTCCGGGCTGCTCGCGCACCTGCAAAAGACGACGATGCAGGTCGCGGCCATCGCCGCCGCAATCGCCGTGATGGGCTTCGCACTGACGCTCCTCCGCGGCGGCGCTGCCGGCGAGACGCCCGCGATGGTCTGGATCGGTCTCATCGCCGTCGCCGTGCTGCTCTATGCCTACCCGCGCCGCTCGGCGTGGCGGCGCGTATTGCAATCAGCACGTGAGGGCGAGGTGGACGACGCGTCGTCCGCGAAAGGGACAACAGCTTGAGGCAGTCTTCGCGAACGACAGCACGCGCGTGGTCTCGTGCGAGCGTCCTGGCTCCGGCGTTGCTGCTGGCCGTCTCGGCCGCGCCCTCGGTCTCCGCGCAGAACGCGAACAGCCCGCTCGCGCCTCCGCCCGCCTCCTCCGCGCAGGGCGCAAGCTCTGGCGCCAACACGCCCGACGCAAGGCAGACCGACGGCCCCATCGCCGCGCCGACCCGCGAGCGGCGCGCGCAGGCTTACGCCAAGCTGCTCGAAGGGCAGCGTCATTACTCCGCCGCACGCACCGGCAGCCTCACGATGGACGGCCTGCGCTCGGCGCAGAGCGCCTTCCAGCAGGCGGCCGACCTTGACCCCACGCTCTCCGAGGCGCGAACCGCGCTCGCCGAGATCGCCTTCTTCTTTCTCAACGACCTTCCGCTGGCCGAGCGCGAGGCGTCGGCCGCCGTCCGCATCAACCGCGACAACGTGGGCGCGCACCGCGTCCTCTCGCGTGTCCACGCGCTCCAGAGCAAACTCGCCGAAGCCACGCCTGAGCGCGCGAGCGCCGAGCGCGCCGTTGCGGAACTGCGTGAGATAGTTCGCCTGCGCCCCGGCGACGCCGAAGCGTGGGCGCTCCTCGGAGAGTTTTACTTCGCCCTCGGGCGCGACGACGAGGCGGCCGAAGCGTTCCGCCGCTGGGCGGGCGCACCGGCCCCCATCGACGTGCGCTTCTTTCAGGTCATCACCAAGGGCAGGGAACTCACGCCCGACGCGGCCAACGCGCGCCTCGCCGAGACGTTGCTGCGTCTCGGAAAAACGCAAGAGGCGGCCGTCGCCGCGCGTCAGGCGTGGATGATGTCCCCGGAAAATCCCGCCCACCTGCAACTCTTCATCCTCGCCTCGGCACAACTGGCGCAGGCCCACGCCGACGAGTCGCGTTTCGATGAAGCCATCAAAATTTACGAAGACCTGCTCAAGGCCCGCGGAGTCGGCGACACGCTGCTCGCCGACAGGAGCGTGAGGCGCTTCGCCGCCCCACTGCTCGGCGAAGTCGCCCTCCTGCGGCAGCGCGCCGGACAGGCAGCGGAAGCGTCGGCGATGATTGAGCGAATGCGTCGAGTGCTCGGAGCCGAAGACCCGGCGCCGGACGTTTACGCCGTCGATCTTCTGCGCGAGCAGGGCAAAAGTGGCGAGGCCCTTGAGGCCGCGCGCACGGCGCGGCGCCGACTCCCCGACGACGCACAACTCGTCTACAGAGAAGCCCGTCTGCTCGCCGAGTCGGGGCGCGTCGATGAGGCCGCGAGCCTCTATCGCGGGCGGCTCAAGGGCGCGCCGACGGATTACGACGAATACCTTTCGCTGGCGAGCGTCTTGATCACGGGTGGACGCGGGCGCGAGGCCGCCGACGCGGCGCGTAAGGCGCTCGAACTCGTCCCGGCCAATCAGGACGAGCTTACCGTGCGCGCGCTCCTGCTGCTCTCGTCCGCTCAGGATCGCGCCGGCGATTTCAAAGGCTCCGAGGAGTCTCTGCGTCAAATTCTTTCCAAAGACCCCGACAACGTGGCCGCCCTCAACAACCTCGGCTACTTCCTCACGGAGCGCAACGAACGCCTCGGCGAGGCGCTGGAGATGATCCAGCGCGCCGTCCGCGCCGCGCCGGGTAACGCCTCGTATCTCGACAGTCTGGGCTGGGTATATTTTAAACTCGGCAAACTGGAAGAGGCCGAGCGGTATCTACGGGACGCCGCGCGCCGCAACCCGAACTCGGCGGCGATTCAAGAGCATCTGGGCGACCTTTTCAACAGCCGCGGGATGGCCGAACAGGCCCGCGCCGCGTGGCAAAAAGCCCTTTCCCTCTCGACAGAACCGGCCGACATCATCAGGATTAAGACCAAGTTAGGCGACGGCGCCAGTAGATAACCCTTGCCTCCGGGCCGGGGTGTGTGTAGATTACGTCCGTCCTTCCTTCGGGCAGTCAATCTTTGTAGAAGTCCATCCCCCCTGTTCTCCCGGACGCTACAGGCTTGACCACCCATCCAACCGGCTAAATGGTAGACCACAAGGGGTTATGATTTAGGCTCGGGATGAGCCGGCAGTCTCCGTGTATTAGAGATTGACGGGGTTTAAACCGAGTTGTAATATTGACAACGCGATTGGCCGTTAGCCCCAACCAACGGTCAGTTGCTGAAAAAGGCGCCCTCTCTGCCGACATTTGAAGTCAGAGGTGCTTTACCCCAATGAGTTTCCCCCGGTTGTCTGACAAAAGTTGTCTGCCCGCGCAGGCGCACCCCCTCCTGCTCGTCGCGCTCGTGGCCTTCGCCGCGCTTCCGGTCTCGGCCAACGAGACGAACACGAAGCCGGCAGCGCGGCCCGTCGCGCGTCTGGTCTCCACCTCCCGCGATGAGGTGGCTTCGCGCCCGCGCCCACGCGTCATCGCCAACTACCGCGCCGTGCCGGCGGCGACAACGTCTCCGCGGCCGGCGGCCACGTCGGCGGCGTCCCCGACACGGAGCGAGAGTCGTCTACTGGATTTGATCAACGAGGAGCGTCGGGCGCATGGCCGCAGGCCGCTCGCCTGGGACGGCGCTTTGACACGCATGGCGCGTCATCACTCGGAGAACATGTCGCGGCAGGGCTTCTTCAGCCACGTGGATCGCGACGGGCTTAGCATGACCGGCCGGGCAGAGCTTCTGGGCGTCCACGGCTGGAAGGCGCTCGCCGAGAACCTCGCCTATAATCAGGGCTACGACGACCCGGAGTCTTACGCCGTCGAGGGCTGGATGCACTCTGAAAAGCACCGGGCCAACATCCTGAAGGGCGAGTTCACGCACGCGGGCCTCGGCGTCGCGCGCGGGGCCGACGGTCGCATCTATTTCACGCAGGTCTTCATGGAGCGCTAACGCTTCCTCGCGAGGACGGTGTAATCTTCGGGCGGCCGGCGCTGGAAAGTAGCGCCGGCCGCTCTTCTTATGTCAGACGACAGGTTCACCCTCCCGGCCTTCGCCAAGATCAACCTCCAACTCCGCGTCCTTGGGCGGCGCGACGACGGCTACCACGAGATCGAGACCGTCTTCCAGACGATCACGCTTCGCGACCGCCTGACCTTCGAGCCGCTTGACGACGGGCGAATCGAACTCTCCTGCGACACGGCCGAAGTGCCGGCGGACGAGAGCAACCTCGTCCACAGAGCGGCGCTCGCCCTGCGCCAACGCTACGGCGTGCAGGCCGGCGCACGCGTCACGCTCGAAAAGAACATCCCCGCGCAGGCCGGACTCGGAGGCGGTTCGGCGGACGCCGCTGTCGCGCTCCTCGGCCTCACGCGCCTGTGGAAGCTCGCGCCTGGGCTGACCGAACTGGCCGAGCTGGGCGCGCGTCTCGGTGCGGACGTGGCCTTCTTTCTGACCGGCGGGACGGCGCTCGGGACGGGTACGGGCGCGACCATCACGGCGCTCGAAGACGCGCCCGCGCGGCATCTGGTCGTGGTCACTCCGGGCGTCAAAGTCTCGACCGCGGAAGCCTACAAGGCGCTGAACGCACCTGCCTTGACAAAGGCTGAGAGCGCCGCTAACCTGTCTGTTTCGCGCGCAGAGTCGGGAATTTCGGGTTCTATCTGTGAGGCGCTGCGGAACGATTTCGAGGCCGTAGTCTTCCGACTCCACCCCGAAACGGGGCGGGCGCGTGAGGCGCTTCTGGCGGCGGGCGCGCGCGACGCGTTGCTCTCGGGCAGCGGCTCGAGCGTCTTCGGTTTCTTTGACAGCAAGGGGGATGCGGAGCGTGCCCGCGGGGCGCTCGGCCCGGAAACGGGCTGGCGCGTCTTCGCGTGCGCCACGCTCTCGCGGGCCGAGTACTTGCGTGCGCTCGGCCGGTGCGCGGGTCTGCTCTCAGGAGCGGGGCCGTGAGACGTGAACGGAATTGGGGAGTCGCCAAGTGGTAAGGCACCGGTCTTTGGAACCGGCATTCGTAGGTTCGAGTCCTACCTCCCCAGCTAGTGATCAGTGATCAGTGATAAGTGATAAGAAAGACAGCTTTCTTACTCTTATCACTCATCACTCATCACTCATCACTCAAAGATGAGCACCACCGGCGGCATCAAAGTCTTCTCGGGCAACGCGAACCGCGCGCTGACGAACGAGATTTGCAACTACCTGAGTTGCGACCCCGGCGTCGCCACGTCGGCGCGCTTCTCGGACGGCGAGTACAACTTTCAGATCACGGAGAACGTGCGCGGGGCCGACGTTTTCATCGTGCAGCCGACGTGCCCGCCGACGGACGCGCACCTGATGGAGCTGCTCGTGATGCTCGACGCCTTCCGCCGCTCCTCGGCCGAGCGCGTGACGGCGGTGATTCCATACTACGGCTACGCGCGCTCGGACAAGAAAGATCGGCCGCGCGTGCCCATCGCGTCGAAGCTGGTGGCGAACCTGATTACGACGGCCGGCGCGGATCGCGTGCTGACCATCGACCTCCACGCGGCGCAGATACAGGGCTTCTTTGACATCCCCGTCGATCACCTTTACGCCGCCCCGGTCTTCATCGGCTACTACCAGGAGAACGGGCTGCCGAATCTGACGGTGGTGGCGCCCGACACGGGCGGGGCCGAGCGCGCGCGGGCCTACGCCAAGCGGCTCGACGCCGAGCTGGCGCTGTGCGACAAGCGCCGTGAGAAGGCCAACGAGGCCGAGGTGATGAACGTGGTCGGCGACGTGCGCGGCAGGAATTGCCTCATCGTCGATGACATGTGCGACACGGGCGGCTCGCTGACGAAAGTCGCGAAGGCTTTGCGCGAGGCCGGGGCCGACAGGATTCACGCGTGCTTTACGCACCCGGTGCTCTCGGGCCGCGCGTGCGAGCAGTTGAAGGGTTCGGACATCGAGATGACGGTGACGACTAACACGATCCCGCTCCGGGGCGAGGCGTGTAATCTCGACAACGTCAGGGTTTTGAGCATCGCACCGCTTCTGGCGAAGGCGATCAAGTCGATCCACGAGGAGACGAGCGTCTCTTCGCTCTTCGTCTGACGAAGGGCAAAAACTGAGAAGCGTTCAGCAGTCAGCGGTCAGCTATCAGCTAAAGGCTGTCCGTAGTCAATGGTCAGTGGTCAGTTGTTTTCGTTCCTCGGCCTTGAGACTTTCAAGTCCGCGGAAATGAACAACGGACAACGGGCCGCTGACGAGTGACCTCGTTAGCTGTTTGCTGATCGCCGAAGGCTGAACGCTTTTTTCATTGGGAGTGAGTATGGCAGAGAGAAAAGAAATTACGTTACGCGCGCAACTGCGCGAGGGCCGGGGCAAGAACGACGCGGGCCGACTGCGTCGGTCGGGGCTGGTGCCGTTGACCGTCTATGGTGACGGCAACGACGCCGTGTCGGCCGCCGCGCCGCTCGCCGAGCTGGCCGCGATTCTCCGCTCCGACACGGGCCACAACACGATCTTCACGCTCGACATCGAGGGCGTCGGCGAAAGTGAAGTGCTCTTCCTCCACCGGCAGATCGACCCCGTCCGCGGCCGTCTGATTCACGCCGATCTGCGCCGGCTCGTGCGTGGCCAGAAGATCGAGGTCACGGTGTCGCTGCATCTTGACGGCGACCCCGTCGGCGTCAGGGAAGGAGAGGGCATCCTCGAACAGCTCCTGCGCGAGGTTCAGGTTCGTTGTGCGCCGCGCGAAATCCCCGAGGCCCTTCACGTTGACGTGTCGAACCTCGGCGTCCACGAGGTTCTCCACGTCTCCGACATCCAGTTGACGGAGAACGTCGAAATCCTGACCGACCCGGAGACGGCCGTCGCCACGGTCGCCGTCCTGCGCGAGGAGCCGGTCGAGGAGGTCGCGGTCGAGGAAGAGGCTGTGGAGCCCGAGGTGATCGGGAAGGGCAAGAAGGAAGACGAAGGGGAAGGGGAAAGGGAAAAGGGGAAGGGGTAAGGGCAGGAGAAATTCGCCTCCGCCCCTTGCCCTTTTCCCCTTCGCCCTTCCCCGGTGCTTATGCTGGTCGTCGGCCTCGGCAATCCGGGCGCGCAGTACGAGTGGACGCGCCACAACCTCGGCTTCATGCTCGTTGACCGGGCGGCGCGGGCGGCGGGGCGCGAGGTCAAACGGTTGGAGTGCAGGGCGCTTGTCGGCAGGGCGGAGATCGAGGGCCGCGCCGTCGAACTCGTCAAACCGCAGACGTACATGAACCTGAGCGGCGAGTCGGTCGCCTGCCTCCTGCGTAAGCGCGCGGGCCTTACGCCGTCTATTGGTCTGCTGGTCGTTTGCGATGACATCGCGATTCCCTTCGGCTCGGTTCGGCTCCGCCCGCGCGGGTCGAGCGGCGGCCAGAAGGGCTTGAAGAACATCATCGACGTGCTCGGCGCCGACGAGTTCGCGCGACTGCGCATCGGCATCCGGCCCGAGCACCCGGTGGGCGACACGGCGCGCTTCGTCCTCGAGAATTTCTCGAAGGCCCAGCGCGCCGAACTCGAAACGATTTTGGACCGGAGCGCCGACGCGCTCCGCGCCGTCCTCCGCGACGGCATCGACAAGGCGATGGCGCAATACAATGGTGATAAGTGATGAGTGATAAGTGATAAGAAGAAAGCAATGCTCTTAGTTGTTAGCTAACAGCTTTAAGCTAATAGCTCTTATCACTCATCACTGATCACTTATCACTCCTTAATTCTTCCTTGCTTCGCCCGCGGGCGGGGCTAGACATCCAGAAGGAGGATGGTTTTGGCAGAGAAGAGAATTTACGAGATCATTTACATCGTTGACACGGACACGACCGAGGAGGAGACGGCGCGTCTGACGGAGACGCTCCGGCAGACGATCACGGATCAGGGCGGCGTCATCGTCAAGGACGAGAGCATGGGGCGCCGCAACCTCGCCTACCGCATCGGGCGCAAGACCGAAGGCATCTTCATGTTCTTCGAGGTCGAGGGGACGGGCCGCGAGATCGCCGAGCTGGAGCGCCGCATGCGCGTCATGGATCAGGTGATTCGCTACCTGACGGTGCGCGTGGACGAAGACCGTCAGCGCGCCGAGAAGTTCAAGGCGCGCCGCGCGCTCCGCGCGTCGAAGCGACCGGGCGCCACCGCCGCCGCGGGGGCCGGGTCGCGCGAGTAGGGCCGGTCGCCGAGGGAACGGTTTTCAGTAAGCGTCCCTTGGCGCGTGTGGCCGAAACGGAATTTGACGGCTGACCTGGCGGCGCTCGGTCTCCTGCCCCGGCACGGTGCGGGACAGGCGAGGCGGTCGCCCAAGAGAAAAGTTGAGAGTGTAATTATGTCGAGAAACTACGACGGAGATTTTGAAACAGACGACGACGGGCCGGTTCACCAGCCATCGGGCGGGCGCGACGACCGCCGCGGCGGAGGCGGTCGCGGAGGTGGGCGCTTCCGGCGCCGCAAGGTGTGCCGCTTCTGTCTCGATAAGGTCGATCTCATCGACTACAAGGACGTGAAGCTGCTCACCAGCTACATCCCGGAGCGCGGCAAGATTCTCCCGCGGCGCATCTCGGGCACGTGCGCGCCTCACCAGCGGATGCTGGCCGAGGCCATCAAGCGCGCGCGCAACATCGCGCTCATCCCCTACGCGGCGGAATAAGGGAGGAGGACACCAGAGATGGCACAGACGACAGTCCTGTTACGTGAAGACGTGGACAACCTCGGCGCTCGCGGCGAGATCGTGAAGGTCAAGGCCGGCTACGCGCGCAACTACCTGTTGCCGCGCAAGCTCGCCGTCAAGGCGACGGCCGGCAACGTCAAGCAGATCGAAGCCGAGCGCGGCGCGCTCTTGAAGAAGGAGGCGCGCGAGCGTTCGACCGCCGAAGGCCAGGCCGCGCTGATGAACGCCCTCCGGCTCGAATTCGAGCGCAAGGTCGGCGAGCACGGCATCCTCTACGGCTCCGTGACCTCGATGGACATCGCCGAAGCCCTCAAGGCTAAGGGCTACGAGATCGACCGCCGGCGCATCACGCTGCGCGAGGCGATCAAGGAGACGGGCGAGTTCAGCGTCGGCGTGCGACTGCACCGCGACGTGACGGTGGAGATTCCCGTCATCGTCACAGGCGAGGGCGGCGCGCAGACGGCGGGCGCCGCCGCTGCCGCCGCGCCCGCCGCCGAAGCCGCAACGCCCGCCGCCGACGAAGGCGAGAGCGCGTCGGAAGAGCCGGCGGCCGCAGCGTCCGACGAGGCGAACGAAAACTCACCTGTGGAATAAAACTCGGTCGGGCGCGCGCGTCAACATGACTGTTGTCGCGTGCGTTCGCGCTGTTGTATAAGAGCACCGGCTCGCGCCACGTCGAAATCAGCGCCGCGGTCGATTTTGTCTCGACTCCGGCCGGCGGGCGCGGCCGGTCTTTTGTTCTCCGCAGTAGACGCGAATCGTTCGGTCTCCCGATGACAAGATATCCGGTTGACTCCGCGCGCGATCAGATGCTCGAACGCCCGCTGCCCCACAGCGCCGAGAGCGAGCGCGCCATCCTCGGGGCGATCATCCTCGACAACGGGATGGTCAATCAGGCCATCGAACTCCTCCGCCCCGAAGACTTCTACATCCGCGCCAACCAGTTCGTCTTCCGCGCGATGATCTCTTTGAGTGAGCGCGGCGCCGAAATCAACCCCATCCTCCTCGGCGAGGAGCTGCGTCGCGAGGGCGTGCTCGAACAGACCGGCGGCCTCGCCTACGTCTCCGAGCTGACCTACGGTCTGCCGCACTTCACCAACCTCGCGCACTACGGCAAAATCGTCCACGACAAATCGCTCCTGCGCCAACTCGTCAAGGTCTCGAACAAGATCACCTCAGAGGCGCTCGAAGAGGAGGACGAAGCCAGCCACATCCTCGACCACGCCGAGCAGATGATCTTCGCCCTCGCCGACGAGCGCACCCGACAGGGCTTCGCCCACGTCAAGCCCATCGCCGACCAACTGCTCGAAAAAGTTCAGGAGATGTCGGGCCGCACGACCGTCATCACCGGCCTCGCCACCGGCTTCAAAGAACTCGACGAGATGACCTCCGGCCTCCAGCCCGCCGACCTCATCATCGTCGCCGCCCGCCCGTCAATGGGCAAGTGTCTGGCCTTCGACAGCGAGATCGTCATGGCCGACGGCGGCGTGGCCACGATTGAGGAAGTCTACCGCGTGCGCGGGGCGCGGCTGCTCACCCTCGGCGATGATTTTAAGTTCGCCGTGGCGCGCCCGTCCGACTATGTGGACGACGGCGTCAAGCCCGTCTTCCGCGTGGCCACGAGGCTTGGGAGGGTGGTGGAGACCACTTTGACGCACCCCTTCCTGACTCTGGACGGGTGGCAACCCCTCTCGCGATTAAAGGCCGGCGACCGCATCGCCGTGCCGCGAGTGTTGAGCATCTTCGGCGAGGGCGAGATGCGCGAGTGCGAGGTGAAGCTGCTGGCCTATCTCCTCGGCGACGGGTGCCTGCGAGGCGCTTCGCCCGTCTTCACGGTCGGGAAGCCTGCGCTCCGCGCGGACTTCGAGACGGCGGTGGCGAACTTCGGCGGTGTTGAAACGAAACAGGCGAACAGCAAAGACCGCACTTTCTCGCTCCGCGTCCGAAAGGCGAAAGGGTATAAGGAGAACGCGCTCACCGCTTGGCTAAGGGGGTTAGGCGTCTACGGCTGTGACAGTCACTCGAAGTTTATCCCCGGAGGGGTTTTCAGGCTCAAGAGAGAACAGTTGGCGCTGTTCCTGAACCGACTGTTCTCGACCGACGGCTGGGCAACTGTTCTGAGCAGCGGGCAGTCGCAACTCGGCTTTGCTTCGGTAAGTGAAAGGCTCGCGCGTCAGGTTCAACATCTGCTCCTGCGGTTCGGCGTCATCGCCACGCTGAAGAAGCGCGCAGTTAAGTATAAAGGCGGGCGGCGAGTCGCCTGGCAGTTGGACATCACTGACGGGCGTTCGATCAGGACGTTCATCGAAGAGATCGGCATCCACGGGAAAGAGGCGGCGCTCGCATCTGTCACCCGCGCGCTTTCCGCGAGGAGATACCAGACGAATCGCGACCTCGTCCCCGTCGAGGTCTGGGGGCGCGTTGCCACTCTCAAAGGTGGAGAGTCATGGGCGTCGCTCGCGCGCCGGGCGGGCCTGCGCGGTCGCACGAACATCCACGTCGGGCAGCGCGCTCTTTCGCGCAACCGCCTGCTTGCTCTCGGCGAGACACTGGGAAGTGTCGAGCTTCGATGCCTGGCAGAGAGCGACGTTTACTGGGACGAGATTGTCTCCATAGAGTTCGCGGGTGAGAAGCAGGTCTACGACCTCACCGTTCCGGCGACGCACAACTTCGTCGCCAACGACATCTGCGTCCACAACACCAGTCTGGCGCTGACGCTGGCGCAGAACGCGGCGATCATCGCGGGGGCGGTTGTCGGGGTGTTCTCGCTGGAGATGTCGAAGGAGTCGCTGGTGATGAGGATGCTGTGCTCGGAGGGGCGGGTGGACGCGCACCGCTTCCGCGGCGGCTACCTCCACCGCGAGGAGTGGGCGCGACTCGCCGGCGCGCTCGGCACGCTGGCCGACACGAGAATCTACATCGACGACACGCCCGGCATCTCCGTGCTGGAGATGCGCGCCAAGGCCCGTCGGCTCGCGGCCGAGCAGAAGCGGCTCGACCTGATCGTCGTCGATTACCTGCAACTGATGTCGGGGTCGTCGCGCCGCATCGAGTCGCGCCAGCAGGAAGTGTCGCTGATCTCGCGCGAGTTGAAGGGGCTGGCCAAGGAGCTGAACGTCCCGCTCGTCGCGCTCTCGCAACTATCGCGCGCTCCCGAAGCGCGCAGCGACCACCGGCCGCAGCTCTCGGACTTGAGAGAAAGCGGATCGATTGAGCAGGACGCCGACCTCGTGAGCTTCATCTTCCGCGAGGAGCAGTACAACCGGACGGAGGAGAACGCGGGGATGGCCGAACTGATCATCGCCAAGCAGCGCAACGGCCCGACGGGGACGGTGAAGCTGGCGTTCCTGAAAGAGTTCACGCGGTTTGAAAACATGTGGCGCGAGTAAGACGCGCGAAGGGTTTGTTTACGATTCGATATTGAAGTTGATGTGTGACCGCCGTTCGTCGGCGGTTTTGTTTTGTGTTGAAGGCGGAGCACAATGGGCGAGGTCGGGCTTGTGAGTCTGTGGTCGATGTGAGGTGACGATGTCGGGCGGCGATTATAATTTTGAAGGGCGACGCCCGACGTGGGCGGAAGTTGACCTCGACGCGCTGGCGTCGAACTACCGCGTGGTGCGACGGCACGTCGGCGCGGGCGTGAAGGTGTTGGCGGTGGTGAAGGCTGACGCCTACGGGCACGGCGCGGCCGAGTGCGCGCGCCGTCTGGAGGCCGAAGGGGCGGACTGGTTCGGCGTGGCCTCGCCGGAGGAAGGCGTTGAGCTGCGCCGCGCGGGCGTGACGCGGCCGGTGCTTTCGTTCGGCGGCTTCTGGGAGGGGCAGGCCGAAACGTGCATCGGCGAGCGTTTGGCGCCGGCCGTCTACCGGCTCGACATGGCCGCCGCGCTCGACGAGGCCGCGCGCGTGTCGGGCGTGGTCGCGGACGTGCATGTCAAGATCGACACGGGGATGGGCCGGCTCGGCGTGCGCTACGAGGGGGCGGCGGAGTTCGCCGCAAAGCTCGCGGGGTTTAAGAACATTCGTGTTGATGGTCTGTTGACGCATTTCGCCGTGGCGGACGAGCCGGAGCGCCTGTGCTTCACGGACGATCAGGTGAAGCGTTTCCGCGACGCGCTCGAAGCCTTTCGCGCGCACGGACACCGTCCCGCGCACGAGCACATGGCGAACTCGGCCGCGACGTTCGCCCATCAGCAGACGTGGGGCAACATGGTGCGGCCCGGCGGCGTGCTCTACGGGCTGTGGCGCGACGTGCTGCCAGCCGGCTCTCGCGACCCCGGCCTGCGGCCCGTGATGTCGGTGCGCTCGCGCGTCACGCTCTTAAAGCGCGTGCGGCGCGGCGAGACGCTCGGCTACGGTTGTACCTTCGAAGCCTCGCGCGACATGATGGTCGCGACGCTGCCCATCGGCTACCACGACGGCTACATGCGCGCCCTCTCGAACCGGGGTCGAGTGATCGTGCGTGGCACATACGCCCCCGTGGTCGGGCGCGTCTCGATGGACCTGACGCTAATTGAGGTCACGGATGTGGCGGGAGCCGCGGAGGGCGACGTGGTGACGCTGCTCGGAACTGACGGCGCGCTCGGCGTCCCCGCGGAAGACCTCGCGCAGACCGCCGGCACGATTTCCTATGAAGTCACCTGCGGCGTGAGCGGAAGGGTGCCGCGCCTCCACGTCCCTATTGACAAGCGGGGCGTTTAGCGGTATTGCTTCCCAGCGATTTAGTGGCGAGCGGCCCGCAATCCTCACAACCTCAAGTGGCGGGCCGAGCCTTTTCAATTCTAACAACCTGCTCTGCATGACGGGCGCGGAGGTGTGTCCGTCCGGCGCGGCAGCCTCGACCAAAGGGCTTACAAGGTTGGGTGCGGTTCTCAATTCGCAGCCGCTCCGGCGATCCGTCCACCCGGATTGTCGGCGCGCACACACTCAAAAACCCAGCAACCTAAAAGGAAGAGAGGCAAACTCATGATTAAACTCCTCACCAGTCTGATCGTCGTGTTGGTGTCGGCCGGCGGGGCGCGGGCCGATGTCATCACCTTCTTCGACTTCAACGACTCGAACCTGACTTCGGACCGGGGCCAAAGCGCGAACATCACCACCAACTTCGGCGCGACCGCGTTCGCGGCGGGCAGCACCGTCAACGCCGACCCCGACGGGGCCGGCCCCGAACTCGCCTCGACGGCCGGCCAGGCGCTCAATCTGGTCGGCAGCGCCAACAACGGGAACCACATCCAGTTCGGCGTCAGCACGCTGAGCTTGGCATCGATCCAGATTTCGTTCGCGGCTCAGAGGAGCAGCACCGGATTCAACAACAACGAGCTGCTGTTCAGCGCGGACGGAGGGACAAGCTTCACCTCGGCCGGGTTCTTCATCCCGGCGGCGACCTTCGGGCTGTTGGCCTTCGACCTCTCGGGGTTCGCGGCGCTCGACAATCAGGCCGAGGTCATCTTCCGCATCGTCTTCAACGGGGCCTCGAGCTCGACCGGCACGAACCGGATAGACAACATCGCGGTCACGGGCACGGGCGCGGCGGAACCCGTCCCGGAGCCGGTGTCGGTGATGATGTTGGGCACGGGGCTGGCGAGCGCGGCATGGTCTATCCGCCGCCGCGGGAAGGGCGTCGGCCGCAGTTGAACGGGACGGCCCCGCGCACGCGGCGAGGGCGGAGGCGCCCCCCGCGCCGGGAAACGTGGCGGGGGGCGGGCCGACAGCGTGGATAAGGACGTTGCCGGCCCGCCCGGGCCTTTGCGGTCTACTGAATCACGAAGTTGTAGTAGATGACGCCGGAAGCTTTGATGGGCTTGTCCGACAGGAACGTGGGTGAGAAGGTGGCGCGGCGCGCGGCGTCGGCGGCGGCCTTCTGGAGCAGCGGGTGCCCGCTCGTGGCCTGCGCCTGAACGACGCGTCCCTGCTCGTCGATCAGAATCTGCACGGGGACGGTGCCCTCCACGTGCATCCGAATGGCGATGGCCGGGTAGTCGGGCTTCGGCTTGTTGATGGCCTTGCTGCTGATGATCGAACTCGCCAGCCGCAGCACGCGCGGCGTCTCCGGCTTCGGCGGCTCAACCTTCACGGGAGTCCGCGCGGGCGGGGCCACGATGTCTCCGTCGTCGGCGACGACGGGGCCGTCCGTTCTCAAGCCGCCCGGCACGCCCGTGCGGATGGGGCCGGCCACGTGCGCCGGGTCGATGCCGTTGTCGGCGCCGATTTCAATGTTCCTGAGAGTGGGGCTGACCTCACGTGTGCCGGCGCTGGCGACTTCTCTGGTTCCGTCGTAAGGGATGATGGCGGAGTGTTCGGGACGCCGGGCGGCCTGCGTCGTCTGACCCCCGCCCGCGGGCCGTGGCGCATCGCGTCGCACCGGCTCGGCCGTCGCGGGCTGCGGCGGAAAGCTCATCAACGCCAGCACCTCAAGCTCCTCGCGGTCGTCGAGGCGGACGTTGACGGCGTAGATGCTGCCGATGCCGGCGGCCGTGAGAAGTATGGCGTAGAAGGCGACGGCGGCGGCGAAGAAAGAGCCGCGCCGCTTGATGTCCGTGGCGTGTGAGCCGGACTCGACCAGATTCCTAAACATCTCCAATGTCCTCCCTCTTGCCGGTGCCAATCGGGTCCGGGAGCTTCCACAACTTTAGACTCCGCGCGCGATGTTCCTGTTCCAAAATAGTTCAAAGTCCGACTTTAAGTTCAAAGTTCAAAGTTCAAAGTTCAAAGCGCATGTGGAGTCTGTTGACTTTGAACTTTGAACTTTGAACTTTGAACTATTTTCTTCTAGGATGTGCCGCACGCGCCTGAAGTTTAAGGCTTACCCATCCACCGAAAGTCCCGGAGAGGAATCACGCCCATGAGCACAGCCGAAGCGGTGGCCACCACCGAGGAGGAACTCAACCCCTTCCTGATCGCCACGCAGCAGTTCGACATCGCGGCCGACTATCTGGAGATGGACGAGTCGATGCGGCAGGTCTTGCGCAACTCCAAGCGGCAGCTCATCGTCTCCATTCCCGTCAAGATGGACAGCGGCGAGACGCGCGTCTTCGAGGGCTTCCGCGTCCAGCACAACATCGCGCGCGGCCCCGCCAAGGGCGGCATCCGCTTCCACCCCGGCGTCTCGCTCGACGAGGTCAAGGCGCTCGCCGCGTGGATGACGTGGAAGTGTGCGACCGTCGGCATCCCTTACGGCGGCGGCAAGGGCGGCGTCATCTGCGATCCGAAGTCGATGTCGAAGAACGAGCTGGAACGGCTCACGCGCCGCTACGCCTTCGAGATCGCGCCCATCATCGGGGCGGATCGCGACATCCCGGCGCCCGACGTGTACACCGACGAGCAGACGATGGCCTGGATCATGGACACCATCTCGATGGTGCGCGGCCACACGGAGCTGGGCGTGGTCACGGGCAAGCCCATCTCGCTCGGCGGCTCGCAGGGGCGCGCCGAGGCCACCGCCCGCGGGTGTCTCTACGTGCTGCGCGAGGCGTGCCGCGTGCGCGGCGTCAATCTCTCGGGCGCGCGCGTCGCCGTGCAGGGCTTCGGCAACGCCGGGGCAAACATCGCGCGGCTGATGGCCGAAGACGGGGCGCGCGTCATCGCCGTCTGCGATTCGGGGGCCGGCGTCCACAACCCGCAGGGTCTCGACGTGCAGGCGGCGCTCAGACATAAGGCCGAGACCGGCACGCTCAAGGGAGCGCCGAACTCCAAGCCGCTTGACAGGTGTGACGACGTGCTCGAAGTCGAGTGCGACATTCTGCTCCCGTCGGCTTTGGAGAACGCCATCACGCTCTCGAACGTCGAGCGCGTCAACACGAAGATCATCGCCGAGCTGGCCAACGGCCCCGTCACCCCCGGCGCCGACCGCGTGCTCTTCGACCGCGGCGTCTTCCTGATCCCGGACATCCTCGCCAACGCCGGCGGCGTCACCGTCAGCTACTACGAGTGGGTGCAGGATCAGTACTCCTTCTTCTGGCCCGAGAAGCAGGTCAACGACACGCTGGAGCAGACGATGCGCCGCGCCTTCGAAGACGTGTACGCCACCGCGCAGCGTTACAAGACCGACATGCGCACCGGCGCCTACATCCTCGCCGTCGGCCGGGTAGCCGAGGCGACGCGCGTGCGCGGGATTTTCCCATAGGGAATGAGAGCAATTTATGTCTGAGAAGATTACCGTCTATGAGAAGCCGACTTGAACCAAGTGCCGCGAGGCGCATCGCCTGCTCCGTGAGAGCGGGGTCGATTTCGGGAAGGTCAACTACTACGTCGAGCCGCTTGGAGAGGGAAAGCTGCGCGAGTTGATCAAGAAGATGGGGCTGGCGCCGCGCGAGCTGCTGCGGACGAGCGAGGCTGTCTATAAAGAACTCGGACTCGGCAAACGCGAACTCTCCGACGATGAGATTATTCGGCTCATGGTCGAGTATCCTGACCTGCTTCAGCGGCCCATCGTCGAACGTGGAGCGCGCGCCGTGCTCGGTCGGCCGACGGAGAACATCAAGGCTTTGTTGGAAGGGGAGTGAGTGCTCTCGGCTTGAGCGTAATGTAAGTTGGACTCACCGCAGAGGCGCAGAGGACGCAGAGACTACGCCGCAGGCTTGAACGATTCACTCGACGCGGAGTGAGCCATTCGACCCTCTGCGGCCCCTCTGCGCCCTCTGCGCCTCTGCGGTGAATCACCTGTCCCGGTATTCAACATGAAGGTCAAAACCGCGGCCACGTCGAACGGCCAATCGGCCGGCAAAATGTTAAAATACAGGCGTTAATTTAGAAGTTGGGCGTGAGTTTTATACCCGCGAAGACTGCTTTATCAGAGAAGGGATTTAACAGCATTGACGAAGGCAACGGCGACCGTTTACGTCTGTCAGAACTGCGGAAAACAATCTCCCAAGTGGCTGGGGAAGTGTCCCGACTGTGGCGAGTGGAATTCGTTCGCCGAGGAGCGGGCGCGCGCACTCGCCGGGAAGGCGGGGGCGGCCGCGGCGCGCGGCGGCGTGCGTCTGCGCGAGGTGAAGCCGGTCGCTTACGGCGACATCGAGTCGCAGGACGACGCGCGCGTCCCCTCCGGCATCGACGAGTTCGACCGCGTGCTCGGCGGCGGCATCGTGCCCGGCAGCCTCGTTCTCATC
>DASVES010000395.1:0-2905 GCA_036380435.1 Pyrinomonadaceae bacterium | reverse complement strand
CGGACTCGCGGCGGCGATGAAGATCGCCGAGGCCGGTCACGAGGTCGATCTGCTGTCGGTCGTGCCCGTCAAACGCTCCCACTCGGTCTGCGCGCAGGGCGGCATCAACGGCGCCGTCAACACCAAGGGCGAAGGCGACTCTCCCTTCAAGCACTTCGACGACACGGTCTACGGCGGCGACTTCCTCGCCAACCAGCCGCCCGTGCGCGACATGTGCGAGATGGCCCCCGCCATCATCTACCTCTTCGACCGCATGGGCGTCCCCTTCTCGCGCACGCCCGAAGGACTCCTCGACTTCCGGCGCTTCGGCGGCACGCTCCACCACCGCACGGCCTTTGCCGGCGCCTCAACGGGGCAGCAACTCCTCTACGCGCTCGACGAGCAGGTGCGCCGCCACGAGGCCGCCGGACTCGTGAAGAAGTATGAGCACTGGGAAATGCTTTCGCTCATCATGGACGACCAACAGGTCTGCCGTGGTCTGGTGGCGATGGACAAGAGCACGCTTGAGCTGCGTGCGTTTCCGGCCGACGCGGTCATCGTCGCCACAGGCGGCCCCGGCCTCATCTTCGGCAAGTCAACCAACTCGATGGTCTGCACCGGCTCGGCCGTCTCCGCCTGCTACCAGCAGGGCGCGCGCTACGCCAACGGCGAGTTCATACAGGTTCACCCCACGTCGATACCGGGCGAAGACAAGCTGCGTCTGATGTCGGAGTCCGCCCGCGGCGAGGGCGGGCGCGTGTGGGTGCCGAAACAGAAGGAGGACAAGCGCGGCCCGTCCTCCATCCCCGAAAGCGAGCGCTGGTACTTCCTCGAAGAGAAGTACCCGGCCTACGGCAACCTCGTCCCGCGCGACATCGCGACGCGCGAAATCTTCCAAATCTGCCTCGACGGCTTCGGCGTCGGCGGCGACAATCAGGTCTATCTCGACCTGACGCACATCCCGGCCGAGACGCTGGATCGCAAGCTCGGAGCCATCCTCGAAATCTACGAGATGTTCGTCGGCGACGACCCGCGCCACGTCCCCATGCGAATCTTCCCCGGCGTCCATTATTCGATGGGCGGTCTGTGGGTCGATTTCAAGCAGCGCACGAACATTCCGGGCCTGCTCGCCGCCGGCGAATGCGACTACTCCATCCACGGCGCAAACCGCCTCGGCGCAAACTCGCTCGTCTCCTGCGTCTACGGCGGCTTCGTCGCCGCCCCGGCCGCCATCGAGTATGCGAAGGGCGTCGAGCGCAATGGCGGAGCCGACGACTCGAAAATCTACGAACAGGAAACCAAGCGCCAGCAGGAACTCAACGACGCGCTCGTCAAGCAGGCGGGCGGTGAGAACCAGTATGTCATCCACGACGAGATGGGCAAGTGGATGACCGACAACGTGACGGTGGTACGCTACAACGACCGCCTTCAGGCGACGGACGAAAAACTTCTGGAGCTGATCGACCGCTACCGCCACATCTCCATCAACGACTCGAACATGTGGGCCACGCACGCCCTGCCCCACGCCCGACAGCTCCAGAACATGTTGCAGCTCGCGCGCGTCATCACTCTCGGCGCGCTCAATCGCAACGAGTCGCGCGGCGCGCATTACAAGCCTGACTTCCCCGAGCGCGACGACGACAACTGGCAGAAGACGACCATCGCCGAGTTCACCGGCGAGGGGCCGGTCTTCTCCTACGAGGCCGTGGACGTGACGCTGATTGAGCCGCGCAAGCGCGACTACTCGAAGGGCAAGCAGGGGGCCGCCGGCGCGAAAGGCGGCACGGCCGAAAGCTCTCCGACGAAGGGCGGCGCGGCGCAGGTGCCCGCCTCGGGCTGGGATCAGAAGCCGGAGAACACTTCGGGGCCGGCGGTGTGGGGCCAGAACAAGGAGCAGGTTGACAAGAGCGTGTCGGGAGACATCGAGACGCGCCGCGAGCAGGGCAAGGAACTCAAAGACGCAGGGGGGAAATCCGACGAGGTATGAGCGCACAAACACACGCACGGGCCGCCGCCGAGGGTGCGAAGAAGGCCCCCCCGGAGTTCGTCGATTTCAAGATCAGGCGGCGCGACGCTCCTGAAAAGCAGCCCTACTGGGAGGAGTTTCGCATTCCCTACCGGCCGAACCTCAACATCATCTCCGCCCTGATGGAGATTCGCAAAAACCCCGTCACCCGCGCCGGCAAGCAGACCACGCCGCCCGTCTGGGACATGAACTGTCTCGAACAGGTCTGCGGCATCTGCACGATGGTCATCAACGGCCGCGTCCGCCAGTCGTGTTCCGCACTCATCGACCAACTCGACCAGCCAATCACGCTGGAGCCGATGTCGAAATTTCCAAACGTCCGCGACCTCGTCGTAGACCGCCAGCAGATGTTCGACCACCTCAAGCGCGTCAAGGCATGGGTGGAGATCGACGGCACACACGACCTCGGCCCCGGCCCCAAGATGTCGCAGGAGGACGTGGCCGAACGCTACGCCTACTCGCGCTGCATGACCTGCGGCTGCTGCCTCGAAGCCTGTCCACAATATGACGGCGACAACTACATCGGCCCGCAGGCCATCGCCCAGGTGCGCCTGATGAACATGCACCCGACGGGGCAGATGTCGCGCGACGACCGCCTCTCCGCCATCACCGGCGACGACGGCATCTCCAACTGCGGCAACGCCCAGAACTGCGTCCGCGTCTGCCCGATGTCGATACCGCTGACGAAGGCCATCTATGAGGAGAACCGCGAGACCGTCATCCACGGCCTCTTCGGCTGGCTCAAACGCTAAGCCGCCTTGTGCTGATGAAAAGAGTCGCCGCCTGTATCACGGGCGGCGACTCTTTTGTCGTCAATTCGATTGTGCCGGTGTGGCGGTTTCCCCTAAGCGTAAGCGATTCCGGTTTCAAACTTCCGGCGTGATGGTGGCGACGGGGGGC
>DASVES010000394.1:0-4918 GCA_036380435.1 Pyrinomonadaceae bacterium | reverse complement strand
TCACCCGCCGCACGCTCGACGGCAAGAACCCGAAAGGGTGGGTGCCCGAGCAGAAGATCACCGTCGAGGAGGCCGTGCGCGCTTACACCTTCGGCTCCGCCTACGCCGAGTTCGCCGACAAAGTTAAAGGTGCAATCGCGCCGGGGATGCTCGCCGACATCGTCATCCTCGACCGCGACATCTTCAAGATCGACGCGAACGACATCGAAAAGGCGCGCGTCACGTTGACGATTGTCGATGGCCGCGTCGTCCACGAGAAGAAATAGTGAGCGGTGAGCAGTGAGCAGAGGACAAGTGCTCAACCAGCCGCGTCTACGGCGCTAGTGGAATCCAAACTCACTGCGTGCTGCGCACTCTCCGTAACCTGAAGACGGCGTAGACGACGAGGCCCACGGCGACGGCGATGGCGGCGTCGCGCGCCTCGCGCCCCGTGCTCTGTGAGAGCAGCCAGACGCAGAGCAGTAGCGCGGCGACTGCCACGCCAACTCCGCCGGGCACGCGGAAGAGGGCCGGCGGGGCGTCTGTGCGGCGGCGCAGCACCGGCAGCGCGAGACACGTCGCGGCGTAGGCCAGCAGCCGCGCGATGGTCGAGAGCGTCAGCGCGTAGATGACCGAGCTGGCGAGCGTCAGCGCGAGCAGCAGCGCCGACGTGAGCAGGATGGCGACGTGCGGGGTGTGGAAGCGCGGGTGTGTGGCCGAGAGGGCGGCGGGCAACTCCCCGCGCTCGGCCATGGCGAAGGGGAGCCGCGGCGTGGTCAACACGCCCGCGTTGAGGTTGCCGATGATCGAGACGGCCGCGCCCGCGACGATGAGCGACGCCCCGGCCGCGCCGAGAAACACGCGGCCCGCGTCGGCTACCGGCCGCTCCGACGCGGCGAGCGCCGGCCCGAGCGCCCCGACGCACACGGCCTGAATCGAGATATAAAAAACCGCGACCACGCCGACCGCGATGAGGATGGCGATGGGCATGTTGCGACGCGGGTCGCGCACCTCGCCCGTCGGCACGCTCGCGTTCTCGAAACCCGTGAACGCGTAGACGAGCAGCATCACGGCGGTCGAGAACGAGCCGCTCTCAGGCAGCGTCGAGGCGTTGAAGTTTTCCGGGGCGATGAAGAAGAAGCCGACGCCGATGAACAGCAGCAGCGGCAGGAGCTTGCCGACGGCGAACAGGTTGCTGACGACGGCCGCGTCGCGCACGCCGACGTAGTTGATCGCCGTCAGCCCGACGATCACGGTGGTGATGATGGCGGCGCGCCAGCCGCCCGTCGTCGCCGTTGGAAAGAAGTATCCGAGGTAGACGACGAGCAGATTGCAGTTGGTCGCCGACGACGTGAGGCGCGCGAGCCAGAACATCCACCCGACCTGGAAGCCGGCCGCCGGCCCGAAGGCCTCGCGCGCGTAGAGGTACGGGCCGCCCGTCCCCTGGAAACGGCTGCCCACCTCGGCGAAGCAGAGGATGATGAGCGCCACGATGAGGGCGCAGACGATGAAGGCGAGCAGACTGTAAGGGCCGATTAGTCCGTAGGCCCGCGCGGGCAGGACGAAGATGCCGGCCCCGACCATGCTGTTGATGATGAGCGCGACGAGGTCCCACTTTCCGATCCCTCGAACCAGCCCGGCCTCCGTTGTCTGCTCCACGGAAATGTCCTCACCTGTTAGAAGTTAAGAAGATTTCTTCGACGCGCCGGGCGCGCACCGAAGTGATGCGCGCCCTCTGCACGCGGGAGTATATCAGTCGTTAAGAAAGGTTAAAGGATTGATGTCACGTCTGACGTTTATGTTGGCCCTGCTTCTCAGCCTGCTGCCCGGCCTGTCGTTCGCCGTCGCGCAGGAAGGCAATGCGCGGAAGCCTCAACCGGCGGCGTTCGCGTCGTCCGCGAAACTACAGCAGGCCGTGGACGAGGCCGCGCGCGAGGCGCTGGCGCGCTTCGGCGAGAAGGGACTGAAGGAGAAGAACCTCGCCATCACCGTCATCGACCTGACCGAAGCGCAGGCGCCCGTGAGCGCGAGCTATCGCGGGACAGAGCCGATCTACCCGGCGAGCGTCGTCAAGTTGTTCTACCTCGCGGCGGCGCATCGCTGGCTCGAAGACGGGCGACTCAAGGAGACCGAGGAACTGCAACGCGCACTGCGCGACATGATCGTGGACTCGTCGAACGACGCGACTCACTACGTCGTGGACACCATCTCGGGCGTCTCGAACGGCGCGGAGCTTTCGCCGCGCGAGATGGAGAAGTGGGCCTTCAAGCGCAACGCCGTCAACCGCCACTTCGCCTCGCTCGGCTACACGGTCGGCCCCGGCGCCCTCAACGTCAACCAGAAGCCGTGGTGCGAAGGCCCATACGGGCGCGAGCGCGTCTTCCTCGGCAAAAATTTCGAGAACCGCAACAAGCTGACCACGGACGCCACCGCGCGGCTACTCGCGGAGATCGTGCTGGGCCGCGCCGTCACCCCCGCGCGCAGCGCCCGGATGCTCGAACTGATGAAGCGCGACTTCGCGGGCAAGTCCGACGACCCCGACGATCAGGCGCACGGCTTCACCGGCATCGCCCTCGAACCGGGCGCGCGCTACTGGTCGAAGGCCGGCTGGACTTCGACGACGCGCCACGATGCCGCCTATCTCGAACTCCCCGGCGGTCGCCGCCTCGTCATCGTCACCTTCACCACCGACAACGCCAAGGAGCGCGAAGTCATCCCCACGGTCGCGCGCGAAGTGATAAAGGCCATGAATCGTAAATAGTAAATCGTCAATCGTAAATCGATGCGGTTGACGGCCGCCCGACTTGAAGACAACACTGCTCAAGCCGAGCGGTCACTCAACCGCGATTCACGATTGACGATTGACGATTTACGGCTTTTGGGCCAGCACGGCCTTCTTCGTCCAGCTGATGGGTTCGAGTGGGGAGAAGCGGTGGCGCTCGATGACGCGGAAGTGGCGGACGGTGTTGTCGTGGACAGCGCGCGGGGGGTGCGCCTTGAAGCGGAACATGAGTTCGAGTAATCTGGTCGCCGGCGACGGCTCGACGGGCAGGTGGAAGAAGTAGCCGCCGGGCGCGATGACGCGCGCCAGCTCGTGCATCCCCTCGGCGAGCGGCAGGTATTCGAGCACGCCGCTCGTGACGACGAGGTCGAAGGAGTCGTCGGGGAAGGGCAGGGTGAGCGCGTTGACGCGGGCGAAGTGGACGGCGTGGCGCGCGCGCGCCGGCTCCTTCGCGGTGGCGCGGCGGGCCGTCTGGAGCGACGCGGCCGAGAGGTCAACGGCCGTGATGTTCGCGGGCAGTTCGAGCACGCGCAGCAGGGCCAGCGTGAGCAGGCCCGTCCCGCATCCGGCGTCGAGGACGCGCGCCCCCGCCGGAAGATTGAGCGGGCGCGCGCGCAAGTACCGCTCGATGCTGTGCCGGTAGCGGTTGACGCGGAACATCATGTCGTAGAGGCCCGTGAAGCGGTCGTAGATGGAGACGGCTTCGTCCGCGCCGGGGCGCTGGACGGTCTCCGCCCGTACATGCAGGGAACCGGTGTGACTCATGCCTGTAGCCGCGTCGCCTCTCTGGTTTTGGTAGAACTTTTAGCCGTTTGAAAAAGGGGTGTATCCGAGCCGGCGGCCTAAGCATAACAAATAAGACGTGGCGCGCAAGACGCGCGCGACCGACCGCGTCGCGCCCCGCGAACAACATGGTGGTGATTTAACGATGAGTCGTAACCAAGCAAACAAGAAAAATAGCTCAATGCCGCTGATCATCATCGGCGGCGTTCTCCTCCTGGCAGTCGTCGGCGGCGCGTTGCTCATGAATTCAAACCGCTCGGGCAGCGGGGTCGCCAGTGGCGGCCCGAACACGGCGCAGACACAAGCGCCGGCGGCCCCTCGGCCGAACCCGCTACCCGGCGCCGAGCCGCCGCGCGCGAAGGGGCCGGAGAGCGCGGCCGTCACCCTCGAAGAGTTCGGCGACTACCAGTGCCCCTCGTGCGGCGTCTTCAATCCGGTCGTCAACAAGATGAAGGCCACATACGGCGACCGCCTGCGCGTCGTCTTCCGACACCTCCCGCTCCAGTCGATACACAAGAACGCCGCGATGGCCGCGCGCGCCGCCGAAGCCGCCGGACTTCAGAACCGCTTCTGGGAGATGCACGACTTGCTCTACGAGAGCCAGAAGGAGTGGAGCGACCTGCCCGACCCGCGCCCGAAGTTCGCCGAGTACGCGCAACGCGCGGGGGTCTCCGACGTGGAGCGTTTCAAGACCGACCTCGAAAGCCAGAGCGTGAGCGCGCGCATCGTGGCCGACGTGCGCCGCGCCTCTTCGCTCGGCATCAGCGGCACGCCTTCCGTCCTCATCAACGGCGTGCAGGTTCGCGGGGTGACCGAATCGGAACTGCGCCGGGAGATCGAGACGGCGCTCGCCGGGGCAGTGAAGTGAGCGCGGGCCGCGCGGACGCGGGCGAAGACCTGACACACGCCGAGGCGGATGGCGGCGACGACGACAACGCGGCGCGGCGGTCGCAGCGTCTCGACGCGCTGACCGCCGTCCTCGCGCTCGTCGGCCTGGCCGACGCCGTCTACCTGACGGCTGAACACCTCTCGGGGCGCAGCGTCGTCTGCATGGTCACCTCTGGCTGCGATGCGGTGCTGCAAAGCCAGTACGCCTCTCTGCCGGGCGGCTGGCCTCTCGCCTCGCTCGGTGCGCTCGCCTACTTCGCGGTCTTTTCGCTCGCCACCCTCTCTGCCTTCGACTACGCTCACACCTCGACGCTGCTGCGCGTCGTCGTGGCCGCGATGTTCGCCTTCACGCTCTGGCTTCTCTACGTACAGGCGTTCGTCCTCGAAGCGTTCTGCTCCTATTGCCTGCTCTCGGCCGCCGTCACCACAACCCTCGCCGCGTTACAAGTCGCCCGCCTGTTGCTGCGCCCGAAAAATGCCTAGTGC
>DASVES010000393.1:0-20375 GCA_036380435.1 Pyrinomonadaceae bacterium | reverse complement strand
CCGCCGTGTGTCCGGCGGTCTCGGCGACTTTCGTGATCAGGTCAGAGTTTTTGGCTGCGCCGCTAGCCTCCCCCCCGGCGTGAGCCACCACTTTTGGAGCCCCCGCCTTTTGAGCCGCCACGCCCCCCGCCTGTGCCGCGCGCCGTGCCGCCGCCCGCGGGCCGACCACCGCCGCCGCCCTTACGCGCCGCACCGCTCTTCGACGCGCCGCCGGCGCCTCCGCGCGCACCGCCTTTGGCAACTCCGCTGCGACCCGCGCCCGCTCCGCCGCGTCCACCGGCGCCGCCTGTAGCGGCCCCGCCTCGACTCGCCGCGCCGCTGCCACCGCGACCGGCCGTGCCGCCGCGCGTCGCGCCACTCTTCGACGCGCCGCCTTTCTTCGCGGCGCCCTTGCCGGCGCCGCCGCGTCCGGCCGCCGTGCCTGAACGCGCGCCGCCCTTGGACGCGCCCACACCGCCGCCTCTCGCAGCACCGCCGCCGGCTCCGCCGCGTCCACCGGCGACGCCGCCTCTGGTCGCGGCGCTGCTCTTGGTCGCGCCGCCCTTCTTGGCGCCGCCTTTCGTTGACCCGGCCTTCGCGCCGGCTCTGGCCGCCCCGGCCTTGCCTCCGCCCGTCACAACGCCCGCGCCCTTCGTAGCGCCGCCGCCACTACCGCGAGCACCGCCGCCGCCACCTGTGGCCCCGGCGCTTGAACCGCCGCGTGCGGCGGCAGACCCGGCACGACTGCCACCTTTAGAACTGCCGCCCTTAGTGCCGACGCCGGCGCTGCCGCTCCTGGCGCCTCCGGCCGCGCCACTCTTCGCGGCACCGGAACCACTCCTCAAGCCGCCTCCGCCTCCGCCGGAACCGAGCGCACCACCGCCGCCGCTCGTGCCGCCGCTGCGCGCACTGCCCCCGCCTCCGGCAGAGCCGCCTGAGCCGCCCGACGACGAACCGCCCGACGCGCCGCGACCACCACCCGACGCGCCGCCGCCACCCGCGCCGCCGGTCGATCCTCCGCCCGACGCGCCGCGCGAGCCGCCACGACCTCCGCCACCGCCCGAGCCGGTTGTCTCACCGCCGCCAGAAGTTCCGCCGCTGGACGCGCCGCCGCTGCCGCCGCCCGACGTACTACTGCTACCGCCGCCGGACGTGCTGCTGCTGCTACCGCCGCCGGTCGCTCCGCCGCCACCTGTGGAACCGGAACCGCCGCCGGTCGAACTGCCGCCGCCGGCCTCGCCCACGGCAGTTCCGCCGCCCGCGTCGCCGCCCTCAGCACCGCCGCCGCCGACGCCCGTGGCGCGGCCGATGGCCAGGCCGCCGCCGCGCGCGCCCGTCTCCGGCGCGTCGCCGCCGCCACCAGAGCCTTCATCACCATCTGACAGGCCGCCGGATTCGCCGCCGCCGCCACCTGTCGCGTCGTCTCTGTCTTCCAAGTCTTTATCAGACATTTCCAGCGTCTCCTTTGTGAAAAGTAAACACCCGCCGGAAGAGAAAACATCCTCTTCAGCGCCGTGATGTCGTTAGATTAAGACCTCTTTATTAGTTGTCGCGGAGGATAACACACCTCACGTTGGCCTGAACCACACTTTCACATGAGGAGAGAAAATATCTGCGAATCGCAACGCGCGCGCCACCCGTCACGCGCGCGGCGGTTGCTCGTCCGGCGCGCGCGACGTTATAAATGTCCCGACGCGCCGCCGCGCGGCCCCCGGAAGCCGAAACTCGGAAACCGAAACGTGGACGCACTCTCTTCAGCTCTGGCCGTCCTGTCGGCGATGATCACGCCCGCCGTGCTCATCTCCGCCTGCGGCACCTTCATCCTCTCGACCTCTGTGCGGCTCGGCCGCGTCGTTGACCGCGTCCGCTCGCTCTCCGACCGCTTCGAGGAGATGGCGCGCACCGAGGGCGAGGTGCAGCTTTTCGAGGAGCGCCGCGCCGTCATCTTCAACCAGCTCGACATGCTGACCTCCCGCGCCCGCATCCTCCAGCGCTCGATGACCGTCTTCTATACGGCGGGCGGCATCTTCGTCCTGACGAGCGTCGCCATCGGCGTCGTCGCCGCCGTGGACGGCGCGCGCTACTCCTGGGTGCCCGTCGCGATGGGCCTCCTCGGCTCGCTCTTCCTTTTCTGGGGGAGCGTCCTGCTTATCCTCGAAGCCCGCCTCGCGCTCTCGACCATCACGGCCGAGATGGACTTCATCTGGCAGCTCGGCCGCACGCTCGCCCCCAAGCACCTCGTTGACGAGCACAGCCCGCACCACAACCGGCTCACGCTGAGGCGCCGGCCGTGAACGAACAACGACCCTCATATCTAGCCCTCTATGAGAGCGGCGAGCTGCGGCGGCGCGTCGAGGCGCTGGAGCTTCTGCTTGCGCGCTGCACCGTCTGCCCGCTCGACTGCGGCAACAATCGCACGAAGGGCGAACTCGCCCGCTGCTACTCGGGCCGCCTCCCCGTCGTCTCCTCCTACACGCCGCACTTCGGCGAGGAGCCGGCGCTCGTCGGCACGGGTGGGGCCGGCAACGTCTTCTTCGGCAACTGCAACCTGCGCTGCGTCTACTGCCAGAATTACCAGATTTCGCAGACCCACCGCGAGCAGATCAAAAACGAGGTCACCCACGAGCGCCTCGCCGGGATGTTGCTGGAGCTGCAAGCGCGCGGCTGTCATAACATCAACTTCGTCAGCCCCACGCACTTCGCCCCGCAGATGGCCCGCGCGATCCTCATCGCTTGCAGTGGGGGCCTGCGTCTGCCCGTCGTCTACAACACTAACGCCTACGACTCCGTGGAAGTCCTCCGCCTCCTCGACGGCGTGGTGGACATCTACCTGCCCGACCTCAAGTACGCCGATTCCTCCGAGGGTTATGCCTTCTCGAAAGTCCCCGGCTACGCCGAGCACGCCCGCGCCGCGCTCGCGGAGATGTACCGGCAGACGGGCGACCGGCTCGTCTTCGACGACGCGGGACTACTACAGCGCGGCCTCGTCGTCCGACTGCTCGTGCTGCCCAACGACGTGGCGGGCGTGCGCGACTCCCTCGAATGGATTAGAGAAACTTTAAGCCCGCGCGTCGCCGTCTCGCTCATGGCGCAGTACTACGCGACGAACAAGGCCGCCCACGACGAACGCTTCATCCTGCTCTCGCGCCGCATCACCGAGCGCGAGTGGCTGCGCGCCGTCTCCGCGCTCGAAGAACTCGGCATGGAGGAGGGCTGGCTTCAGGAGTACGACGGCGCCGCGCACTACTACCGCCCCGACTTCAACAACCCCGAGACTCCCTTCAAAGACATCCGCGACTTTCAGAAAACATGAACGAACAAACAGGGCCGCAGGTGGGGCAGAAGGCCCCCGACTTTACTCTGCCGGACGGCGACGGCAACGACTGGCGTCTGTCGGAGCAGCGCGGCCGTGTGGTCGTACTCCTCTTCTACCCCGGCGACGAGACGCCCGTCTGCACGCGGCAGTTGTGCGCGGTGCGCGACCGCTGGGAGGATTACTCGGGCACGGGCGCGGAGGTCGTCGGCATCTCGACCGACTCGGTGGAGAAACACCGCAGCTTCGCCGAGAACCGCCGGCTCCCCCTGCGCCTGCTCTCCGACCCGGAGGCCCGCGTCGTCAAACTTTACGGCGTCGCCTCGTGGTTGCCGGGGCGCGCGGCACGCGCAGTCGTCGTCATCGACCCGCGGGGCCGTGTCAGCTATCGCAGGGTGCAGCCCCTGTCGCTCCTGCGGCCGAAGGACGACGACGTTCTCGCGGCCATCCGCGCGGCCAGCAGCGACGGCGACGACGCCGCCGAAGGCCCCTGAGCGCGGGCGTGTGGGCGCGGTGTGTGATATTTTATCCGCCTGCCGTGAGGGAATTTTTGCGTGTGCGGGAAAACCTGCGCCGCCCGCCGGAGGAGGTTTTCAGAAGATGGCCGACGAGATCAAGTGCGCGCGCTGTGGCCAGAAGCGCGACGCGTTGGGCTACGCGCCCTACCCGACTGAGCTGGGGCAGAAGATAGGGGCCGAGGTCTGCCAGCAGTGCTGGAGCGAGTGGCTCCAGAAGCAGCAGATGATCATCAATCACTACGGCCTGAACCTCATGGAGCCGGACGCGCAGGCCTTCCTGTTCGACAACGCGAAGGGCTTCTTCTTCACCGCCGGGCAAGACCTCGCGCAGATCGACACGACGAAAGAGGGCACCGTCAAGTGGTGACGACGGAGCCGCGAGGGGGCGCTTTGGCCCTTTCAGACCCGTGGGGGGCGGCTGGGCCGGGTCTTTTTTTTGTAAATTTATTACCCCAGTGTGGTCTTTTTCACTTGCGTATTGCGAACATTAGTAGGTAATATGCCGCGCTGGCAGATGGGTTTTCAACGACCTTATTGCATCATTCACTGTAAGACGCACGCGCCCGGCCTCTCCCGGCAGGGTTCGTGCGTCTTGCGGCGCACATCAATGGGTTTCCAAAAGCTAGGCCAAAATCAGAGACAGTCACAGGAGAAAACATGAAGAAGAGCAAAATCGCAGCACTCGTCGCCGGCACCGCGCTCGCGGCCCTGACCTTCGCTTGCGGCGGCGACGCGAACCACAACGGTAACGCCAACGTCAGCAACCTGAACACCAACCGCCCGGCGAACACCTCCATCTCGAACGCCAACGTGACGATTTCCAATTCCAACGTCACGGTCGTTCCGCCGGCGAACACCAGCAGCAACACCTCGAGCATGAACGGCAACATGAGCGGCAGCAACATGAACATGAGCCGCAGCAACACGAACGCCGGCGCCACCAACGCCAACCGGCCCTAACCCGGCCCGCGTTCGGTTCATCCAAAATCGACGGCCACCGCTTCCCAACGGGGACGGTGGCCGTCGGCGTAAGAGCAGGGATGAGGGCGGAGGGATGAGGGATGAAAGAAGATAGTAAGCAGTGAGCAGTGAGCAGTGAGCAGTCAATGCCGGTCGAGCGCCTTGACTGCCGACTGCCCGCTGCCTCCTGCCGACTCGCCTTCATCCCTCATCCCTCATCCCTCCGCCCTCATCCTTCCGCCTTGCTTTCCCCTTGTCCTCTTCACCGGACGGCGTTAATATACCCGCCAAGATTCACAACCCTTAGAGTCCGAGTCAGTCTCCCGAGGGCACAGGCGCGCGCCCGCGATGGGTCGCGCGCACGCCGCCGGGGCCGGGCCTGCGGGTTGTCGGACGTTAACCAAGCATCATTTCAGGAGGCAGCATGAATCAACGGACACTCGCGGCGCTTCTCGCGGTCGCGGCGCTCGCCATCACGGCCGCTTGCGGCGGCGACAGCAACACCAACGCCAACCGCGTCAACACCAACACGGCCAATCGCGCCGCCACCCCGACGGCCACGCCCACGCCCGCCAACACCAACCGGGCCGTCAACGCTAACATCACCCGCGACGAGTACAACCGCGAGCAGGCCCGCTACGACGATGACGCCCGCCGCAGCGGCCGCACCATCGGCTCCGGCATCAATGACCGCTGGCTCTGGACGAAGGTTCGCGCCCAGCTCCTCGGGGCCGACGACCTGCGCGAGTCGACGATCAATGTTGACGTGGAGAACGACGTTGTCACGCTCACCGGCTCGGTCGCCAACGGCAACCAGAAGATCAGGGCGGCCGACATCGCCAAGAAGACCGACGGCGTCAAGAGCGTCAAGAACAACCTGACGGTCAACGCCAGCGGCAGTAACTCGAACGCCGCGCCCGCCGCGAACCGGAAGTGACATTACCCCACTGACGCGCAAGCGCACGCCCTGAAGATGAGCGGCGTGCGCTTGTGCGCCGGCGGGATACATGGCGAAAACTTTTCGCGCCGTCGCCGCGCACCTGCTCGGCGACGGCGCGCGTTAAAACAAGCGGCCCCCGTCCCCACGTCTCTTCCGGCGCGGGGCGGCGCTTCCGCTTCACGCGGGCGCAGCAGGCATCCCAGCCAATAAAGCTTTACCGAAAACAATCCGGCGCGTCTTCTGTGCGCGGCGGCGCGTGCGCCGCTGCGCCCGACGCTCCTCCATCTAACTTCCCGGTCGGGAGTCGAACTCCTATGCGAAACCGTCCACAGAGAATCTTCGCGCTCTTCGCCGCCGCGGGCGTCGCGCTCAGTGCGCTTCAGGCCGTCCCCGGCTCGGCGCAGCAGACGTTGCCCGCCGCCACGCGGGGCGTCGGCACAGACACCTACGCCATTACGAACGCGCGCGTCGTCACCGTCTCCGGCCCCGTCATCGAGCGCGGCACGGTCGTCGTCCGCGACGGGTTGATCGCGGCCGTCGGCGAGCGCGTCGCCGTGCCGCCCGACGCGCGCAACATAGACGGCGCGGGCCTGACCGTCTATCCCGGCGTCATCGACGCGAGCACCAATCTCGCCATCCCGCGCCCGACGCCCGCGGCGTCGCCCGGCGGCGGGGGCGGAGGCTTCCCCGGCTTTCAGCCCGTGCAGGTCTCGGCCACGTCGCCCAACTCCAGCCAACTGCCCGGCCTCCAACCCGAAATCCTCGCGGCCGACATCATCCGGCCCGGCGGCGCCGAGGTGGAGGCTTCGCGCAACGCCGGCATCACGGCGGCGCTGACCACGCCGCGCGGCGCTGTCTTCCTCGGGCAGTCGGCGCTCATCAATCTCTCGGGCGACACCCCGCAGCAGATGATCGTGCGCTCGCCCGTCGCCCTCCACGTCGGTCTGTCGCCCATCGGTCAGGGCCAGTACCCCGGCTCGCTCATGGGCGTTTTGACGACCATCCGGCAGATGCTCCTCGACGCACAACGCTACCGCGACTCGAACGAGATTTACGACCGGAACCCGCGCGGCCTGCGCCGGCCCGGCCCGGACAAGTCGCTGGCCGCACTGCTGCCCGTGCTCGCGCGGCAGGTGCCCGTGGTGATGCAGGCGGAGCGTGAGCGCGAGATTACACGCGCCTTAGACATCGCACAGGAGTTCAACCTCCGCCTCATCATCAACGGCGGCGCGGAGGCCGACCGTCTGGCCGCGCGACTCAAGGCGCAGAACGTCCCCGTCCTTTTGACGCTCAACTTCCCGCTCCGCTCGGCCACGCCCTCGCCCGAGGCCGACCCCGAGCCGACGCGCGTGCTGCGTGAGCGCGTCGAAGCGCCGAAGGTGGCCGGCAGACTCGCGCAGGCCGGCGTGCGCTTCGCCTTCCAGTCGGGCGGCATGACCTCGATGGCCGACTACCTCGCCAACGCGGCGAAGGCCGTCGATGCGGGACTCGCGCGCGACGAGGCCGTGCGCGCGCTCACCCTCCGACCGGCCGAGATACTCGGTGTCGCCGACCGCCTCGGCACAATCGAGGCCGGCAAGATCGCCAACCTCACCGTCACACGCGGCGACATCTTCGCGAAAGATCGGCGCATCGCGCACGTCTTCATCGACGGCCGCCCCGTCGATCTCCGCCCGTCGGCGACGGCCGCGCCCGGCGCGACGAACGCCACGGGCAACTGGTCGCTCCGCGTCAACCTCGGCGGCGGTCAGCAGGAAGTTTCCGTGACGCTCAACCTCCAGCAGCAGGGCGAGCGTCTCACGGGGTCGATTCAGGGGCCGCTCGGCTCGGGCCAGATCGGGGCCGGCTCACTCGCGGGCGCAGACCTCCGCTTCACCGTTCCCGTCACGCTGCCGGGGCCGGGCAGCCAGACCACGGACGCCACTTTCACCGGCACGCTCACGGGCAACGAGATGCGCGGCACGGTTCAGGTCGTCGGCCGCGACCCCGGCACGTTCACCGGCGCGCGCACGGGCGGGCCAACACCTTCGCCGGGCGGCGCGGCAGGGACGGGCACGCAACCCGCGCCTGCTGCCGCTCCCACGCCCGATGCCGCCGCCGTGCCCGACCTCTCCGGCAACTGGAGCATTGAAGTGGACGTGGGGGAGCGCGTCATCGCCGCGACGCTCCAGTTCCAGCAGTCGGGCGCGACGCTTTCCGGCTCGATGCAGAGCGAGTTCGGCACGTCGCCCATCAGCGGCGGCTCCGTCCGCCCCGACGGCTTCCGCTTCTCGACTCAGGTCAACATCGGTCAGGTCGTTGACGTGACCTTCGAGGGCACCGCGAGCGGCAACACCATGCAGGGCACCGCCAACGCGCCGACCGGCGCCGCCTCATTCACGGGCCGGCGCACGCCGTAACAGTAGTGATGAGTGATAAGTGATAAGTGATAAGACAAGAATTGTCCTTCTCTTTCTTATCACTTATCACTCATCACTTATCACGGCTTGGAGAAAATGATGAGACGACTGACAGCACTCGCGATTTGTTTGGCTCTGACGCTCAGTTGGTGGGGCGCTAGTGGCGCGCGCGCGCAGCAGACGCAAAGAAGCGGCGGCGCTCAGCGTAGCGGCGGCGCGGCGACCACCACGACGGCCGCCGCGCAGGGCGGCGAGACGCTCATCAAGGGCGCCACCGTCCTGACGGTGACGAAGGGCCGACTGGAGAACACCGACGTTCTGATCCGCAACGGGAAGATCGCCGGCGTCGGGCCGGGCCTGCGCGCCGGCGCGAGCGCGCGTGTCATCGACGCCGCCGGCAAGTTCGTCATGCCCGGCATCATCGACGCCCACTCGCACGCGATGATCGACGGCTCGGTCAACGAGTGCACGCTCTCCGTCACCTCGATGACGCGCGTGCAGGACGTTCTCAACCCGACGGACGTTAACCTCTACCGGCACCTCGCCGGCGGCGTGACCTCGCTCCTCCTCCTCCACGGCTCCTGCAACGCCATCGGCGGCCAAAGCGCCACGGTGAAGATCAAGTACGGCCGCCCGCTCGCCGAGTTCCCCTTCCCCGGCGCGCCGCCGGGCATCAAGTTCGCGCTCGGTGAAAACCCGAAGCGCACCAACCAGCCGACCGCGCCGGGCCAGCAGCGTCGCTACCCGGCGACGCGCATGGGTGTCGAGGAAGTGATCCGTCAGGCGTTCACGCGCGCGCGCGACTACCGCGCCGCGTGGGACGAGTACCGCGCCGCGTCGCGCACGAACAAGAGTCTCTTTCCGCCGCGCCGCGACCTCCAGCTCGAACCGCTCGTCGAAATCCTCGAAGGTAAAAGGTACGTCCACGCCCACAGCTACCGCGCCGACGAGATTCTGATGCTCATCGGTATCGCCGACGAGTTCGGCTTCAAGATCAGGACATTCCAGCACGTGCTCGAAGGCTACAAAGTCGCCGGCGAGATCGCCCGCCACGGCGCCGGCGCTTCCTCCTTCGCCGACTTCTGGTCGTACAAGATGGAAGCCTACGACGCCATCCCCTACAACGCCGCAATCATGACGCGCCACGGCGTCAACGTCTCGATCAACTCCGACTCCAGCGAGCGCGCCCGGCGTTTGAACGTGGACGCCGCCAAGATGATGAAGTACGGCGGCCTCACCGAAGAGGAAGCCCTCAAGCTCATCACCTGGAACCCGGCGTGGCAGCTCGGCATACAGGAGCGCGTCGGCTCAATCGAGGTGGGCAAGGACGCCGACCTCGCCATCTGGACGGGCCATCCCTTGAGCACCATGTCGAGAGTCGAGACGACCTTCGTTGACGGCGACATCTTCTTCGACCGCAATCTGGACTTCGCCCGCCGCAACGCCCTTGAGGGCGAGCGCAAGGCCCTCGAAGGGGCCGAGCCGAACCGCGCGCCCACGCAGGGCGGCACGCCGCCCACAGCCCCGCGCGGACGCCCCAGCCGCGCCTCTGACGCGCACGACGACGACCAAATCATCGACGGAGGTGACGACCAGTGACGACCACACACGCGCCGCGACTCCTTCGCCGAACTCGCGCCGGCCGACTCGCACTCATCGCGCTGTCGGCGGCCCTCGTCGTCGTCGTCCTGCCCACGCTCGCCCGCGACGCGCGCGCGCAGGACACCGTCGGCCCCGCGCCCTCGGAGATGGCCCCTCCGGGCGCCTTCGTCATCCGGGGCGCGCGCATCGTCACCGTCTCCGGCCCCGACATCGAGAACGGCACGCTCGTTCTTCGCAACGGTCGCATCGAGGCCGTCGGCACTAACGTCAACGTGCCCGCCGGCGCCACCGAGATCGACGCGCGGGGTCTGCTCGTCTATCCCGGTCTCATCGACGCCGAGACCAACCTCGGCCTCGGCGAAATCTCCTCCGGCGCGCCCGGCACCCTCGACACCACCGAACTCGGCGACATGAACCCGAACGCGCAGGCGTGGGTCGCCGTCAACCCGCACACGTCGCACCTCGAAGTGACGCGCGTGGCCGGCGTCACGAGCGTCGTCTCCATGCCGCAGGGCGGCGTGGTCTCCGGTCAGGCCGCCTTCCTCAACCTCGCCGGCACGACGCAACGCGAGCTGGCCATTGTCCCCACGGTCGCGCTCGTCATCGACTACCCGCGCGTCGGCGGCGGCTTCGGCTTCGGCGGGGGCGCGGCCGTCACGCCCGAAGCCCTCACGGCCCGCGACCGCCGCGTTGACGAGCTGCGCCGGATGCTCCGCGACGCCGAAGCCTACGGCCGCGCGGCAGACGCTTACAGGCGCGACCCCAAAGCTGTGCCGCGTCCCGACACCGACCTCGTGCTCGCGGCCCTCGTGCCCTACGTGCGCGGCGAGCGGCCCGTAATGTTTCGCGCCGACCGCGAGCGCGACATCCGCGCGGCCGTCGGCTTCGCCGAGGAGATGAAGCTCCGCCCCGTCGTCGTCGGCGGGAGCGAGGCGTGGAAGGTGGCGACGTTCCTCAAGGAAAAGAACGTCCCCGTCATCTTCGACGCCATGTGGGGACTCCCCCTGCGCGAGGACGACCCCTACGACACGCTCTACGAAAGCCCGGCCAAGCTTCAGCAGGCCGGCGTGCGCTTCGCCATCTCCACGGGCGACGGCGGCGCGCACGTCCGCGACCTCCCCTTCCAGGCCGGCATGGCCGTCGCGTTCGGTCTGCCGAAGGACGAGGCGCTGAAGTCGATCACGCTCTACCCGGCGCAGATGATGGGCGTCGCCGACCGCGTCGGCTCCATCGAGGCGGGAAAACTCGCCAACATCGTCGTCACCGACGGCGACATCCTCGACGCGCGCACCAACGTCCGACACCTCTTCATCGGCGGCCGGCAGATTCCCCTCGTCAGCCGCCACACAGTGCTTTACGAACAGTCCAAGGACAGACCGTAGGACTCAAGGCAAAAGTAAAAAGGCAAAAGGCAAAAGTGGGAAGGCTCGGCCGCCTCTTCACTTTTGCCTTTTGCCTTTTTTCGCAACCTGCTTACACGAGATTCACAAAGCAATCGCAACCAACGGGGCGACCCAAATCGGGTAACTTGTCTGGAATACTGAATACAGCCAGAAGAATCAGGTGCCCGTTGCGACCTCGCCCGTCGCCTTCATTTCCGCTGGCTACACACTTTGGACACGAAACTTAAAACTTCGGAGAGGACACAACACATGAAAATTACCCGACTGGCGCAAACCTTCGCTTTCGCCCTGCTGCTCGCGCTCGCGCCCACGGCGCTGGCGCAGGAGAGCACTTCCACGCAGACCGCGACCACCTCGGTGGCGAGCGGGCAGAAGATGAAGCTCAAGGGCGTGGTGACTCGCCGCGACGCCGACACGTTCACCGTTCAGGCCGACGGCGGCGGGCTGACGACAGTCCTTCTGACCGACCGCACAAGCGTCAAGACGAAGGGCGGCTTCTTCGGCGGCGGAACCAACTACGCGACGACGAACCTCCTGCGCGGACTCCGTGTCGAGGTCGAGGGGCGCGGCGACTCCTCGGGGCAGCTCGTGGCCGAGAAGGTCAGGTTCGGCGACAAGGACTTGCGGGTCGCGCAGTCGATTGAGGCGCGCGTCGATCCGGTGGAGTCGCGCGTCGGCACGGCCGAGGGGCGCATCGGCACCGTTGAGCAGAACGCGCAGCGGATGTCGGGTCAATTAGATGAGCTGGCCGCCGTGTCGAACGCCGCGCGGGGCGGCGCCGTGGCCGCGCTGGAGACCGCCGAGTCGGCCGTCGCCGGCGTCAACGCCACCAACGAGCGCATCTCGGCCCTCGACGACTTCACCGCCCAGCAGAGCCTCAACGTCAGCTTCAAGCACCGCAGCGCCGTGCTCACGCCCGACGCCAAACTCCAGCTCGACGAGATGGTCAAGCAAACGACCAACGCCCGGGGCTACATGCTCGAAGTCTCCGGCTACGCCTACGACTTCCGGGCCAAGGAGTCGAATCGCCGCCTGAGCCAGCAGCGCGCCGACGCCGTCGTGCGCTATCTGGCCGAGAACCACCGCATCCCGCTCCGGCGCATCGTCACCCCGTTCGGCTACGGCAACACGGTCGAACCCATCGCCGACAACACGACGCGCGAAGGCCGCGCCGAGAACCGCCGCGCCGAAGTTCGCCTGCTCGTCAACAAGGGCCTGACGGGGTCGGCCCCCATGATGAACGAGGGCAAGGTCTCGACGGCCACGCCGTAACCGAACGGGACTCGGCAAGCGTAACGTCACGCAGACGCAACATAACCGCAACCTACGTCGGGGGTCGCGTCTGTATGATTCGTTTCAGGGACAATCCTTCTGGGACTGAGTGAAACTTTAAGGCAGGCCACGCAAGTGGCCGACCGCGGCGGCAGGTTTATGGGGGAACCTGCCGCCAATTTTTTTCTTTGGCGACGACCCCAGCGTCAGGCTCGCCCCTCCGCACTCCCTCGCCGACTCCCGGCCCTTGAGACCGCTCCGAAGAGCGTCAGTCCCCGTCCTCCGTTCAATATCCAACCTTCAACCCGGCACGATTAATTTTTGCGGCGGCAGCACGGCCGGTTTGCCGCGGTGCTGCCAGCAGCGCCCGCTGCCGCGCACGCGCCGCGAGCAGGGCGTCCCCTTCTTCGTGCGCGCCCCGCAGATGGAGACCACTTCCAGCGGGTCGGTCGGGCGCTCCGACGCCGTCCCGTCGGCCCCGTAACCCGGCGCCGGCCGGCCAGCCCCGCCTTCATCCGTTGGACTACCTCCACTCGCGTCTCGCGACGCGATCTCTCCTGTCGCCGCCCCTCCGCGCACCACGACGAGGGGCGGCGGGGCGGGTCGCCCGGCGCGCCCGAGCACGAATCCACAGACGACCAGACAGGCTCCGAGGGCGAGCGGCGCAGTTATTCGCCGAGTGCGCCCGCGCACGTCGCACGCGGGACAGAAGCGCCGGCTCGTCCACACGCGCCAGCGCTTGCGCGCGACACGCTCGCCGCACTCGGCACAGAAATTGGGTTTGTACATTCGGTGAGGCGCCTCCTTCGAAGTGAGGTTCGACGGGCCGTTATTAAGTAGACGCTTTCTAAGCGGGCGGCGCGGGCGCGCTCGATTTTTCCGTGGGAAGTCGGCGTGTGAGTTTCTCGCCCGTGCGCGCCGGATTATAAACCCAACTGGCCGACGCGTATATCCGCCCCTTGTTTCACGGACAATCTTTTGTTGCACGCGCGGCACGTCCGTGTTAAATTACTCCTGCTCCCGAACGGACCCGCTCGCCCGGCGGCTTCGGCCAGCGCCGGAAGACGCGCGGGCAGGCAACCGCCGCCGCGCGGCGCGTGTTTCAACGATGCGTCTCAGACTCTACTGCAACCGCTACGGGCACTTTAAAGACGCTCTGGTCTGTTCGGTCAACTGCGTCTACCGCACGCGCTGTCACGACTTCGCGCTCTACTACGACGCGCATCGCGCCGAGGTGGACGCCGAGGTGACTGACTACTACGACGCGCGGCGCGAAGGTCGAGGCGGCGAAGCCGCGTCCGCGCGCGGCGCGTCAGTGGCCGGCGCGTCGGCCGACGCGCCGGCGCGCGCGCCGAAGCTCGTCACGCCGGTCGAGATGCGCGCGTTAATTCGTCTGGAGGTTAAGAGAGAAATGTCCGAAGTGGTTTTTATCTGGGTTGACAAGGACGACCGCGCCGAGCTGGTCGAAACGCCCGAGGTGCTGCGCCGCGCCGAGCGCGGGCAGAAGCCGAAGCACATCTACAAGGTCTCGCAGGAGATGGAGCTGCGCTACCAGCTCGTGCCGCGCAAGAGCATCGACCGCGCCAAGCGCGCGGCGGCCGTAGACGAGGAGCGCGCCGTGGCCCGTCGCCGCGCGCGCACGCAAAAGACGCCGCCCGCGCCCGTCCCCTTCCCCGCGCCCGTCCCGGCGGCGCAGCACGACGAGGCGTCGGCCGCCGCGTCACCCGCACGACGCACCCGCGCGCGCTCCCGCGTCGCCAAGATCGCTGGCAGGTGAAATGAAGGGCGGAGGGCGGAGGGATGAAGAGGTCGAGTAAGGGCGTTAACTGAGGCGTCCACTCAATCCTTCCACCCTTCATCCTTCCGCCCTCCGCCCTGTCTTCCGTGCAACTCCCGCCCGCTCCCGAGCACCAAACACTCTCTGGCCGGTTAGACGCCTGTAAGGGGCCGACACTGCGCCGCTATTTCGGCCCGGGGCGCCTTTTAAGCGCGTCGGCCGCGTCGCGTGTTGGGTGTCGTCTGCCGCTTGCGTTCGGCGCGCGCGCCCTTGCATACTGAGTTTTCGATCAGACATTTTCTCGCGATGGGAACACGAGGCTTCTTCCACAAAATCTCGATGAGATTACTCTGCGCGGCGGCCCTGCTGCTGGCCGCCTGCGTTTTCGGCGCCGCGCCGCGCGCGCGCGCGCAGGACGACGACACGGTGCGCGTGGAGTCGAACCTCGTGCTGCTCAACGTCGGCGTCGCCGACCGCCGCGGGCGCGCCGTCACCGACCTCGCGCGCGGCGACTTCGCCGTCTACGAGGACGGCGTCCGGCAGAACATCACCAGCTTCGAGCCCACGAACGCGCCCTTCAGTCTCGTCATCCTCCTCGACACCTCCGGCTCCACCCTCAGCTTCCGCACCACCTTGAAGCAGGCGGCCGTCCGCTTCGTCGATGCGCTTGCGCCCGACGACCGCATCGCCGTCGTCTCCTTCAACGAGAAGGTCAAGACCCTTCAGTCGTTTACGACCGACCGCAAGAAGATCGGCTTCGCCATCCTCGAGCTGGCCGAAGGACGCGGCCAGACCTCTCTCTACAAGGGCGTCAGGCACGCGCTCGCCGCGCTCGCCGAAGAGGGCAACCGGCGCAAGGCCGTCGTCGTCATCACGGACGGCAAGGACTCCGAGCTGGAGCGCTCCGACCGCGTCTCCGCCGCCACGTCGGGCACGGGCGCACAGTCGGTCGCCATCCTCAAGCCGGAGTCGAGCACGGCCCTGCGCGCGGCGCTCGACATGGCCGACCGGCAGGGCGTCACCGTCTACCCGCTCGCGCTGCCCTCGGGCGACCTGCGACTCGTCCACGACCCGACGCCGCAGCAGGTGGCCGTCTACACGGCCGCCCGTGCACGTCTCCAGGAGTTGGCCAACCGCACGGGCGGACGCCTGCACGTGATCCAACGCCTCGAAGACATGGGCCGCCTCTACGCCGAGGTCGCCGCCGACATGCGCACCCTCTATACCATCACCTACCAGCCCGCCGGCGAGCGCAAGCGCGACGGCGCCTGGCGCGCCATCAACATCGAAGTCTCCCGCGCCGAACTCATCGCCCGCACCCGCCCCGGCTACTACTCGCGCTGACCCCCACCCTCAAACGCCCGTTCGCGTGAGTCTCAACCGGCCCAACTTCCTCAGCCTTACGCTCGCTTGACACACACCTTGACCGCCCGTATATTTTTTCCCACTTCCACCGCCACGCACCCGTAGCTCAGTTGGATAGAGCGTCTGACTACGAATCAGAAGGTCGCACGTTCGAGTCGTGCCGGGTGCATTAATCAGGTCAATAAGTTAAGGGTAGCCGCGCGGCTGCCCTTTCTTGTTTTGTGTGCCTATAGTGTGCCAACTTCCAAGGCACAGATATCTTTGCATGTATTGACTGTGCTTGCTTGCGTGTAAGGGCTGGCACGGGTTGTCGTGAAGAGTGTGAGTAAAATTTGAACAGAAGAACCTTTCTGTGGAATTACAGTATTCGTCAAATTAAAGGTTGAGTCTTGCTGTAGTCAGCGGTCATTATCATCTACAGTCCTGTTAGACCGCCAGTAGCGTTATTATTCCGCACGGGTGAATCAAAATCGCGGGTTAAGTGAGTTCGGATTTATGAATGTGCCGGCAATATTACAGGCGGCAGCGACCGGGCATACGGCTGTGGTTCAGTCTTTATTGGCTGAGGGCGTGGACATCAATGAAAAAGGCCGTAACGGAGATACCGCCCTGATGCGCGCTGCGGCGAATGGGCAATTAGAAACCGTACAGCTTTTGCTGGACGAGGGGGCCGACATAAATGCACAAAGGGGCGATGGGATGACAGCCTTAATCCTCGCTGCCTTTTTCGGCCATTTGGACGTTGTGCTGGCCCTGATTAACAAAGGCGCCAATTTAAGCGCCAGAGACAGGACCGGCATGACGGCCCTGGATCGGGCGAGGTCAAAGGGCGAGACGGACACTGTAAATATTCTAACTTCTACCAGAACAATTGACGCCCAAACGTCAGTGAATGAGCGAGGGGCAGGACGGCCAATCACATCAAAAGTAACTGAAGAATTGCTATCACAGAGTTCGAGGGCAGATTCTGATGGGTCGGTTGACGATATACTCGACCTGCCCAGCGCGCCAGGGCTTCTGACATCTGATACTCAACGTGACACCCCGCTTCAATTAGAGGGAGATCTGTTATCGCCTGAACCGCCGAGGGATTTATCACAGTCCGAGTTGACTGAACCGCCTGGCGTCTCGCGCGTTCCTCCTGTGGAACCACGCACGGCGTTGTCTCAACATGCTGGCAGGGTTGTGGACGCGCTGCGCGAATCCGATCCCGCGGGGGAGGGCGGCCTTGCGGACGATAACTTTAATGTCCCCGAAACGGTTTCACCGATATCATCCCCGGAGGGTTTACAAACCGGACTGCACGCTCACTCCAAGCGAGTCCTCAAAAATGGAATTCCTGCGGCGACATTCGGCCCCGTTAATGAGACCCCTCTTCAAAGCAAACCTGTTTCCTCGCTTAAGTACGCCAGTCTGTTTCTCGCGATCATGTTTGGCTCTGCTGCTTTAACCTGGACTATTGTCCTACGGATGGGAGGCTTCCCAAACAGCTACGAGGCGCCATCAATTCTCCCGTCTCAGGGCGAAGGTGCAGCTAATCGGATTGGCGGAGCCGGGACTGGCACTCCGACAAAGGGGGAGTCGCCGCAGAAGGGCGCCCGAGCAAGCAGCGACGATGCAGTTTTGACCGCGGCGTTGGGTGACTGGGTAGCGGCGACCAATGCTAAAGACATAGAAAAGCAGATGAGTTTTTACGCGCCCAGGCTCGATACCTTCTACCGTCTGCGAAATGTGTCGAGCAGCATCGTCCGCGATGAAAAAATCAACTTCTTTGCGCGGGCACGGGAGGTTCACATCAGCACGAGCGAGCCCGAGATCAGATACAGCCGAAACGCCCTCAGAGCCTCCATGCGTTTTCGCAAAGTTTATTTGATTGACATCGGGCTGGAGGTGTTACGTGGAGAGATCATTCAGGAATTGGTCTGGCGGAAGACGAAAAACGGGTGGAAGGTCGTTGGCGAACGTGATGTTAAGGTCATAAGGTGATAAACCGCCTTACGCTGTGGGCACTCTTCCGTAGAGCTTTGAAATCGGAAGGTCGCACGTTCGAGTCATGCAGGGTGCATTAAATAAATCAATAAGTTAAGGCTACTGGAAATAGTGGCCTTTTCTTATTTCCCCCTTATGTTCCCCTTTTGATTATTTATACTCCTAAAAGTATAAAATATCAATCTTTTTCTTCTTCTTGACGAATAATTACTTTAGTTCTATAACTATTTTCCTATGGAATTTTTAACTACCAAACAAGTAGCAGAAAGATTAGGAATCACGCCTAGAAGAGTTCAGGCACTTGTCACGGCTGGAAGATTGCCAGCAACTAAATTCGGTCGAGATTATCTGATTAAAGAGAAGGATTTGAAGTTAGTAGAAGAAAGAAAAGTTGGAAGGCCGAAGAAGACTGAGCAGAAATAGAATTTTAGATTTGGACTTGCCTCAAGTTGTCTAAGGGTAGGGGTGCTGTTTTTGCTGAACTAGCAATTTGATTCGAGCAGAAATATTTTTTATTTTTTTGTTATTTGCAATTAGCCATTTCAAGATGATGTACATCTAGTTTTAGTCTACTAATATTTTGTAACTATTGCCGTTAGAAGTGGCTGGCTATTACTCTCTATTTAGAAATACGTCTCACTAAGATTACATCTAGTTGCTCACCGCTCTGTTCGACGCGCGCCATTACTCCCTGCGGCAGTGCCAACGAGAACACCGTATCCGTGTCCAGTTGTAGCCATTGCATTTCTATAGCCCCTAATTCGGGCGATGACGAAACCGTGCTTTCTAAATTAGAAAAGTTCTTTCCCGGCATCACGACATAAAATCGGTGGCCTCTACGATAAGCGAAGTAGTTGCTAAGTGAGGAGTCAGCGAGAATCCTTATTCTTCCCGCACCGTCAATATCCGTTTTGACATTCTTACGTACAGCGTCAATCAATGCTGCTGAAGCGCCCGCCGAGCGCAACTCGTGCTCATCTTCACCTGTTAAGTAGAATTCAACGCCCTGCTCTGTGACAAGTTTAATCAACTCTGCGTCAGACAGCCCTTTTAGGCGCAATGTAGTCAGGAGGGTCTTTTTCTTTACCGGGGGTTTGGGGGCATTTATTCCTTGGCCTACAGGCGGATTTTGTAATGCGGTGGTGGGTGCATGTCTCTTGTTATTATGTTTAGCTTGACCGACACACGGGTTAGTGAGGTCATATGCAAGACAAAGCAGTAGCGTTATTAATGAATATTTAAGAAAACGAAGAATCATTTCTGTACCCGTGCCGCTTTCATGAATGGGATTATATCTCTGATGTTGAACTTGAGAAAAGTGAGCCGCCTTGACCCATTCTTCTGAGGTATGCATGTATAGCTTATGCGGATCAAGAATAGAAAAAGCAGATGAGCAAGAGGCGATAAGATGGTTTTGTGGAAACTAAACTTATCGCACTCTACCTGCTCATCTGCCGCCTCTACGATACGAAACCCGTCCTCAAACAGCAACGCTTGAGCAATAATCATCAGCCGCTATTCTCGGACGAGGAGCTTTTGACGATCTACATGTTTGGACATCTCCAAGGTCACACGAGCGGGCGGCGCATCTATGATTACATCCGTCACCATTGGCGAGTGTGGTTTCCTGCCTTGCCTGCCTATCAAGCCTTCAACCGCCGCTTGAATGAGCTTGCCCCGGCCTTTGAACTCCTCATTGAAGAACTCTTAACCAGTGCCCGATGGCAAATTCAACCCAATGATGACCGACTCATTGACTCGATGCCCGTGATGCTGGCGCGCGGCACACGCGCCAATCGCGCAAGAGTCGCTCATGGATTAGCGGATACAGGCTTTTGCGCCACCAAACAACAGCATTACAGGGGCGTCAAGCTGCATGTGCTTGCCGCGCGGCGAAGCGCGAAGTTGCCGTTGCCGGAGAAGATTCACTTATCAAAAGCCTCGCAACATGATTTAGCAGCCTTGCGCGAACTTGACCCGCTGATGCCCGCAAACAGCGGATTGTTCGCCGACAAGGCTTATTTTCACGCCGCCACGGAAACGGAGTTCAAAGAGCGCGGGTCATTTCTGGTGGCATCATACAAACGTCATCGCAACGAACCTGAAACCAACGTGCCGACGCTCTCCAATCGCTTTGTCTCAACGATTCGCCAGCCGCTGGAAAGTTTATTCAACTGGCTGATTCAAAGAATGGATCTACAGAACGCTTCGCGCGTTCGCTCAAGTCAAGGGCTGAAAGTGCATTGCTATGGCAAACTCGCCGTCGCCTGTTTGTTGCTCACTTTCTACTCTTGATTCGCATAGATTATGATCATCAGGCGAATTACCGTGGACGCGATCCAGAATTTGCCGCTGAACAGCTCGCTAAATTCGGCCGTTTCGGTAAAGGTGCATTCGGTAGTAATCCAGTTTTTGATGCAGAGCACCTCTATAATTTCCCGCATCTTTCAGGTAGCAAAGACGGCAGAAGTAACACCAAGGTGTTCGTTCCTGGAAACTTTAAGGGGACGCCCACAGGACCTACTCCGACCTGAGCTGTACGCTCGACGGCGTGGTCTTCGACTGCGCGATGACGATGCGGTTGCTCGGCAGCGGGGGGGCGAGGGTAGACCCGTCGAGACCGCCGCCACTTGGGTCCGAGTGGGTGCCAATCTTTCATAGAACACTACCTGTAAAACTGCCACACGCGGGCGCTCCTCACCGGCTTCCAGGTGCATGTGGCGAAGCCCGTCGAGCCGATGGAGTTGGCGGCCGTCGTGGCGAGCCTCGCCGGGCGCACCGGAACGAAGAAGTCAGATCATCACCGTTTGATATTTACTGCCGATACTCGGATATGGCTTATGGGACGCCGTCAGGGA